>JAZNJN010000031.1:0-18035 GCA_045578025.1 Faecousia sp. | reverse complement strand
CCCTGCATGGTCACCTATACTGCCGGTCCGTTTTTGGGAGAAGGCGCGCTGACAGTTACCGACCCTTCCGGAAATCCTGTGTCCATCACCGATGACACGGATATGAATGCATTCCTCAACAATTGCACCGCAGAGGAGATCTCCGCTCTGGATACCGTTATTCGGGATTATATCCAGTGCTACATGGATTTCACCTCCTGCACCGGCAACGACACCACCGGCAACTATAACCGTCTTGCAAAGCACATGGTTCCCGGCGGGGAACTGGCAAAGCGGATGAAAAATGCCATTGACGGACTGTACTGGGTCTCCGACCGGGGCGCAAAGCTGGCGTCTGTTACCACGGGGCACTACATAAACATCGGCGAAGGCCGTTACCTTTGCGATGTGACCTATGTGGTAGATACCAAAACCTTTAATGGCAGTGTCCAAACCACCGCCAGTGTCAAGCTGATCTTCCTGCAGACAGAAAAGGGTCTGAAAGCAGAAACCATGCTCAGCGATTAAACCTTTTCAGCCGCCACCAAATCGGTGGCGGCTCTTTTTGCAGCAACAGTTGACGGGAATACCGAAATATGGTAAAATCTTTTCTCGCGGATCTTTATTCTTAGGTATGGTTTTGCCGATTTGGGCTTTTATTTTTGGGAGAAGTTTAATGGACTGGAACTTTGTATTCTTTTTCAACAGCATCCTGCTGGGCATTGGGCTTGCTATGGACGCGTTCTCCGTGTCCCTTGCCAACGGTTTGAATGAGCCGGGCATGAAAACTGGCAGAATGTGTTCCGTCGCGGGCATGTTCGCGTTTTTTCAGGCACTGATGCCCTTGATCGGCTGGGTGTGCATCCACACCGTTGTCCAGTATTTTACCGCTTTTGAAGCGCTGATCCCCTGGATCGCGCTGGGGCTTCTGGGTTACATCGGTGGAAAAATGCTCTGCGACGGCATCAAAAATCAGGATTCCGGTGAAGAAAAGCCTCCGGTAGGCTTTGCCGCACTGGTGGTGCAGGGCATTGCCACCTCTATTGATGCCCTGTCTGTGGGTTTTACTATCGCAGAATACCAGTTTCCCATGGCCCTTGCATCCGCGCTGATCATCGCCCTTGTGACCTTCGTGATCTGCATGGCAGGTATCCTGCTCGGCAGGCGCGCCGGAACAAAGCTCTCCGGCAAGGCTGGCATTCTGGGCGGCGTGATTTTGATCGTGATCGGTCTGGAGATCTTCCTCACCGGTGTGCTTTAAGAGATAAAGAGAAAAGAGGAATCCTTTCATGCCAAGTAGACGGCACTTTCATCTGCCCCATTTTCACCATCAAAATCTGCATCCCCGAAGAAAACGGGATGTGGATATGACAGAGGGCAGTATCGTAAAACACCTGATTACCTTTGCCCTGCCCCTGCTGGTAGGCAATGTGTTCCAGCAGCTTTACAATATGGTAGACACCTGGGTGGTGGGCCGCTATGTCAGCAACGAAGCCTACGCCGCAGTAGGCACCGTGGGCCCCATCGTGAATATGCTCATCGGCTTTTTCATGGGCCTTTCCTCCGGTGCCGGTGTTGTCATCAGCCAGTATTACGGTGCCCGCCGCCATGACAAGGTCCACGATACCGTTCATACCGCCATGGTCATGACACTGATCTTAGGTGTGCTGTTTACGGCAGTCGGCCTTGGCATGACACCTTTCATGCTGGATCTGATGAACACGCCGGAGAATGTGCTGCCGGAATCCACCGCTTACCTTACTATTTACTTCTCCGGCATTTTGGGACTGATGGTCTATAACATCGGTGCCGGTATTCTCCGCGCCGTTGGCGATTCCCAGCGTCCGTTTTACTACCTGGTAGTTTGCGCTGTCATGAACACCGTGCTGGACCTTTTGTTCGTGCTGGTATTCGGCATGGGCGTCGAAGGTGTAGCACTGGCGACCATTCTCTCTCAGGGTACATCTGCAGTTTTGGTGGTCATCGCCCTCCTGCGGGCAGATAACTGCGTGAAGCTGGTGGTCAAGGATCTAAAGCTCCACTGGGATATGTTGAAAAAGATCTTTACCGTGGGCATTCCCGCTGCATTGCAGATGGCCATCACCGCCTTCTCCAACATATTTGTGCAGTCCTATATCAATTTCTTCGGTGACAACTGTATGTCCGGCTGGACCACCTACGCAAAGGTGGATCAGCTTCTGTTCCTACCCATGCAATCCATCTCTCTGGCATCCACTACCTTTGTTGGACAGAATCTGGGCAAAAATCAAGTTGACCGGGCAAAGAAGGGCGTACGGGTATCCATCACACTGGCTGTGATTTCCACAGTGGTATTGATGATCCCGGTACTGATTTTCTCCGAGCCTATTGTGGCATTCTTTAACAGCAAACCGGAAGTGGTAGAATACGGCGCACTGCTGTTGCGCTGGATCAGTCCCTTCTATGTGCTTTGCAGCTTCAACCAGATCTATTCCGGTGCACTGCGGGGCGCAGGAAACACCAAAGCACCAATGGTCATCATGATCAGCACCTTTGTTGTGTTCCGGCAGATCTATCTGTTTGTCATGTCCCGGATCTGCAATGAGATCATCCCCATTGCCATGAGTTATCCCGCCGGCTGGCTGCTTTGCAGCACCATCACTTTGATCTACTATCATAAAGTACAGCTGGGTAAGACCCGACTGGTGGAAGATACGTAGCCACCTTTTCCTGTAGCTTCACCGCAAAAAGCGGTGAAGCTCTTTTTATTTCAAAAATAACAGAATCTTAATAACCGGGCAATGATTTTTCCCAGAAAGTGTGATAGAATTGGAAACATCCCATCTCCCAGGAGGATACACAATGAAAACATACACTTTTCGATTCAGCCGCATCCGGCTTTTACTTATCATCTTATGCGCCGCCTTGCTCGTTAGCGGCATTGCCGCCTTCTGCACCACCCTACCCAAAAACGATGCCCAAAGAAAGGTCTGGGATTACGCCAAGGAAAACGGACTTTCCTATTGGAGCTATCCCAAAAGCCTTGTGCATCTGCTGGAACGCAATCCGGAAACGGAGCAATTTGTTTTGGAGTACCCCACAGCCAGCAAGGAAACATTTTCTATTGACCTGACGCAGGATATCGAAGGTACGGCTGTTCCGCTGTTTCTGCAGTGGGATCAGCGGTGGGGATATCTGCACTATGGCAGCGATTTCGCTGCAATTACCGCCTGTGGGCCGGTCTGTCTTTCCATGGCTGCGGTATATCTGACCGGCGACAGTACCTACTCCCCCGATGCCATGATCCGATTCGCCTCCGACAACGGCTATTATGTGTCCGGCAGCGGATCTTCCTGGACACTGATCAGCGAAGGCGGAGAAAAACTGGGGTTTCAGGTAACCGAACTGCCTCTGGATGAAAACCTTATCCGCAAGGCTCTGGATGCCTGCACTCCAGTCATCTGTGTTGTAGGCCCCGGAGATTTTACCACCAGTGGCCATTTTCTGGTCATGGTTGGCTATGAAGACGGCATGATCCGGATCAACGACCCCAACAGCAGAGAAAATTCCAACACCCTTTGGGCATATGACGATATCAAAGGCCAGATCCGAAACCTTTGGTCGATCAGTAGATAAACCAACAATTTCCGCCAATTCCCCGGTGAAAACCACTTCCCTTATCCTGTTTTTTATGATATAATAATTGGCATCGTAAATTACCCAAGCTGCAGGAAAGGAGCGAACTTGTCTATGCTTTCTGATATTTCCGTAGTTCTCCCCTCTTTGGATCCGGACGAGAAGCTGAATACTGTCATCGACGGTCTTTTGGGGTACGGTTTCACCGATATCATTCTTGTGAATGATGGAAGCAAACCGGAAAATCTGCATTATTTCGAGGAAGCTGCCCGGCATCCCCAAGTCCACCTGCTGCATCACGAAATCAACCGGGGCAAGGGCGCTGCCTTAAAGACCGCTTTTACATGGTTTCTGGAGAACCGCCCCAAGGCCAAGGGTGTGGTCACCGTAGACGGTGATAACCAACATCATCCTGCGGACACCAAAGCCTGTGCAGAGCATATGCTGCAGACCGGACGGCATACTCTGGGCGTTCGGGACTTCGATCAGCCGGATGTCCCCTTCCGCAGCCGCAACGGCAACAAAATCACCTCTTTCGTATTCAAGGTCTTCGTTGGCATGGTCATCTCCGATACCCAGACCGGCCTGCGGGCGATCCCCAGAAAAGATCTGGAGATCCTAAATTCCATTCACGGTGATCGGTTTGAATATGAGACCAATATGCTGTTGGCAATGAAAACATATGGAATGCCCTTTGACGAGGTCAAGATCCGCACCGTGTACATCGAGGAGAACAAAAGCTCCCATTTCCGGGCAATCCGGGATTCCTGGCGGATCTACAAACTGATCCTCGCCCATTTCTTTAAGTATACCCTCAGTTCCCTTGCCAGCGCCGTGGTAGATGAAGGTCTCTTTATCCTTTTGACCGCTCTGCTCCAAAACACACTGCATGGCTTTGCCTTAACTGCCATTCCTTTGGCTGTGGCAAGGATCCTTTCCTCGCTGATGAACTTTTTTACCAACAAAAAGCTAGTATTTACTGCTCAGGTGTCCACAGGTTTGGCTTTGGCAAAATACTTTGCCCTTGCTGTTCCCCAAGCATTGACACAGCTGGGACTGACCTACGGCATTTACGAACTGTTTAACATCTCCGCAGAAGCTACCCTGCTTCGGGGTCTGATCTACGCACTGGTCATGACTGCCCTGTTTTTTGCCAGTTTTGTGATCCAGCAGCGCTGGGTATTTGCCCAAAAGAACGAACAATAAGAGGTTTTATATGGAAAACATACAGATGGAACACCGCCGCGCACCCAAAAAGCGCTCCGGACGGGCAGGCATGATCCTGCGCCGGAGCTTGCTGGTTTTCTTCACCGTGATCATTCTGGTGGTGATCGGTCTTTGCATGGTCTGCAATCTGATCTTCAATGGTCCTTCGGAATCTGCAAGAGATGTTCTGACCATGTCCATGCTGGAATCCTCCGGTATGAAGTGGTTTCCCGGAATTTTTATCGGCAAAGAGGCTGTGGAAGAGATCCAGACCAACATCTCCGCTACCCTTCCCAATGACGTTTCCAATTCCGGGCAGGTGGTTATCCAACCGGGCAACAGTCTGACCAACGCCGAATGGGAAGGCCATCCTGACGGCATCCGTATTGAATATGTCTACGGCGACACTTACAATGCCTATGTCATGCTGATCCGGGATCCTTCCTCTGTCTATATAGCAACCTCCACGGAAAAGTTCTCCACCAGCATTCCCGGCACCCGTATCAATAGAGAGATCGTGACCCAGGGTGCCATCGCTGCCATTAATGGCGGTGCTTTTTTCGACAACGGCACCTCCAGCTCCGTGGTGGGCAGTGTTCCCGAGGGTCTGGTAATTGCTGACGGCAAAGTGGTCTGGAATTCCGGCAAAGCGCCGGAATGGGGCTTTGTGGGCTTTAACGAAGACAACATCATGGTGGTCGCCAAGACCATGACCGCCGAAAAAGCCATGGAACTGAAGATCCGGGATGGCTGCTGCTTTGGCCCCGTCCTGATCATGGACGGACAGGTCAACGAAGAGGCCTACAACTCCAATTCCGGCTTTAATCCCCGTACCGCTATCGGTCAGCGCTCTGACGGCACGGTGATCTTCCTGTGCATCGACGGTCGGCAGGCAGGTTCTCTGGGCGGCTCTTACGCGGACATCATCGACATTATGATGGAGTATAAGGCCGTGAACGCCTGCAACTTGGACGGTGGCTCTTCCACCGTGATGCTCTACAAGGATACCTGCGGTAAGATGGGTGCTGTGAACGAGATCCACATGATCAACAACTACTCGCTCCTGCAGAAGGAGCCCAGACGTATGCCGACCTTCTTTATGGTTCGGCCCGGCAGCGAGGATTAAGCTATGTATCAAGGAAAATTTGCAAAGAATAATCCCCAGTGCAAGACACCTGCCGTTTCTGCACCTGTGCATACTCCGGATGCGCAGGTGCAGCGCCCTGCTGTCAGTAAAAATGGCACCATTCTGTTCTACAGCATCTACGCCGCCTGTATTCTTTTGTTTTTCATCGCCATGATCTGCGTTATGAATCCCCTGCGGGATTGGCTGATCCGCTACGAAGCTTCTCAGCCCAACTACAAACGAGATCAGGTCTATGCAGAATTGTTTGAAAACCCGGACTGGAAGAACATTTACAAGCTGGCCGGTATTGAAAGCAGCACCTTCGATAATGCAGATACCTTTGCTTCCTATATGAAAGAGAGAGTTGGCGACAAGGAGCTGACCTGTCTGGAGACCTCTGCCGGTCTTTCCGGAGATAAGAAATTTATCATCAAGCTTGACGACGAGAAAATCGCCTCCTTCACCCTCACCGGCGGTGCTGAAAGTAAGACCGAGTTCCCCAAGTGGGAACTGGGCACTGTGGAAGTATTCTTCAGTTGCAACACATATGTGACCGTGGAAAAACTGCCCGGATACACCGTGTACATCAACGGTGTTGCTCTGAATGAGGGGCACACCATCCGCACCGTATCGACGAAAGCAGAAAACTACCTGCCGGAAGGTGTTCACGGCTTCCGGATGGAACAGCAGCAGGTCACCGGTTTGCTGACCGCTCCGGAAGTAGTTGTCAAGGACGCATCCGGAAAGGAAGTCCCAGTCACTTTAGATCAGGATACCGGCATTTATAAGCTGGATATTCCCCAGCAGACAGCCTCTACCGAGGAAAAGGAGCTGGCGCTGAACGCGTCCCAGACCTATGCCAAGTACATGATCGGCAAAGCGACACTGGGTGATGTGCAAAAGCACTTTGATACTAATTCTAATTTCTATAAAACCATTCGCAGAAGTGACATCAGCTGGGTGCAGTCCGGTGCTTCCTACGACTTCAGCGAAGCGGTTTACAGCGATTACTACCGTTACAGCGACGACCTGTTCTCCATCAAAATTGATGTGACCTTGAATCAGACCCGTTTTGACGGCTCTGTCAAGGAATACGAACTGAACAACACCATGTTCTTCAAAAAGAATGCCAATGGCAAGTGGCTGGTTATGGAAGCGACCAACATTGATGTGCAGCAGCGGCAGGAAAAGGTGCTGCTGACCTTTATAAATGGCGACGAGGTGCTGTCCTCCACCTTTGTGGATGCCCACGCTGGCTCTGTAAAGCTCCCCACCATCGCTGCACCCGAAGGCAAGGTATTTACCGGCTGGGCGCAGGAGGGTCATGACGACAACGGCAACACCACCCTGACTGTGGTCTTTGAGCCCGTGGACGGCAACGAAGTGTTCCTCCCCTCCGGTACTGCGTTGGAGCCTATGACTCTTACCGCACTCTTCGAGGAGGCATGACATGGCAGGTTTTTTCAGCTTCCTTGCAGAAAGCTTTGATCTTCCCATTTTGGAATGGATCGCTGACAACCTGCAATGTGCCTTTCTCGATACTGTCATGCCGCTGATCACCATGCTGGGTGATGCGGGCATCTTCTGGATCATTTTGGCCGTTTTGTTCCTGTTCTTTCCCAAGTACCGGAGGATCGGTCTTGGTATGGGCGCAGCGCTGATCATGGGTCTGATCGTGTGCAATGTCACATTGAAGCCGCTGATCGCCCGCCCCCGTCCCTATGACTATCAGCTGGAGCATTTCGGCATCACCATCCGCCTGCTGATAGATGCCATGCACGATTTTTCCTTCCCTTCCGGGCATACGCTGGCATCCTTAGAGGCTGCCACGGTGATTCTGATCCACAACCGGAAGCTGGGCATCCCTGCTATGATCCTTGCGGTACTCATCGCTTTTTCCCGGCTTTATCTGTATGTCCACTACCCTTCTGATGTGCTGTTTTCTGTGGCACTGGGCATTGGATTTGCGTTTCTGGGCAACTGGTTGGTGGGCAAAGGCTACCAAGCTTATGACCTGCGTAAGAGCAAAGAATAATCATGAAAGAGGGTACATCGCGTACCCTCTTTTTTCTGCTCCCGCTTGACAAAGACACCCCGCGGCAGTATAATCCAAAAGTACCCCATGGGCCTGTAGCGCAGCTGGGAGCGCATTACATTCGCATTGTAGGGGTCGTCGGTTCGAATCCGATCAGGTCCACCAACAAAAAGCCACCCACATGGGTGGTTTTTTGTTAGCATAGTATTCTCTGATCGGATTCGAAAAATAAAAATGCAACGCGGATGAGTGTTGCTTGCCGCCGGCTTGACGGCGACAACACCTCTATCTGCGCTTGCGCAGATGCAAACGAACTCCGATCAGGTCCACCAACAAAAGCCTGCCGAATTTTGGCAGGTTTTTTGTTTTGTATTGCAATTATTTCCAATTGCAGGTATAATACCCTTATCACAGCAGAAAGGCAGGGTCTTTTATGGAAGAATACACCCGCGGACCGGAAAATTCCCGCAGACGCCGCAAAACCCAAATGGAGATCATCAAGGAAGCCTATCTTCCTGTCATCTTTTTGGGCATCACCGTTATCCTAATCATTATTTTTATTGCCGGCGCGCTGATCCGTCGGGCAAATTCCGATTCCCAGCTTTCCACCGACGCCACTCCTTCTGATACCACACCTACCGCGGATCTCTATGCCGAAGAAGCGGACAGGCTTCTGACCGAAGCTGCCGTGCTGGCAGCGGAATATGATTACCAGGGCGCAGCGGATCTGATCGATACCTTCTCCGGTGATATCACTGCCTACCCCGCCCTTACCGCTACTAAGAACGAATATCTGCAGCTCTCAGCCAATATGATCACCTGGGCCGATCCTTCGCAGATCACCACCCTGTCTTTCCATACCCTCATTGCCGATGCCTCCAGAGCCTTTATCAATCAGAATTACGGCACTGCTTACAACAAGAATTTCGTCACTGTGGACGAATTCAGCAAGATCCTAGACCAGCTGTACAGCAAAGGATATATTCTGGTCAGTCTTGACGATTTCACCACCTGCACCGTTACCGATGATGGCAAAACAGAATGTGCTGTGAAGCCTTTGCAGCTGCCTCTGGGCAAGAAACCTCTGCTTCTGGTGCAGACCAATGTAAACTATTACACCTACATGGTAGACGGCGACGGCGACGGTGAGCCCGACAAAGACGGCGCAGGCTTTGCCAGCCGCATGATCGTAGATGCAAACGGCAAGGTCACCTGCGAAATGGTGGACAGCACCGGCAATACTGTTACCGGCGCTTACGATCTGGTCCCGATTCTGGATGCCTTTATCGAAAAGCATCCCGACTTCTCCTACAAAGGTGCGAAGGCGATCCTTGCTCCCTCCGGTTATGACGGCATCTTCGGTTACCGCACCGATGCCGCGACTAAGGAGGAAAAGGGTGATACCTACCACAGCCAGCAGGTTGCCGGCGCACAGAAGCTGGTGGCTGCCCTACGGGACAGCGGTTACGACCTTGCCTGCTACACCTACGCCAACGCCTCTTACGGCGAAGTCAGCGCCGCAGAGATCCAGAGCGACCTTCGCAACTGGACTGCTGAAGTGACCCCGGTCTTCGGCGCTACCAATATTCTGGTCTACGCTCAGAACAGCGAGATTGAAGAATACTCCGGCAGCAAGTATAATGTACTGCAAAATGCCGGCTTCCGCTACTACATCGGCTTCACCGCCGGGACGGTCAGCGCAGAGCACATCCAGCTGAAGCGGATCAATGTCACCGGCTCTCAAATGGCGCATACCAACATCTATACCAACTATTTTGACGCTGCCTCCATCCTCAATCCCACCCGGGGCAATGTTCCCAAGTAAGGTGCTCTTATGGAGCTTCTACCCGGAAAGTACCGCCACTTTAAAGGCGGAGAATATGAGCTGATCGGCATCGCCAGTCACTCGGAAACCCTAGAACCTATGGTTGTCTACCGAGCACTGTACGGGAGCGGCGGACTTTGGGTAAGACCCGCCGCCATGTGGACAGAAACCGTGGACAAAAACGGTTATCAAGGACCCAGATTCACCTATATTGGAGAATAAAAAATCCCTCCCATTGGCGTAATTGCCGTGGGAGGGTCTTTTTTCAGAAATAATCATCTGCTCCGGGAAACAGCGGCTCCATCAGCAACCGCGCTGCCACCTTGGCCATATCCTGAGGGGACTGCTGATACCCGTCGTGGTGCCAGGTGAGCACCATGGACATCAGGCCGCACACACCGAACATAGTGATCTGCTTCTGCATATCTCTTGTGTCCTTTGGCAGAAACCGCTTAGGCATAACTGTTTCGGATAGCGCGTGGGTGATAGCGCGCTCAATCAGCATTCCGCTCATTCCGCTACGAGCCAAAGCATCCAAAAGAGGCTTATGCTCTAACCAAAACTCAAAAAAGCCTTCCAGTTCACTGATTAGGGTGCGGCTTTTCCCTCTTCGGTAAGGCGTGGTGAACCCTTCAAACCCCATTAAAGTATGGTCGATCAGGGCATGGAGTGCACCGTCCTTGCCGGAAAAATAACGGTAAAAAGACTTTCTGGGCACACCCATACTGTCACACAGATCACTGACGGAAATCTCCTCATAATGCTTCACCAGCATACATTGGAGCAGCCCTTTCTCCAGCGCTTTTTGCCGCGCTGCAGACTGTTCCGTTTTGCATAGCTTGTACATTTTGCAGCCCCTTCCATTATTTTACATACATTTTATCAAGAAACTTCGGGAGAATCAACCATTTTGTTTATTATCGCCAAAACATTGCAGGAATAAATCTGCGGCAGGTGTCACGGAAGTGACATTTTGTCCCTTTGTTACAATTTGTTCATGAACTATAATAGATATGATTGAAGCGGGTATGCCCGCACAAATTAAGGAGGAAGAAAATTATGGCAAAAGCCCCTAAGCTGGATACCAAGGGTTACCGCAAGTTCGGTATGCGCGATAAGATCGCATATGCCGCCGGTGACTTAGGCTGTAACATGAGCTTCGCCCTTAAGGGCACTGTTCAGACCTTCTGGTTGGTCTACATGATGCTGGAGACCGGTCTGCTGTCTATCCTGTTGCTGCTGGTGCAGATCTGGGATGCGGTCAACGATCCCCTGATCGGTTCTCTGATCGACAACGACAGAAGAAATTACAGAAGAGGCAAATTTAAAACCTACATCTTGATTGGCGCCTGCGGTCTGCTGATCGGCGGTGCCGCGGTCTTCCTGCCTTTCCCCAACGCACCTGTTGTGGTAAAGGCCATGCTGTTCATCCTGGGCTACATTATCTGGGACGCATTCTACACCGTAGCAAACGTCCCCTACGGCTCCATGCTGAGCCTGGTTACCGAAGATGTGGGCGAGCGGGCACAGCTTTCCACCTGGCGCTCCATCGGCTCTATGGTCGGCAATATTCTGCCTAACGTCATTCTGCCTATGCTGATCTGGCAGAAGGTCAACTATGACGGCACAGAAGGCTTCCTGGACAAAATCTTCATTCCCGAAGGCTTTACAAAGGAGCAGTTCCTCACAAACCCCCTCACCGGTGAAGCCTACCAAATCGGCGAGGCTATCCTTAGCCCCGAAACCGGCAAGCAGGTGGAAATTCTGCTTGGCGAGCGTGTTTTCTGGGCCGCTCTGATTATGGGTGTCCTCGGTTTCCTCGCTTTCGTGTTTATGATCAAGAACATCACCATTCGTGTGGATGAGAATTCCGTCAAGACAAACGAAGCCGGTGAGAAGTTCAATGTCATTAAGGCTTTTGGCAATTTCATGAAGAATCGTCCCGCCGTGGGCGCCACCCTGGCTGCTATGGGTATGTTCCTTGGTATGAACTCCGCCACCACCGCAACCACCATTATGTTTGCCACTTATTTCAATATGGCATCCTTGTCCGGTGTGGTACAGTTGGTCGGTTTCCTGCCCATGTTCCTGTTCATGCCCTTTATCACCAAGATCGTTAAGAAGTACGGTAAGAAAGAAGCTTCCGTCGCCGGTACTCTTGTTTCCCTGGCAGGCGCGGTCGTTATGCTGATCTTCCCCATGATCCAGAACGTTTCCCTGTCTCTGGTAGTTTACCTCTTCGGCCTTGTCCTGTTCGGTATCGGAATGGGCGTCTACACCTGTGTCTCCTGGGCTATGATGGGCGATGCCATTGACTACAACGAGTGGAAGTTTGGCACCCGCGAAGAGGGCACCGTCTACTCCCTGCACTCCTTCTTCCGTAAGCTGGCTCAGGGCATTGGACCTTCCATGGTTCTGTTGTTCATGGGTTGGTTGGGCTACGATTCCAAGCTGGGTACCATCGGTCAGTCTCTGACAACCTCTCACAACATGTGCTGGCTGGTTGCCGGTCTGTATCTGTTCAGCGCTGTGCTGCAGTTTATCGGTATCGCTTTTATCTACAACCTGGACAAGAAGACTCTGAACCAGATGAGCGAAGAACTGGCTGCCCGCAAGGCTGAGTAATACCCTATCTTAATAACTTTCCCCCGGAACTACAGTTCCGGGGGATTTTTTATATTCCATTGCCTCGCAGTTCGATGATCTGGTCACGCAATACGGCAGCGTATTCGTACTCCATCATCTTTGCCGCTTCCTTCATCTGCTTTTCCAGACGGGCGATCTCCCTTTCCTTTTCTGCCTTGGTCATCTTGATGCCGGATCTTCCCTTCCGCTCCGCGGTGGGAGAAGATATTTCAATCAGATCCCGGACGGACTTGATAATCGTCTTGGGCACGATGCCATTGGCTTCGTTAAAGGCCTGCTGGATCTCCCGGCGGCGGGCAGTTTCGTCCATGGCTGCACGCATGGAGGGTGTAATGTTGTCCGCGTACATGATAACTCTGCCTTCTGCATTTCGGGCAGCACGGCCGATGGTCTGGATCAAACTAGTCTCACTGCGCAGGAAGCCTTCCTTGTCCGCATCCAGAATCGCCACCAGACTCACCTCTGGCAGATCCAAGCCCTCCCGGAGGAGGTTGATGCCCACCAACACATCGAACTTTGCCATCCGCAGATCCCGGATGATCTCCATTCGCTCCATGGCGCCGATGTCCGAGTGCATATAGCGCACCTTGATCCCCGCCTTTTGCAGGTAGACCGTTAAGTCCTCTGCCATCTTCTTGGTCAGCGTAGTCACCAGCACCCGTTCACTTCTTGCGGTGCGGGCATTGATCTCACCGATCAGATCGTCGATCTGCCCCTCAATGGGACGGACCTCCACCACTGGATCCAGCAGTCCTGTGGGACGGATCACCTGCTCTACCGTCTGTCCCGACCGGGTGCGTTCATACTCCGCCGGGGTGGCGGAAACATAGATCACCTGATTGAGCTTGCTGTCGAACTCCTCAAAGTTCAACGGACGGTTATCGTAGGCCGAGGGAAGACGAAAACCGTAGTTTACCAGCGCATCCTTTCTGCTCCGGTCGCCGGCGTACATGGCCCGGGTCTGGGGCAGAGTCACGTGGCTCTCGTCGATAAACAGCAGGAAGTCCTCTGGAAAATAATCCAGCAGCGTGGTGGGTGGTGTGCCCGGCGCTCTGCCCTGGATGACCCGGGAATAGTTTTCGATGCCGTTGCAGAAGCCGATCTCCGTCAGCATCTCCAGATCGTAAGCTGTCCGCTGGGCGATCCGCTGGGCCTCGATCAGCTTATCATGGGCGCGAAACCACGCTACCTGCTCATCGCATTCTCTGCGAATTTCCTCCATGGCTCTTTGGAGCTTTTCCTTGGATGCCACATAGTGGCTGGCAGGATAGATTGCTACATGGTCGATATACCGCTCTGCTACGCCGGTGACAGCATTGATCTCCGAGATCCGGTCGATCTCATCCCCGAAAAATTCAATACGGATAGCCCTGCCCGACCAATAGGCGGGATAAACCTCAAGGGTATCTCCCCGCAGACGGAACTTGTTTCGGGAAAAGTCCAGATCGTTCCGCTCATAGCGGATCTCCGCCAGCTTTCGCAAGAGGGCATCCAGCGGATATTCATTACCAACTCGCAGGGAAACGACCATACTCTTATAATCGATGGGGTCACCCAGACCGTACAGGCAGCTCACCGAAGACACCACGATCACATCCCGCCGCTCGAAAAGTGCCGAAGTGGCGCTGTGGCGCAGCCGGTCGATCTCCTCGTTGACGGAGGCATCCTTTTCGATATAGGTATCCGTGTGAGCAATATAGGCCTCCGGCTGGTAGTAGTCGTAATAGGAAATGAAATACTCCACCGCATTGTCCGGAAAAAATTCCCGGAACTCCGAGCAAAGCTGTGCTGCCAGAGTTTTATTGTGAGCAAGAACCAGTGTCGGTCTGTTCAGTTTTTCAATCACCGATGCCATGGTGAAGGTCTTGCCCGAGCCGGTGACGCCCAGCAATGTCTGCTCCCGCAGTCCCCAGTTTACGCCGTTTACCAGTCCCTCGATGGCTTGGGGCTGGTCACCGGAGGGGGTATAGTCCGATTTTAATACAAACCGATCCATGTTTTCTCCTTTGCCTGATTAGACCAGGACAGCCTTACTATTGTAGAGTCCGGACAGTGTCATAGACACATAGTCCTCATCCGCCACAACAATATGATCCGCCAGCTCGATATCTACGGATGCCAATGCGGCAGCCAGCCGCTTTGTCGTCTGCACATCCTCGCCGGAGGGGATCGCCACGCCGCTGGGGTGATTATGGGCAAGTACCACAGAGGTAGCATTGGAGCCCAGCGCCATTTCCACGATCCTGCGAATGGGAACAGCAGCAGAATTCACGCTTCCCTCTCCCACTTCCTTGCAGCACAGTACCTTGCATTTGGCATCCAGACACAGAAGCAGCACAGTTTCATTCCGGCGACCCACAAATTTGGGCACAAGATAAGCGCCGCACTGCTCAATAGTCTGCAGAATTTTCACATGGGCATTCTTATTGACCTGATAATACCGGTCAAATGCTCCCAGCATTGCCAAGAAAGCCGCAGCATTCTCTCCCATGCCGGGAACTTTTTTCAGTTCCTCCACAGATGCCTCCACCGCTTGGGCCAGACTCCCGAACCGTTCCAGCAAGGCATGGGCGATCTCATTGGTATCTCTGCGGGGAATGCAGTAAAACAAAAGCAGCTCTAAAACCTCATGTTCTTGAAAATGATCCAGTCCTTCATTGAGAAACCGATTTTTAAGTCTCTGTCTGTGTCCTTCGTGAATCGACATATTTTTCACCTCTAAAACGGATTTTCCTTGCTATTTTTGGAAATTTTCGCTAGAATAAAGCTTGTAGGATTCTGTCGAAATATCTCGGCGAAAGTTTTACCAAATTCTGCGCATGATATACCATGAGGGAGGAACATCATGGAACAAATAAATGAATATGCTGCATTGCTGGATCTGATGGCACGCCCGGTCTTCTGCGCAAAGGACGGCATCGTCCTCCGGGCAAATCGGGAGGCGCAAAAGCGAAATATCAAAGAGGGCATGCTTCTGAAAGATATCCTGCTGACCGGAGCAACGGAATATGCCCAACTTGGCTCAGGTTGTCTGTACTTGACGCTTCAGCTTTCCGGCATTCCCTGCGGCGCGTCCGTTACCCGAATGGATCATTTTGATGTCTTCCTTCTGGAACAGGATGAAGATCTGGAGCAGCTGCAAACTATGGCACTGGCAGCACAGGAGCTGCGTCAGCCTTTGACCAATGTAATGACAACTGCGGATCACCTTTTCCCCCTGTCCTGCGAGGATGGCGATCCTGCTATGCAGGATCAGATCGCAAGGATCAACCGGGGACTCTTTCAGATGCAGCGCATCATCAGCAATATGTCCGATGCTTATCGCTACTGTCAGGATGTGGTTACCCGACAGGAAGTTCGGGATGTCTGCAGCATTATGCGGGAGATCTTCCTCAGCGCTGCGCCTCTGGTGGAGCATGTGGGAATGCATCTTGATTATTTAGGACCGGAAGAATCCATCTGCTGCCTTGTTGACTATGAAAAGCTGGAACGGGCAGTGAACAACATCCTTTCCAACGCGTTGAAGTTCACCCCTGTGGGCGGTACCATTGAGGCGCGGCTGACCCACTCCGGTAATATGCTGTATCTGACAGTGCAGGACAGCGGCGCCGGCATTCCCGAGGGCATTCGCGGCAGCATTTACAGCCGTTACCGCCGGGCACCCGGCATTGAGGACAGCCGTTTCGGTATCGGTCTTGGTATGGTGCTGATCCGCTCCGCTGCTGCCGCTCATGGCGGCACGGTACTGATGGAACAGTCTGAAGACCGGGGCAACCGGCTGACCATGACCCTTTCCATCCGTCAGACTTCAGAGAATATTCTCCGCAGCGGAAGTACCTTCCTGATCGACTATGCAGGAGGACGGAATCACCGACTGCTGGAGCTTTCGGAAAGCCTACCTGCAGAACTGTACCAAAAAGAAAATATCAACTAATCTGTCTGGCCTGCTAAGCAGGCCAGACTTTTTATTTCAGATACTGCTTCAAATACTGGCCGGTATAGCTGCCCTCTGTGGCAGCGACCTCCTCGGGAGTGCCGGCTGCGACTATCGTACCGCCTCCGTCGCCACCCTCGGGACCCAGGTCGATGATATAGTCGGCTGTCTTGATCACGTCCAGATTGTGCTCGATGACCAGCACCGTATTGCCGGCTTCCACCAGCCTCTGCAGCACATCGATCAGCTTGTGGACATCGGCCGCGTGGAGGCCTGTAGTAGGCTCATCCAGCACGTAAATCGTTCGTCCTGTTGACACCCGGGCAAGCTCGGTTGCCAGCTTTACCCGCTGGGCCTCGCCGCCGGAAAGGGTGGTACTGGACTGTCCCAGCTTGACATAGCCAAGGCCAACCTCCACCAGCGTCTGTGCCTTTCTGCGGATCTTGGGCAGATTTTCAAAGAAATCCACTGCCTCCTCCGCAGTCATATTCAAGACCTGAGAGATATTCTTGCCCTTATACTGCACTTCCAGAGTTTCCCTGTTGTACCGGGCACCCTTACAGACCTCGCAAGGCACATACACATCCGCAAGGAAATGCATTTCGATCTTCACCAGGCCGTCTCCGCAGCAGGCTTCACACCTGCCGCCCTTCACATTAAAGGAGAATCGACCCGGTCCGTAACCGCGGATCTTGGCATCATTGGTAGAGGCAAACAGATCCCGGATATCGTTAAAGAGTCCGGTATAGGTAGCAGGATTAGAGCGAGGTGTCCGACCGATGGGACTCTGGTCGATATCGATGACCTTATCCAGATGCTCAAGACCCTTGATACACCGGCAGGCGCCGGGGCGGGTACGGGCATGATTGAGCCTGCCCAGCAGAGTCTTATTCAGCACCTCTCCCACCAAACTGGACTTGCCGCTACCGGATACGCCGGTCACGCAAGTGAGTGTCCCCAGCGGGATGGTTACATCCACATCCTTCAGATTGTTTTCCGAAGCACCTTCAATGGTCAGCGCCTTTCCGTTTCCCTGCCGTCTGCGGGAGGGAACGGGAATCTTCTTCACTCCGGAGAGATACTGACCGGTGATAGAATCCTCGCAGGCAATAATATCCTCCAGTGTGCCGGTGGCCACGATCTGACCGCCACGGCTACCTGCACCGGGACCCACATCCACGATAAAATCTGCAGAGCGCATGGTGTCCTCATCGTGTTCTACCACGATCAGGGTATTGCCGATATCCCGCAGGTGCTTGAGTGTTGCCAGCAGCTTATCGTTATCCCGCTGATGCAGGCCGATGGACGGCTCGTCCAGAATATACAGCACGCCCATAAGGGAGGATCCGATCTGGGTGGCCAGACGGATCCGCTGGCTTTCGCCGCCGGAAAGGGTACCTGCTCCGCGGGTCAAGGTGAGATAAGAAAGACCCACATCCGTCAAGAAGCGCAGCCGGAACACGATCTCCCGGACGATCTGCTCCGCAACCACGGCCAGATTTCCCTCCAAATGGAGATTCTCCATGAATTCCAGCTCTTTTTCCACACTCATGGCGCAAAAGTCCATGATGCCCATTCCGCCTACCGTCACTGCCCGGGCGATCTCCGACAGGCGCTCGCCATGGCAATGGGGACAGGGTGCGGTGGACATACATTCTTCCAGTTCTTT
>JAZNJN010000030.1:0-7725 GCA_045578025.1 Faecousia sp. | reverse complement strand
AGATGGCACGCAGCCGGTTGCACTGAAGGCAGACCGTAAATTTTTCCGGGAAATCACCCGGGGTGCGATGGTGATCGTAGGCAGGCGGACCATCGAGGATTTTCCCGGCAAACAGCCGCTGCCCGGCAGAGTCAATGTGGCTCTGACCCGCACTGTTACGGAAATACCCGGATTTACGGTTTGCGCCAGTCCCGAAGAAGCGGCAGAGCTTGCCAAGACAGCGGAGCGGGCGATGGTTATCGGTGGTGGAAGCATTTATCGCCAGATGCTGCCGCTTTGCGACAGCGCCTATGTGACAAAGGTGCATACTATTCCTGAGTCGGACACTTTCTTCCCGAATCTGGACAATGACCCTCAGTGGTATCTGAGCGAAGTGCTGCTGTCCGGTGAGGAAGATGGTATCGGTTATGAGATGTGCCTGTATAAGAGAAAGTAAAGAAAACGGTCTGCGTTGCAGACCGTTTTTTGTCGTACTTGCAATGAATTCTGGAATTGGGTATAATATATCTATAGAGATACTTATAGTCGGGAGGACTACAAATGACTTACGAACAAATCAGGCAGGATGATGCCATTCAAACATATATCGTACAGGCCGATGCATCGCTCGGTGCGCTGGGCTATACGGAACACAGCTTTGCACACGTGGGCAATGTAGCAGAGATGGCCGGCTATGTGATGGAGATGCTGGGCTATCCTCAGCGAACGGCAGAATTAGCGCGGATCGCTGGGTATCTGCATGACATCGGCAATCTGGTCAACCGGATCGAGCACAGCCAGAGCGGTGCAGTGATGGCCTTCCGTATCTTGGATAAGATGGGCTTTCCCGCAGAGGAGATCTCCCTGATTGTCACTGCCATTGGCAATCACGATGAGGGTACCGGTGTGCCGGTGAATGCACTGGCTGCTGCGCTGATCCTGGCGGACAAGTCCGATGTGCGCCGCAGCAGAGTGCGCACCAAGGATATTGCCCAATTTGATATCCATGACCGGGTGAATTATTCCGTCACAAAGTCGGAGCTTGCGATCAATGAAGAACGGACCATGGTGGAACTGCGGCTGTCTGTTGACACCCATTTTAGTTCCGTGATGGACTATTTTGAGATCTTTATGAACAGGATGATCCTGTGCCGGCAGGCGGCGGCCAAGCTGGGGCTGCAGTTTAAGCTGATGATCAACGGGCAGCAGATGATTTGACGAGGTATCTATGCTGACAGGGAAATATCGGGAATTTTTATCCTGGAATGTTTATCAGATCTATCCCCGGAGCTTTTGTGACTCCAATGGGGACGGTATCGGCGATCTGCAGGGCGTGATCGGCAAGCTGGACTATCTGAAAGAGCTGGGGATCAACGCCATCTGGCTGTGCCCCTGCTACAAAAGTCCCAATGAGGATAATGGCTATGATGTGGAGGATTACCGGAAGATCGGGGAAGACTTTGGTACCATGGCGGATATCAAAGAACTGATCGATCAGATGCATGAGCGGAACATGAAGCTTATCATGGATCTGGTGCCCAATCATACCTCCAGCCGTCATAAGTGGTTTCAGGAGTCACGGAAATCCAAGGATAATCCTTACAGCGACTATTACTATTGGTTTGATACACCCCCAAACGATTGGCAGAGTATGTTTGGCGGCAGCGCTTACCAGTATGATGAACTGAGAGGACAGTACTATCTGCGCACCTATGCGGTGGGACAGCCGGATCTCAACTGGGAGAATCCCAAGGTTGTCAAAGAAATGCAGGATGTGGTGGATTTCTGGGTGGATCTGGGTGTGGACGGATTCCGGGTGGATGTGATCGACCAGATTTCCAAGGATTTTAACGGACAGAATGCCTTCGGCCCACATTTGCATGAATATATCCGGGCGCTCTTTGGCCGGGAAAAGACGAAGCATCTGTTTACGGTAGGCGAGTGCTGGGCGGAGGATATTGAAGAGGTGTACCGCCATGCTGCTCCGGAGCGGCAGGAGCTTTCCACGCTGTTCCAGTTTGACCATCAGGATGTGGGTCGGAAAGGCAAGTTCAATGCCGCGCCTGCAGGTCTGAAGGATCTTTGGCAGCGGCTTGCAAAATGGGAAAAGCTGATGCAAGAGCAGGGACTGCTGTATTCTCTCTTCACGGACAATCACGATAACGGCTGGCTGCTCAGCCGCATTGGAAATGAAAATGCGCTGCGGTATGAGGCAGCGACCTGCATTGCAGCAATGGTGTATTTGCTGCGGGGTGTGTGCTTTATTTATCAGGGGCAGGAGCTCGGCATGGTCAATTCCCACCACGATACCATTGATGAATTTGACGATGTGGAAAGCCTGAACATGTACAAAGAGCTTTGCAGCAGCATGACAGCAGAGGAAGCCATTGAGAAGATCAATTTCGGCGGTCGGGACAATACTCGCAGGCCTGTGTGTTGGAATGGCGGAGAAAACGGCGGCTTTACTATGGGGACGCCTTGGATTCCGCTGCATAGCCGGTATCAGGAGATTAATCTGGAGAAAGATTTGGAATCGGAGAAGTCCGTCTGGCGATTCTACCGGGATTTGCTGCGGTTGCGCAGAGAAATCCCTGCGTTGACGGTTGGCAGCTTTGAAGAAGTGTCGGCACCGGGGGATAGCTACTGTGCTTATCTCCGTGAGGATGGAGACAGTAAGATTTTGGTTGTCTGTAATTTTGAAGAAGCGCGGAGAATCGACCATCCCAAAGGGAAGCTGTTGTTGTCTAACTACGGGTTGAGTGAGAAAGAAGATGGCGATTATTTGCCCTATGAAGTGACTGTTTGGCAACTAAAATAAAAGAAACCTCCCTTTCGAAAGAAAGGGAGGTTTTGTGTATGGAGATTATCTCTGCAGCTGCAGATCGTAGTGCAGGTCGTAAGCCTTCTCCTCGGGAGTGAACTTACGCAGGGTGTTGATGGTCTCGCCACCGTTCCACTTGCGGTCCTCGATATCGTCGGTGGTACCCATAACGGTAACGTTCAGCTGACGGTGACGGGCGCGGACATGGTCCCAGTCGATGAAGTAGATGTGAGCGAACTCGCCGCCATCCAGAACGCCGTCCTTGATGGTCATGGTCTCGCTGCGGCCGAAGAAGACGGAGCGCAGGTGGCCGTCGGTATTCATGGAGGTGTAGTTGCCGGGCTCGTCAACATAGCGGCCGAACTGAGCGTGGATGGGGCCGGGATGACGGTAGTCACCTTCGTTGACATAGTCGGGGATCAGCTTGCGCATGATGTCCAGCAGGTCGTGCTGCAGGAACTCCAGATCGAAGGAGTCCAGATCATGGGAGCACTCCTGGATCATGACGGAGCAGGTGGTGTGGTGGGAAGCGATGCAGACAGTACCGTTCTTAATGCCGGATGCCTTGACGATCTCAACGACTTCCTTGGAAACATCGTGGAAGGTGGGGATCCAGCCGCGGGACTGCAGCTCCAGTTCTTTCTGATAAACCTTGAATTCCATGTTAAGTAACCTCCAAAAGTATATTCTGTTCTTTATTTATGACGCTCGTCCCACGCCTTGCGGACTGCAGCGATCATTTTTAACTCAAGTACAGTATTTTACATATTATTACTCTGATTATTATAGCAATGAGTTTTTGTTTCGTCAATTACAATTTATAATAATTTTATTGAAAAAGGAACAGCGAATTTTACTTGGTAAAATTGTATATTTTGCGGATTGAAATACGACGGGAAAAGGTGTATGCTGTATGCAGATACCAAATTTACACAAAAAAGGAATGTTTACTTATGATTACCAAGGAAGCCATTGCAGCTGCCCGGAGTGCTTATGACATTGAGGCGGCTTGTATCACGGAAATGAAGGCCTATTTCGATGACGAGCAGTTTTCCAAAGCTGTGGAGCTGCTCTGCGCCGCGCCCCGCATCGGTGCTGCCGGCTGCGGCCATTCCGGCATCATCTGCCAGCATTTTGCCCATCTGATGTGCTGCATCGAGCAGCCTGCCCGTTTCATCAGCCCTGCGGAAGCAGTTCACGGTGCTACCGGCTATCTGCAGAAGGGTGATGTGATGGTGTTTGCTTCCCGGGGCGGCAAGACCGGCGAGCTGCTGCCCATCGTGGATATCTGCAAGGCCAAGGGCGTCAATATCATTACCATTACCGAAAATCTGGAATCTCCTCTGGCTAAGGCTGCAGATGTGGTGCTGAAGCAGCATGTCAACCGGGAGACTGACAAGTGGAATGCCCAGGGCACTACCAGCACCACCGCACTGTGCATGATCTTTCATGCCCTGCAGGCGGCTATGGTGGAGCAGACCGGCTACAAGGCAGAGCAGTTTGCCCTGATCCATCCCGGCGGAGCAGTGGGCGAACGGCTGAATAACAAGGCTCTGTAAAAGGAGGAACGAAAATGGCAATTTTATCTCCCTCAGTTCTGTCTGCAGACTACATGCATTTGGAACAGGACCTGAAAGCAACTGCCGATTCCGGTGCGAAGTGGCTCCATGTGGATATCATGGACGGACATTTTGTCCCTAACTTGTCCTTCGGCTATTCCATGGTCAAGTCTATGCGTCCGGTTACCGATATGGTTCTGGATGTGCATCTGATGATCGATGCTCCCATTCGCTATGTAGAAGAGTTCTGCAAGGCGGGTGCGGATTATCTGACCATTCATGTAGAGGCGGACACCCCCGAAAATACCATGGCCGCACTGGATAAGATCCGGGAACTGGGCGTAAAGCCCGGCATCGTTGTTAAGCCCAAGACCCCGGCAGAGGCTATCCGGCCTTATCTTGAAAAGTGCGAGCTGGTGCTGGTGATGACCGTAGAGCCCGGCTTTGGCGGTCAGAAGTTCATGGCGGACATGATGCCCAAGCTGAAGCAGCTGCGGCAGATGCTGGATGAAGTGAATCCTACCTGCCATCTGGAAGTGGACGGCGGTGTGGACCTGAACACAGCCATTACCTGCAAGGAAAATGGTGCGGATGTTCTGGTTGCAGGCTCTGCCTACTATGGCTGCGCGGACCGCAAGGCATTCGTGGAGCAGGTCGAAAAGTAAAAATTGCCCCCTGTTCCCAAGGAGCAGGGGGTCATTCGCAATTTAGAAAACAGGATTGTGTATTATGGAAGTAACGGTTACCTTAAGTGCCAATGCCGGTGTAGCGATCGGGTGTGGCGGTTACCGGATCTGGGTGGATGCCCTTCACGATCAAAAGGTGGAAGGGTTTTCTACGGTAGATCCGCAGCTCCAGGCTGGTCTTCTGAAAAGTCCGGCATTTGCCCATCCTGACTTTATCTGCTATACCCACTGCCATCCGGATCATTTTTCAGAAGATTTGACCCGGGAGGCGAAGAAATTGTGGCCGGATGCGCGGCTTCTGCTCCCGGAGCAGATATTTGAGGAGCAGATCCTTGTCAGCGGAGAGGAATATATATACCGCGGTGACGGGATTTCTCTGCGGTTTATCCGCCTGCCCCATGAGGGGGAGGTCTATGCAGATGTGGTGCATTACGGCATTTTGATCGAAATCGGCGGCAAGCATATCCTGATCCCCGGAGATTGTACAACGGCTTACGCGGGTCTTGCTGAGCAGCTTAAGGACGTGACGGTGGATCTGGCGCTGCTGAATTTTCCCTGGGTTGGATTGCAGAAGGGGAGAGCATTTGTAGAAAATGCTGTAAAGCCTAGGCATGCTATCGCTTATCATCTGCCTTTTGAGAAAGATGATATCGCCGGCTACCGGAAGGCGGCTGAGAAAGCCGTTAACAGCGGGGGAATGCTGCTGTGGAATCCTCTGCAGGAGATCAAACTGGATATATGAAAAAAGAGGAAGGGTGACCTTCCTCTTTATTCATTGCAGAGTATGGTTTCAGCCACCTCTTCTGCGGTGATGCCGCCAAGATACAGACTTAGATCAAGATCGTGTAAAGCGACCAGTAGTGCATCCCGATGGCAGGGGCATCCCAGAAGCGCCGATTCCACATCGGATATCGGGGAGAGGGCAAGGAAATCACCGAAGATCTGAATGGCGGAAATGCAGCCGCCGGCCACGGAAAGGTGAATATCCAGCAATCCACAGGAGAAACGCTTTTTGCTGCGCATCTGGAACTTGGGAGATTTGCCGTAATTCCACTCCCAGGTATCGTATTTGCTTGCTTTCAATTCGTTGATGGCGGCAAGGTCTGAATCGGACAAGGTAATTTCCGTAAAATCGCTGCCAAGCAAATTGGACTTCAGATGACCCCAGAAGCTGTGAATGTCCATGTCTTCGCCCAGATGTTCCCGGATGTTGCCCACCCGACTGCGGACAGATTTGACACTCTTAGACTGGAATTTCGTGGGATCGGGATTCAGCGCGCCGCTGATCATATCGGGGTTGGAGTCAAAGAGCAGGGTGCCATGATGGAGCAGTCGGCCCTTGGAAAGCTGTTGGGCAGTGCCGGAGACCTTTTTTTCGGAGACGAGGATGTCGTTCCGTCCGGAGCATTCTGCGTCCAGCCCAAGGCCCCGGAGCGCTCCAACAACAGGCTCCAGAAAATACAGGATGGCGGCCTTGTCAATACTCTCGGCATCTGCTATGAAGGAATAATTCAGATTGCCCATGTCATGATAGACAGCGCCGCCGCCGGTATTTCGGCGGATGACGCGGACGCCGTGCTGATCCACGAAGCTCTGGTTAATTTCCTCAGCTGTGTTCTGATTTCTGCCGATGATCACGGCGTTGTCGTTTTGCCACAGGATCAGAATGTTGCCGCTCCGGTAATTGGTCAGTACATATTCTTCAAAGGCAAGATTATACGCAGGGTCGGTGGAGTGGGTCTCCAGATAAAGTGTAGATACCATAGTTTCCTCCATTGGGGTTTTTAATATTATATCATGGAGTGTAACTCCGGCGCAATACCAGAAATTAGGACTGTTTATTTTTCATTTTTATGCTATAATAAAGAAAATGCTTTTGCGAAAGGATGAGTATAGTGGCACTGAAGATCACAAAACTGGACCAGAGCCTGAAACCCTTTGAGGGGGATCTGATACTCCGTCAGAATAATTTCAAGGCTGCGAAGGCTGCGCTTCTTAGCGGCGGCGGGTCATTGGCGGACTTTGCCAACGGACACCTGTACTACGGTTTTCATCAGACAGAAAACGGCTGGGTCTACCGGGAGTGGGCGCCTGCCGCGGAGAAAATGTATCTGACCGGTGACTTCTGCGGATGGGATCGGTATGCGCATCCCATGGAAAAGAAGGATGGCGGTGTATTTGAACTATTCCTGCCCGGACAGGATGCCCTGCAGGAAGGCCAGCGGGTCATGGCGGTGGTGGTACATAACGGCCGGGAACTGGACCGGATCCCCCTGTATGCTACCCGGGTAGTGCAGGATCCCATTACTTACGAGTGGAGCGCTGTGATTCATAAAATGCAGCCTTTCAACTGGACCGATGGAAGTTTTAAGCCGGACAAGCATCCCTTTATTTACGAATGCCATATCGGCATGGCACAGGAAGAGGGGAAAGTGGGTACTTACCGGGAGTTCCGGGAACATATCCTTCCCCGGATCAAGGCGCTGGGCTACAATACCATTCAGATCATGGCCATTATGGAACATCCTTATTATGCGTCTTTTGGCTATCAGGTGACCAATTTCTTTGCCGCATCTTCCCGGTTTGGTATGCCGGAGGAACTGAAGGAACTGGTCAATACTGCCCATGAGATGGGTATTGCGGTGCTGCTGGATGTGGTCCATTCCCACGCCTGCAAGAA
>JAZNJN010000029.1:0-5496 GCA_045578025.1 Faecousia sp. | reverse complement strand
CCCGCAACCGTACTGACCGAAGTGCAGACACAGCACTGCCGTGGTGATTGCGTCAAGATCGATTTGGCGTCCCAATTGGGCATCATGGGAAAAGATGTGATCTGGGCCCGTGGATTGCCGAACCAGGATGCCCCGGAAGCCTCTGGGAATCTAATTGCAAAAACTGCCATCCGTTTAGCAAAACAAAAGGAGGCCGTCTTATGAAGATCGGTTTCGCTATGTGCGGATCTTTCTGCACTTTTTCTCAGATCTTTCCGGTTATGGAACTTCTGACGCGGGATTATAAGGTGATCCCCATTTTTTCCAATGCTTCCTACACCATTGACAGCCGTTTCGGGACCGCAAAGGAACACATTCACACCGCAACGGATATCTGCTCCATGGAGCCGCTGCACACCATCGCCCAGGTAGAGCCCATCGGGCCCAAAAAGCTTCTGGATGCATTGGTCATCGCTCCCTGCACAGGCAACACACTGGCAAAGTTGGCTCACTCCATTGCCGACACACCGGTGACCAT
The DNA here is from genome assembly GCA_045578025.1 of Faecousia sp. Classification (GTDB taxonomy): domain Bacteria; phylum Bacillota; class Clostridia; order Oscillospirales; family Oscillospiraceae; genus Faecousia. Next base: position 4,979 of record JAZNJN010000029.1, on the reverse strand, counting down.
GGCCGCCAAAAGCCACCTGCGTAACGGGCGGCCTGTTCTGATTGCCGTATCCACCAACGATGCGTTATCGGGTGCAGCTGAAAATATCGGCAGGCTGCTGGCACGGAAGCACTACTACTTTGTTCCCTTCGGGCAGGATGATGCAAAGGGAAAGCCCACCAGTATGGTGGCAGATTTTTCCAAGCTCCCGGACGCTCTCTCCGCCGCGCTGGAAGGACAGCAACTGCAACCGATACTATTATAATATAGTCTAGGCAAAAGTCCCTGTTCCGCAGAACAGGGACTTTATTTATAGATTTTCCGCTTCGTCCAGCCACAGCTTTCCGCAGGCATCGCTGGGCATTTTCCAGTCACCCCGGGGGCCAAGGCCCACAGAGCCGACTTTCACGCCGTCGGGCATGCAGTTGCGCTTGAACTGCTGGGTAAAGAACCGGCGATAGAAGGTGACCAGCCACTTTTTAACGGTGACAGAATCAAAGTCATTCCGGAACGCCCGGCAGGCAAGGTGATAGATCTTTGTCGGGGCAAAGCCGTAGCGCAGCATATGATAGAGGTAAAAGTCGTGGAGAGCATAGGGGCCCACCAGATCCTCCGTCTGCTGGGAGATCTTTCCCTCCGCGTCGGGAGGCAAAAGCTCCGGGCTGATGGGGGTATCCAGAACATCCTGCAGCACCGTCCGTGCGGTCGCAAAGGCTTCATCCTGCGCCACCGCATCGATGATCCAGCGAATCAAGGTCTTGGGAATGGTGGCATTGACACCGTACATACTCATGTGGTCACCGTTGTAGGTGCACCAGCCCAGTGCCAGCTCCGAAAGATCGCCGGTACCTACCACAATACCGTTAACTGTACTGGCATAATCCATTAGAATCTGGGTGCGTTCCCGAGCCTGGGAATTTTCGTACGTGCCGTTGTGGACAGCGCTGTCATGGCCAATATCCTTAAAATGCAGGGTTACCGCATCCTTGATGCTGATCTCCTTGGCAGATACACCCAAGGTCTTCATCAGTTCCCATGCGTTCTGGTAGGTCCGGTCGGAAGTGCCGAAGCACGGCATGGTCACGCAGTAAACATCCGTGGCAGGTCTATTTAGCTGACGCATGGCCTCCACCGCCACCAGCAACGCCAATGTGGAGTCCAGACCGCCGGAGATGCCGATCACCGCATTGGCGCCGATGACCTGCAGCCGCTGCTTCAGTCCCGCCACCTGCATATTGAAGATCTCCATGCAACGGTCATACCGGTCAGTCTGCCGATCCGGCACAAAGGGCAGCTTCCGCAAGGGATACAGGCTGCCGTCAGAGCGCAGGGCGGTCTTCCCCCTCATAGGCTCGATGAGATATTCCCGGCTGCCATACCGGAAAGCGGCATCCTGGAAGACACTGCTTCTGCACCGGTCTGCATTCACTCTGCCAAGATCGCAGTCCTGAATGATCATATAGTCAGAATCAAGCTGACTTAAGTTCTCTTCCAGGATGCACCCATTCTCCGCGATCAGACTATGACCGGAGTAAACCAGGTCGGAGGTGGACTCGGTATAGCCGGCAGAGGCAAAGGCATAGATGCACTTGCAGGAAGCAGACTGGCCCTTTATCAGGTTCTGCCGGAATGTCCGCTTCCCCACGGTTTCACTGGAGGCGGAAAGGTTCAAAATCACATTGGCGCCATTGAGGGCCAATTCGGCAGAAGGCGGAATGGGGGTATGCAGATCCTCACAGATCTCAATGCCAAGCACAGCGCCATCGCCAATGGGGAACAACTGATCCCGCCCCAGAGAAACATAGCCAAAGGTATCATAATCATCAAAGAGATCCAGCGCCGCAGCTGTTTCCTTCAGGTTGTATCCGGATACAAACCAGCGTCTTTCCTCAGCAGACAGATAGGACTTGGTAACCAGTCCGCAAATCCCGCCGTCACGAATTACCGCTGCACAATTGAGCAGCTTGGCATTCAGTCGGACAGGCAGACCTACCACAGCATTCAATCTCGGGTGCAGCTTGGAGCATGCCAGAATATCCTTCAGACCAGCCTTGACCGCATTCCATAGGCTATCCTGGAAAAACAGGTCGCCACAGGTGTAGCCGGTCATGGAAAGCTCCGGAAACAGGAGCACATCCACATTTTGGGCATCGGCTTTTTCTATATAGGCGCAGATATCCTTCACATTTTTCTTTACATCGCCCACCTTTACCGCAGGCACAGCGCAGGCAATTCGGATAAAGTCCAGCATTCGAGATCCCTCCCGTTAAAATCTTGTATTTAATATATCACATTCTGTCCGAAATGCAAAGAAAATATAAAAGGAGCAGAAATTCTGCTCCTTTCATTCTTAAATTCCTGCCAGTTCTTTCAGAACGGGGGCAAGATCGGTAGCCTCCCAAGGCCGGTCTGCCACGCCGAAATGGCCTTCTGCCGCGGTGGGGGCGTAGATGGGACGGCGCAGCTGCAGCTTGCGGATAATGCCCGCGGGGGTCATATCACAAGTTTTACGCAGAAGCTCGGTCATCTTTTCGTCGGAGATCACGCCGGTGCCGTAGCTGTCCACCCGCAGGGAGACCGGCTCTGCCACACCGATGGCGTAAGCCAGCTGCACCTGCACCTGGGTCGCCAGACCGGCAGCCACCAGATTCTTTGCCATGTAACGGGCCATATATGCTGCGCTGCGGTCCACCTTGGTGGGATCCTTGCCGGAGAAAGCGCCGCCGCCATGGGAGAAATAGCCGCCGTAGGTATCCACGATGATCTTCCGTCCGGTGAGGCCAGTATCGCCGTTAGGACCGCCGATGACAAAGTTGCCGGTGGGATTGATATGGATGTTGGGAACATTCGCAATATCAAAGCCGTACTTGGCAAGGACGGGAGCGATCACGCCCTCCCGAACATAACGGCGCAGCTCGCTGATCTCAAAATCGGCGCTGTGCATGATGGAGACAACCACAGTATCGATGCCCGCCACGTTGCCCCGCTCGTCATACTCCACAGATACCTGGGTCTTGCCGTCGGCACGGAGCAGATCGTTGGAATGGACGCACTCGGTCAGCCGGTTAGAAAGGGCGCGGCTCAGCGCCACAGGCAGGGGCATCAGCTCAGGAGTCTGGGTGCAGGCGCCGCCAAACATCATACCCTGGTCACCGGCGCCGCCCACCTCGTCATTGGTACCCAGGGCGATGTCCGCGGACTGGGTATGGATACGGCACTGGATCTCCACGGTATCGGCATCGAAGCCATCGCCGGGGTACACATAGCCGATCTTGCGGATGGCCTCCCGGGCAACTGCCGGGTAATCCACCACAGCTTTGGTGGTGATCTCGCCGCAGATCAGGCAGAAATCCGTGGTGACCATGGTCTCACAGGCCACGCGGGAGCCGGGATCCTGGGCAAGGCAAGCGTCCAAAATTGCATCGGAGATGGAGTCCGCCACCTTATCGGGGTGACCGTTGGTCACACATTCAGAAGTAAAAAGTCTTTTTTCCATGTTTCATTTCCTTTCTAAACAAATAAAAATGCACACACCGAGAATTCGATGTGCGCTCTATCGAATCCTCATCTTTCGTTTGCCGCCGGATTTGGCACCTTACATAGAAGAATCATTAAGCAATTCCTCAGCAGGTTGCCGGGTTTCATCGGGCCGTTCCCTCCACCACTCTTGATAAGGCTTGTATGCAGTTCGTGATTATTTTAACGGTTTTTCTCCAAAAGTCAAGCCTTTTTTCAACAAAATGTAGTTTTATTATTCACAATTCCGGGATAGACTTTTTCTTAAAATACTGTTATATTAGAATCACCATATTTTAGGAGCTGAGTACATGAAAGATCTTCGCAGACGCTTTGAGCGTTTCTGCTTCCGCAACCGGGACAAGGGCATCCCCAATCTGATGCTGTATATCGCCATCGGAAACGCCCTTGTGCTGATCATGTCCATGGTCAACGGCGGCAGCGCCCTTTATGAACTGCTGTGCTTTGACAAGAGCAAGATCCTGCAGGGGCAGGTATGGCGGCTTGTGACCTATGTTTTCACCCAATCCGGAAGCAGTTTTCTGGAACTGATCTTCCTCTATTTCTTCTACATGATCGGAAGGCATGTAGAAAACAGCATGGGCACGCTGAAATTTAATCTATATTATCTATCCGGCGTGATTCTGATGGATATCTTCGCCATGATCTTCTGCCCAATCATTCCGGAGGGCGCGCTGACTGGTGAGCAGTATGCCTATCTCAGCACCGTACTACCGGTTTACTGGCAGATGGCCTATTATCTGCACTTAAGTCTGATCCTCACTTTCGCCACCACCCACCCGGACAGTCAATTTATGATCTTCTTCATCATTCCGGTGAAGGCATGGCTCATAGCACTGATCTATCTGCTTTTGGAGTTCATCGCAGTCTTTAATCTGAGTTATCCCGTGATGTATTTCCCCCACAATCTTTTTCCGCTGGTGGCTCTTGCCAACTATTTCCTATTCATGGGCAAGGATGTTCTGGGGCTCATCCCCCTGTCTGCCCGGATCAAGGTCAGCCGGCTGTTCCGGAAGAAGCCGAAGCAGCAAAAAGGAAAGGTCGTCCCCTTCCCCGGTGCTGTGTCTTATGAAACGGCACAGAAAGCGCCCTATACCCACCGCTGCACTGTCTGCGGCAGAACGGACATCTCCGACCCGGATCTGGAGTTCCGCTACTGCTCCCGCTGCAAGGGCTACCACTGCTACTGCTCCGAGCATATCTCCAACCACGCACACATCACGGAGTAAGGAGGCGCTTTTATGTGGGTCATCCTTGGCTTGTCCGCCATCGCCTCTGCCATTGCGAATCTGCTTTTCTGGTTCCTGGGTAAGGAAGCAAAATTCTTCCGTTTTCTCAGCCTGTCGCTGACCGCTTTGACCGTATGCGCCATTTACCGCCTTGATGCAGGCTGGGTCATTGCGGAGGATTGGCCCGCACTGATGGACGTTGTCCCTACCATGTCGAAGTACCTGTGGGAAGTC
>JAZNJN010000028.1:0-10386 GCA_045578025.1 Faecousia sp. | reverse complement strand
GCCGGAGTGGAATTAAGTCTAAACAGAAAAAGCTGACAGGCACAAAACCTGTCAGCTTTTCTTATTCCTGCGGATACCCGGCCTTTTGAAGCTCGTCCTTCATGGCAGGGCGATTTTTATGATGACCGTGCCAGTGGGCAGCGAGGTTTCGGGCAGTGCTGTCTCCGTTCGGCTAGGACCTCAACGCATCCAGATGCCGGATGATATGGCGGTATTGCTTGCGTTCACAGGCAGCGTCCATCACCCGCTTCAAAATCCTCCGAACCCCAGTCCTACTCGCTGCCCTCCAGGAACTCATGGAGCAGATCAAAGATCTTCCGTCTCTCCCGGTCATCAGCCTTTGAGAGGATCTGCTCGAATGCATTCCGACAGGCCTGCGAAACGAGGTCATGTCCTCCGCTGTCATCGTTGCTCAGCGTCTCCCCAAAGGCCGTGTCATAGACATTGAACACCAGTTGCACAGCCTCCATCACCTGCCCATCGATTAGAAGATAGGGCAGGCTGTCCTCCAGGTACTGCGCAAGATCCGCAAGGCAGTCATATTCCTGCCCGTATACGAGCCTGCCCCGATAGTCCGAATGCTTAAGAAGGATCTGCTCCAGATCCGTCCGCCACTGTTCCGGCTCATTTCCCGGGCCGGAAACCATGCGCACGATCCGGGCCTGCAGGGCGTGATCCCCCACTGCCAGATCCCGCAGCAGTTCCCGAAGCTTCTCCACTGGCAGCTGTTCCAATGCAGTCTGCCAGTCCGTCCGCTCGTTCCCGGGTCCTTCCTCCAAAGCAAACAAAACCGCCGCCATGTGCTTGCAGTTCTCGCCGCGCTCTGCATAGGGGCAGTCACAAGCCATCCGGAGCACACCGTCGCTGTCACTGCGGATCTCCACCTGATACTCCTGGCTTCCGCTGACCTTTGCGCAGACAAGAAAACCTTCCTCTTCCAGCTCCACCACATGGCCGCCAGAAAAATAATCCCGTCCCCGCTCCAAGATCCAGGGCTTGAACAGTTCTCTCCAATCTCCCACCTGCAGCACCTCCATACTTCTTTCGTTCAGTGTAACAAATCCATACGAAATACGCAATACTCCGGGTTTCTTTCTGTTCAGACAATTCCCTGAAATTACAGGGCGGCCATTATGCGCTGTCCAAATGCGTGTGATAAATGTCGGATTTCGTAAAGTTTATAACATTCACGTAAGAAACTTTTATTTGCTGCGATAAGAATGAAAGGAGGAACGACTCTGATCCGAGACGTTCCCTTTTGTCTCTATGCGTTGCCAAGCCTTATTATGGTTGGTCTCTAATAATTCGACATGATATTTCCTTATCTAGCAATTTCTCCCAAATTTTGAAGGACGTTTGTCCCGGACGAACTAAAAAATATGACCGTGAAATCCGTACAGCCATGGGACATATACAGACTGTGGAATACATAGCCACTCTCACCGTTTCGTAAAGGAAGCGCGAAAATATACACTTGTTGATATGGCAAGTAAAAAGTCCAATCAAAGAAAAATCACAGGCAGTTGGCGGTATGATATGTTCCCGCATCCGTGCCTGTGATTCTTTTTTATAAAATTTCGTATGGCCGCTAATCAGTTTTCAACGCCGACCATAACGGAGCTTGCCTTAATAACCGCGTATGCAGTACCGCCAACCTCCAGACCCAGTTCCTTGATGGAAGCCATAGAAATATTGGAGCTAATGATGTTGCCACCGCCGATGTCGATCTTGACATAGCCGTTTACTGCACCTTCGATAATTTCAACAACAGTACCCTTAAACTGGTTTCTTGCACTCAATTTCATAAATTAGTTTTTCCTTTCAATCACATAAAATCTTGCGTACATTACTTCAGCAGCATCTAAAAATCATACGAACGCGATCTTGTGCTGAATAATTTGTCTCAGCTGAGCAATGCCGCCGCCCTGGGAAATGATGCGGAAGATGTCCTCTTTTCGCTCTTTCGGCCACCAGGCACCTGCCAGAGAAGTAACCTTTGTATCCTTCCAGCCTTCCGGGAACATGGGGGTGGAAGAACCCACCAAAGCAATCTGGGTAGCATTGCAGCACATCTCCAGAAGGCCGTCGATGCTGCCGTTGATGGTGGACGAACCAGTGATGATCATTTTGGTACACTCCGGAAGCAGAACAGGCTGCTGATCCATACCGCACACACGCATATTACCCTCGTACAGAGAAACACCCTCGTCAAAGACGTACAGCTTCTTTACCTGTTTTTCCAAAACCTTGGCAACGGGCTTGATAAAGCCGATCATGCCCACAGTATCTTCGGCGGTGATCTCCATGCCGTAACGGCACTTATCATCTGTATCATCGGCAATGGGCAGCTGCTGGGAAGCAGCCGACAGAACCGCACCGCCAATGGAACGGGCAACATTGTCTTCACCCTCCACGGTCCATCTTGCCACATCCCAGGCAGACATGCCGATGGCATTGCGGGCATAGCCGAAAGCACCGCACTCCGGAGGCAGCGCATAACGCAGAACGTAGGAAACACCTACAGATTCATCATTGAGCTGAACCGCGATGAGGGAAATGCCCACTACCAAATCCTTAACCGTAAGATTTTCCAGATAGGGTCTGGCTGCTTCCAGAACACGATACTTTACAGATGTTTTCTCCATATCAATTCACCACTTTTTCAATATAAACAACGTCATTGATCTTACCCTGAGCAGGAACCATTTCCGGGAAGGTTCCGTTGACAGAACCGGACAGGGCACCGCGGATCTCACCATCATCGTAGTCCACAGGGGTTGCGGGAACGAAGAACTTATCGGTAGCCATCACATGGTAGGTGGTGGAAGCGGTATCCCAGCCAACCAGCGCAAACATATCCATGCACCGGCGGGACTGTTCCGTGATGATGCTGATCACCATTTCATTATCGGTGATGAGGTGGTCAAAGTCAACCACTTTCGCACCGGTGGCAGGATTGAACAGCACCGGCAGCGTATAGCTCTGGAAGCCTTCGATGTACACATAGGAGCCTTCCAGTTCTTCCTTGCTGAAAGCAGTTTCATTACCGGCTGCGTCAACCACTGCAGCACCGTTTTCATAACCGAAGGTCAGGAAGTTCAGCGCATAAGTCAGCTTATAGGCAGCAACGGTCTGGCCATCCAGCTTGACTTCCTCGGTCACAGGCTTGGTTTCCTCGGTGTAGAAACCTTCACGACCAAAGTTCAGGGTGTTCTGCAGAATGACAATGCGCTCAGCGGGAACAAGCTCCTCAAAAGGGATCATAGCATCCCGGTAGAGGGTCTCAGCAGGGACTTCCTCTTCTGCCGCCTGCGTTGCCACAGGCAGGGACTTTTTTTCTTCCGCGGGTTTCTCGGTAGCCGCAGTGGTTTCCGCTGCGGAACTGCCGCCGCAGGCTGCCAGAGACAGGACAATTGCCAGAAGCAGCATCAATGCAACAATTCTTTTCATATGAAATCTCCTTAATCAAAACAGGGCTCGCAGAAAAAAGCCTTGCTGCCCTCGGTCTGTTTGTTAACGATGCGAACACGGACATCATAGATATCCGACAGATTGTCTTCCGTCATAATCTCCTCTGGAGTTCCCTGGGCGATAATACCCTTGCGGCCCATGAGCACCACTTTCGTACCCACCTGCCAGGCGTGGGAGGGGAAATGGCTGGTCATAACAATGGTCATACCCTTGTCCGACAACCGCTGCAGGGTCTTCATGACAATGGCCTGGTTTTTGAAGTCCAGATGGGAGGTAGGCTCATCGAAAAGGATCACATCCGGCTGCTGGCACAGGGTTCTGGCAATGAGTACCAGCTGACGCTGGCCGCCGGAGATTTTGGAATAACTCTTATCCGCAATATCTGCAATGCCCAGTTCCTTCATCACTTCGTAGGCCAGAAGGGTATCTTCTCTGGAAGGTGTCTGGAACATGCTCAAATACGGCGCACGGCCCATCCGCACCACTTCCAGGGAAGTATAGGGGAAGGAAACCGTATGATCCTGGTACACAATACCCACAGTCTGGGCCAGTTCTGTAATGGCATAATCCTGGATATTCTTTCCGTTTACCAGAACCTGACCACCGGTAATGGGATGGGCACCACACATGGTGTGCAACAGGGTGGTTTTGCCGCAACCGTTGGCGCCCAGCAGGCAGACGCAATCGCCTTCATTTACCTGCAGATTCACATTTTCCCAGATGGTGTCCTTGTGATTGTAGGAGAAGGAACCGTTTACTACTTCGATCTTGGGAGTCATCAGTTCCAACCTCCCTTCGTTCTACGAAGCAGATAGGCAAAGACCGGCGCGCCGATGATGGCGGTGAGTATACCCAGAGGAATCTCACTGGCAGTCAGCAGGCGGCACAGATTGTCCACCAGAAGGATGTAGGTGGCACCTACAAACATAGTAGCAGGAATCAGAACCTTGTGGTCAGGACCCACCACCATGCGGCAGAAGTGGGGGATCACCTGTCCCACCCAGCCGATGATGCCGCAGATGGACACGGCAGTGGAGGTAATGACGGTGGAGAATATGATGATCAGCAGATTGGTCTGCTGGGTATTGACGCCCAGGGAACGGGCTTCCCGTTCACCCATGGACAGCAGATTGATCCGCCAGCGCAGCACCATCAGACCGGTGCAGCAGACCACAATGGGGATCAGAGAAATGGCCAGATCACTGAGACTGACACTGCCCAGAGATCCCATGAGCCAGAAGGTAATGGCAGGCAGCTTCTCATCACCCTCAGCTGTGAATTTGATGATGGAAAGCAGAGCCTGGAAGAATGCAGACACCACGGTGCCTGAAAGCACCAGCATCAGAACCGGGGTCGTCTTGTAGATTCTTGCCAGGAAATAGGTAATGGCAACAGCCAGCATACCGAAAACAAAGGCCATGGCCTGGACGCCCATATAAGGCAGACTCAGCACCAGACCAAGTGCCGCACCAAAGCTGGCTCCTGCGGAAACACCCAGGATGAAAGGGCTCACCAGGGGATTCTGGAACATACCCTGGAAGGCTGCGCCGGACATAGAAAGGCCCGCGCCCACGAAGGCTGCCATAACCGCTCTGGGGAAACGAACCTGGATAATGACCTTCTGGGCAGAATCCGTCCAGGTTTGCTCAAAGTTTGCACCAAAGAAGCCATTGGCAAAGATCTTCACCACTTCCAGGGGCGAAACATCATATCTGCCCAGAAACATGGATACGAAGAATACAAAAAAGGGCAGCGTGACCATAATGGCCCAACGTATCGGGGACTGCTTTTGACCCAGCGCGGGAATTTCCGCCTCGGTCACAGGTTTCGTATTATTCATCATCGATGACCCATCCATTGATTACGTTCTGTGCCTGTTCATCTGTCAGTTCGAATTCGTAGAACTCAGAGTAGTAATATTTGACTTCCTCTACCAAGTCGATGTCGGAGAACAGCTCCGGCTGCAGGATAGTTGCCATCCACAGCACCAGCAAGGTAGTGGTACTGCCCTTATCCAGGAAGAAAACACCGGCAGGGATACGGTGCAGCTGCTGATTCTGGACTGCGGACAGGGTGGTCCACTTGCCGCCTTCCCGGTACATACTTTCCATGACCAGACCCGGCAAACCGCCGTGGTTATCCACCAGAATGATGTCCGGATCCCAGGAGTACAGCTGCTCCGCGGTAACTTCCGGGAAGTTGCTGTTTTCTTCGGGACCGATCAGCTGGCCGCCGGCCAGATATACTTCGTACCAGCGGTTCTTCAGTGCGTAGGTAGACCGAATCTCTTCGCCCCAGGTATTTCCCCAGTAAACCGTCTGACGATCTTCCATGGGGATATCCTTGGTGCGCTCATAGACCATGTGCAGCTTTTCATCGCAGTAGGCTCGCCAGGCTTCATATTCGGATCTGGCTTCCTCGGTATTCAGGGCGGTGGACAGAATATCGATAGGCTGGGTCAGCTTCTCCACGAACTGGTCAATGGTCAGAGACTTGGCCTCTTCCAGAGAGTCCATCAGACCGGTGTTCTTGCTGACAACAACAGCGGCCATATCCACGGCATCAAACTTCTTCAGTTCGATCTCATTGTCGTAATAAACCACCAGGTCGATATCGTGCTTCAGATAGTCTTCAATGTTGACGCTGGAGCTGGGGTTTGCCGCCAGACCAATCATGCTCTCCAGTCTGGGATTGGTCAGATTGGCCAGAGGGTAGCTGTCAGTATGGCCGCTCTTGACCATGGCAATCTGCTCAGCACTGCCCAGCATGAACACCATTTCATAGGTGGGACCGGCAATGGCGGCGATTTTGTCCACCTGCTCGGGGACAGCGATCTCACGGCCCATCAGATCGGTAACCGTATTTTTCACAGCCTCCTGCTGGGGTGCGGCCTGCTGTTCCTGGGCAGGAGCGGCACCGCAGCCCACCATGCCCAACAGCATCAGCACCGCCAGAAGGGCACACATAATTCTCTTCATACAGGATCCTCCTTGATTCTCAGCAACCCCAAAGGCGGGTTTTTCCTTTGGGGTGCGTGATTCCTCTTACTCGGTGATGAAGTTGATGGCAGTCAGATTGTAGGTAATCCACTTCTGGCCGGAGCCGTTGATGAACACAGTCAGACCAAGGTCGATATCCTTGACATTGGGATTGTTAACCATGCCGTCGTACATGACAATGAAAGAAGTGTTGGCGAAATAATTGCTCTCATCGGGATACAGGGCATACTCAGTATTCTTGCCTTCCTTGTCCAGACCGTTGATGCCGTAGTATTCCACTTCCTTGATGGTGCCTTCAATGGGCATTTCCAGAGCTGCCAGCTTGGCAACGAAGGTCTCGAAATCGATGCCCAGGAAGCGGCCGCGGTAAGTGGCTTCACCGAACTTGTACTTGAAGGAACCGTCGAACATGCCGGTGGTGATCTTCTCTTCGCCCACAGGGGTCTTCTTCATGAAGTCAGCCAGAGTCATCTGACCAATTTCCTCACCATTGACCTGGATAGGAACCGCGAATTCCACAGTCTTGCTCATCATGAACACATTGATGATACCGTTGAGCACATTGCCCTCGGGCAGGACCATGGCATAGGCAGGAGCGCCCTCATTCTCGATCTGGGTGTAGGTTTCACCGTCCTCAGACTGTAAGACCGCAATGTAGGCATTCTCCAGATCCTTGTAGTAGCGGACAAAACCATCGGTGGTTTCACCGAAGAAGGACTGGACGCTGGACAGATCGTAAGCGCACAGATTCTTGACAGAAGTTGCATAGTAGTGGACACCGTCCATCTCCACTTCGCTGAACTTGTCCTTGATCTGCTCAAACTTCACATTGCCGTCAGTGACGTCGGTGCCGTCCACGTACAGCAGCAGATCGTTGATCTCAGCGCTGACCAGGTCGGTCAGATCCTTGGCCGCCTCAGTCTCGGGAGCGGCAGTTTCCGCAGGTGCGGAAGTCTTGGCACCGCAGGCAGTCATCAGGCCCAGGACCATAATTGCTGCCAGCAGCATTGCGATGATTCTCTTCATTTTTAAATCCTCCTAAAAATAAAAAAAGACCAGCCCATTCCAAACCCAAACAAGCGCAGTAACTGCGCTGACTGTTGGTATTCTGGAAAGAGGCTCGTCCACCGCTTCGCAAAATATATACATTCTGATTGATCGTATTTTGAAAAGAGGCTCGTCCACCATCTTAGCAAAACGTATCAGTAGGGTCCCCCAACGGGTTGGGAGGGTGATCATTCTTGCTATACAATAACATAAGAACAAATTATTTTCAACATCTATTTCCTTGCTTTGTCGGCCATGATAACCGATATCGCACGGATGCCATTTTGTTTATTCTTCTATACTTATGGAACACCCTTCCACAATTTCCGTCACTTAACACTCATACTCATCTTTTCTTTGGCTAAACTATGACCACGGAAAAGAAAAGTCACTCTCCAGCCGGAAAGTGTCTTACTTTCCGGAAAATGTGCAAAGGAGAGAAGTACAATGAGCAACAAGAACAACAATCAGATCAATGTTCCCCAGGCCCGTGAGGCTATGGACCGTTTCAAGATGCAGGCAGCATCCGAGGTTGGCGTCAATCTGACCAACGGTTACAACGGTCACCTGACCTCCCGCGAGGCAGGCTCCGTCGGGGGGCAGATGGTAAAGAAGGTGTGGCCCGTACGATCTGCGAAGTTCGAGCGGCAGAGTCGGACCGCAGTGGGACATGTCCAGAGGGTGGAGTACATAGCTTCTGTAACGGTATGATAGATGCTTTTCGATAAAAATGACAGGACGCCAATCAATGTCCTGTCATTCATCTTATTACGCAAGTGTAAAAATTCCACTGTCAATGATCTTCTGCAATGCGGCAACTGCTGTTTCGTAGGACACTTCCTCAAAGAGGATCTTGGATGTGATATCCTCGTAGTCCTGTTTGTAGATCGCCTTATCCACGATCTCCTGCAGGAGCGCATTCATATCAATGCCATCTTTTGCCGAGCGGCAATTGACATGGGGCTTTCGCTCCTCCCGGACGCTCTGGACAAGTGCCTTCATCGAATCATCCAGCGTGACCACATCCAGTAGCTTGTAGATGTCGTAGACATGACGGGAATGCTCGTGGACAGCATCGCTGAGATAGTAGTCACCGAGAGCAAACACCTTATCAACCAGAGTACGTTCTGCGGCCTGCACATTCAGCTCGAAGGGCAGCAGTCCATACTGCTCGATCAGCTCATCGTAGCCGTTCCGCTTCAGATAGTCATGAACGAGACTGGATGCCAGCATCCGCTTGCAGGGATAGGCTTTGATATAAACAGCCGTCTCCACGATCAGATGCTCCTTCAGATAGCTGGTCGGGAAAATCGTAGGATAATCCACTACATACCGATTGTAATCCCGGCGGCTCCGTACCTTATCCGGATTTGTGAGGGTAAAGCCAAACTCCTCGATGATGGAGACGATGGCTTCCTTCAGCTTTCTCCGCTGACCCTCGGTGGGATGACTTTCCGTGTCGATATTCAAGTCAATATCTTCGGAAAAACGATTGATCAGCTTGTAGCACTTGGAAAGGGATGTGCCGCCCTTGAAAATGATGTTCGGCTGATGTGCCACGATCCGCTGGAGGAACAGTGTCACATAGTAGTCTTTTTCGATGATGCTGGCTTCGATACCAGTGTCCTCGGATACCCGGAGGATCACCTGCTCAAACAAGGACGAATCATGGTGCAACACTGTAGATCACCTCACTTTCGATCAAGGTACGCATCGCTTTATCCGGAAATACCGGCGCATAGGTCGTGATATCTTTTCTGGTGATGTTTCGATCCGCAATAAATCCGGTGATGATGGCCTTCTTCTCATCATCCAGGGTATCCGGCTTCAAATCGTTCATCAGCTCCAGGAAGCTGAGTACATCCGCATTGGCCGCAGTGATCTTCGTCCGGGCTTTGCGGAGCAGGACTTTCTGTTTGCCCACATAGATATCCCGCACACGGGTAGCTTCGTTGTTGGTATAAATCTCGATCACATTGGGCATCTGTGTAGTCAAGCGAAGCTGATTCTGGAAGGTAACACCGGAATAGTAGCCTACCGTGTCGCCGCCCTGGGAGATGTACTTACGCTCAATGACCTTCCTGGGGTTCAGCAAACTCTTTCCAAAAGGTGTTTGAGTGGGGATATAGTAGATTCCCTTTTCATAGCGAACGAGCTGACCTTCTTCACAAAGCTGATTCAACTGCTTATAGATCCACGGACGGGAATAGTTCTGAAACGAAATCTCCGCAGACAAAATTGGCTCATTCGCCCCATATTGCTGCAGCAAGAATTCAAACAGAGTCATAGCGATCATCTCCTCTCTTTATAGTATGTCCTGTTGTAGCTAGATTATAACATAGTCTACATTCTATGTCAAATTATATATACATCAATAAATAGCGTAACGATATTTCTCGACCCTGCTTTCATTCACACGGCCATTCCTTGTTAACATACTTATTTACTCTTAACTTGTCTAAGTATATAGTATAATTAACTGAGTTAAAAGGAACTGTTTTCTATGGTCCAGTAGCTCTCCCGGGAAGTATGCCTGTTCTTGCGCGGCTCCGGGAACTGCGGCTGGGGACCTGCCGACCGTCGTAGTTTTTGTGACTTTTCACTCCCCCGGTCCTCAAATCATGTGATTTGGAATCCATTTCCACCCTTTCCGCAACTCTCCACTCATATCACACCGTGTCCGGGACAAAATACTCCCACGGAAAGCGAATCGGTTCCTTCGGGAAGCGGCTCGCTTCCCGAAAAGAAAAAAGGAGAGTTTGACTATGAGCAGCAACAATTCTTCCAGCAACCGCATCAACGTCCCCGAGGCAAAGCAGGGCATGGAGCAGTTCAAGATGCAGGCCGCCAACGAGGTGGGCGTCAACCT
>JAZNJN010000027.1:0-3253 GCA_045578025.1 Faecousia sp. | reverse complement strand
GCAGCATGGCATAGTAATCCTTACCGGCCACATAATAGGGCTGCACCAGGGAGTAGGGGCCCAGAGTAGTCGTGCCATCCTCGCACAGGGTGCTGATCACTACGGTGGGCATGGGGAAGAACAGGGAGGTCTGGTAGAAGTTATCTACCACGCGAAGATTTTCAAAGCTGGACATGGTACATCTCTCCTTAAAAATAAACGGAACTGCGCGCCGCGCAGTCCCAAGAATTACAATGGAAACGGCACGTCAAAACAATTTGTCGATCATGCCGCAGATCTCGTCCAGACTTTTTCCCGCCATCGTCCAGGTCAGCAGGCTTTCCGCAATAAATTCCGCTGCAAAGTCGCTGCCGCAGAACTTGCGAAGAGGTGCAGCCAGCTGGCTGCGCAGCATTGCGTGATACCGGCTGAAGGAACCGGCAAAGACAGACGCAGCCGCTTCGTCCTGAAAGATGGCCTGATGCCGCCGGGCGTAGGCAAGGAGCTGGTCATACATGCACCGCACCACCGGATGGGCCGTCTGCGCTTCTTCACTGACGGCAGCAATCGCACGGATACAATCCTTCCAGTCGGCGAGCATATAGGAAGCTAACAGATCATCCTTGGACGGGAAGTAATTATACACCGTGCCGACACCTACACCGCACTTTTTTGCCACGGAGCGGATGGTGGTGGCGCTGTAGCCTACCGCTTGGATCTGCCTCTTTGCTTCCTCGATCAGTTTGCTTTCCAGATTTTCGATGATCTTGGGCATAAGGACTCCTTTTGTGAACACGTTCACATAATAAAAGTATAGTCAGTTTTCGTAGGATTGTCAAGTATTTTGATATCATTTTACCGATTGGAGCAGGGCGCGGCCCTCCACCTTTCGAACGCTTGCGATATCAGTGTACCAGCTTTCAGCGGGAAATGCAAGAAACAAATTGGGGCGTGCCGCGGAAAGCGGCACGCCCGCAGCGTGTCAAAAAAGTGTCGTTTCACGCAAAATTCAACAAAAAACGCTGTAGGGGCGCTTACCAAGCGCCCGGCAATTTTGCAAACAAAATTGCATTGTCTTTGGCGATATTTTTATATTTTCTTCGAAAATCCCAACAATTGCTACGCAATTGTTGGGCGGGCGGCGGATCTGTATAGTGTAGTAACATAGTTTACACATTGTGCAAGGACATGGTTTACAGTTTTGATATACTCAAGTCATACCAGAAAGAGAAAGGAAGCTGCGGTATGGCATGGGATGAAAGGACTGTAGAACAAATGCGAGAAGAATTTGCAAGGCGTGTATTGGCTCAGGAACGGAGCAAGGCGGCACTATGCCGAGAGTACGGCATCAGCCGTCCCACAGGCGACAAGTGGATTGAGAGGTTTCAGGAAGGCGAAAGTATGGCTGACCGAAGTCGCGCACCACGAACTGTCCCCGGCCGGATCTCAGTTGAAACAGAGGCGGAGATTGTACGAATCCGGCAGCTGCATCCGGCACTTGGCGCGGTCAAGCTGCGCAAGATTATGCAGGACGCCGGCTATACAGATCTGCCATGTGCCAGAACATTTAACAATGTCTTTGCGCGGCATGGACTAATCGAACCGGAAGCCAGTCAGGCAGCCACTCCGTATCAGCGATTTGAGAAATCTGCTCCCAACGAAATGTGGCAGGCTGATTTTAAGGGGCACTTTCGAATGGAGAACGGGCATCAATGCCATCCCCTTAACATCATAGACGATTTCAGCCGTTTCAATCTTTGTATCGAAGCTTTGACAAACGAAACTTTTGATGCGGTAAAACCGGTGATGGACCGTCTTTTCCGGGAGTATGGTCTACCATTCAGCTTTCTCTGTGATAACGGCAATCCATGGGGAACAGCCCAAAGTCTCGGTTACAGCCGGTTTGAAGTATGGCTAATGGAACTTGGCGTGCTGACGCTCCACGGAAGGCCAAGACATCCGCAGACCCAAGGCAAAGAGGAAAGGTTCAACCGTTCTTTTACAAGAGAATGCTTGAAAGGAAGAACCTTTGCGGACAAAAACCATGCCCAAGCTTGCTTTGATGAATACCGCGTCTTTTACAATGAAGTCAGACCACACTTCTCGCTAAACCTGGATGTTCCGTCCACTCGCTACAAGCCCAGTACTAAACAAATGCCAGATAGGATCACAGACTGGGAATATGGTTCCGAATACAAGTTGTGCAAAGTAAAGGAAAGCGGATATTTTAATTATAATGGACAGGGCTTTTTCCTGAGTGAAGCCTTTGCCGGAAAGACGATCGCTGTACGAGAGTCCCATCTGCCGGGACAGATCACTTTGATTTTTCGGCAATTCAAAATAGGGCGCATCGATCTCGATGACCGGGTCTATACACTCAGAAAAGCATACCTTCTGGAGGGCGACCCAAGAGCAAATGTGTAAACCATGTTGTTGCACAATCTGTAAACCATGTTGCTCTTGACATAATAGCCGCCCCTACGGCTTCTTAAGAAGATTATATGTTTTTTGACAGCCTGAAGGGAGGGTCAAGACCCTCCCCTACAGAGCGGGAAAGCATTATTTGCTTCCGGATGCTGCGGATGGGACGGGAATTTGAGACAGGAGCACGGCGGCGAACATCAGTACACAGCCGATCATTTCCCAGACAGTCATGGTCTCATGGAGCAGCAGCGCGCCGAAGAGAACGGCGAATACGGATTCCAGGCTCATGATCAGGGCCGCGGGAGCGGGCTCCAGGTCCTTTTGTCCGATGATCTGCAATGAGTAGGCCGCGCCCATGGACAGGAAGCCTGCGTAGCCGATGGGCAGCCAGCAGCTTAAGATGTCGGGCAGGGAGGGCGTTTCCGTAAAGAGCATCATAATGCCGGAAAGCACCGCGCATACCAATGCCTGGATGGCGTTCAGCCGCAGGGGGTCACAATCGGGGGCGAAGTGATCCACCGCGATGATCTGCACCGCAAACATTACCGCACAGCCCAGCAGCAAAAGATCACCGGTGCTGATCCGGGTCACACCCACGCAGCTGAGGCAGTAAAGACCGCCCACAGCAAGCAGCACACTGACGGGGATAGTCCAGGTGGCTTTCTTGCGCAGGAAAAGACCCAGTACGGGGACGAACACGATGTACATAGCAGTCAGAAAAGCGGATTTGCCCGCATCTGTATCCACCAGGGCGAACTGCTGCAGATTGCAGGCCAGTGACAACGGAATGCCGCAGAGGATGCCCGCTTTCCAAAGCTTTTTATCTGCCCAGCGGGAGGAAAAGGTCCTG
>JAZNJN010000026.1:0-9182 GCA_045578025.1 Faecousia sp. | reverse complement strand
GATTATGGCTTGGGGTCCTGGTGATGCGGTCGCGGCCATCGTCGGAAAGGAACACGGAAAGCGTAAGCTGCAAGGCAAGATGATTGAAGGGACTAAATCGATAGAAGGCAGTATCGGTATGGCAATCACATCCTTTGTATGTCTGCTGCTTGTATTGCTTACTATGTCAGTTCTGCCTTGGTATGTTGCGGTTGTTGCATCCCTAGTAATTGCACCGATTGCATCTGTTACCGAGCTGTTCACCAAGGGTGGCTGGGACACCGTAACTGTTCCCGCAGTATCTGCAGCATTACTGTCGGTCACATTGATTTGGTGGTAAAACTTGCGGAGGCCATGGGCGCTGATGCCATTGTGAATATCCGGTTCGGCTCTTCTGCTGTGATGCAGGGTGCCGCCGAAGTCATTGCCCATGGTACTGCGGTGAAGCTGAAATAACGACATAAAGGAAGCGGATGTACTTCATCGAAAGTACATCCGCTTTTTTATCCGATCAGATTCAAAAGCATCTGTGCATATTGTTCCGGGTGGTTCAGGCTTAAATCACCATGGCTGTATCCGGGAAGGATTTCCAAGGTGCTGTCCGGAATCATGTGATTCAGCAGCTTTCCGGATGTTCGGATAGCAGGCTGCTCCTTGCCGCCGAAAACGATATGCACCTTCGCTTGTGTACCTGCAAGAGCAGGCTTTATGGAATAGGCACTGTTGGCTTTGAGAAATGCGATCATATCTTCTTTACTGATTTTGCAGGTATCCCGGTAATAATCATCGAACAGCTTCTGAGGAATGCTCAGATAAGCTGCCTGCATTTTAGCAAACCATTTCTGCTTGATCAGACCATAGCTCATACCAAAGGTAGGTCCCACCAGTGCATGGGTCAGCTTCATAGGTTTGACCAGAGCACTTTCAATCAGCGCTGCATTACAGATGTTAGGGCGCTGAGCCAGCATTTCCACAGCGATCTGCCCGCCAAGGGACAGACCACCCAAAGCATAAACACTGCCGCCGTGGTGTTTGTCGATATATGCGATCAGCCGTGCAGCATTATCCTCAATGGAAGCAAAAGGCGCGTCACTGTCTGCATGACCGTCCAGAATCGGCAGAACAACATGGTATTTATCTGCCAAAAGCTGTGCGACTTCGCGGTAATTCCACCAAGACAAACCGCCGCCGTGGAGTAGGATGATGGTTTGAGAATTGTGTGCACCGTATTCAACATACTGCATTGTGCCTCACCTCTAACAGTATTATAGTTTTCCCAGATATAGCAGTCAACATCTTTATACAATCTTAACACCGCCTGCATGAGCCTTAACACCCCCTTTATACCTTTTCTGATAGGATTACAGTAAGAAAAGTATTGGGAGGTATCGCCATGTGGGCGGTTTTACATAAACGAAAGCTCAGCTCGTCCCAGATCATCCTCTTTGGCTTTGCCGGGGTGATCCTGGTAGGAACACTGCTGCTTCTGCTGCCGTTTGCTACCAACAGCGGTCTAAGCGCATCCTTTTGGGACGCTCTGTTTACATCCACTTCCGCTGTCTGCGTAACAGGACTGATCGTGCAGGATACGGCAACCTACTGGTCTGGGTTCGGTCAATCGGTTATATTACTGCTGATCCAGATTGGCGGTATGGGTGTTATCACTGTAGCCGCAGCCATTACTATGGCCTCCGGCAAGAAGATATCCCTTATGCAGCGCAGCACCATGCAGGATGCTATTTCTGCCCCACAGGTGGGAGGAATCGTCCGATTCACCGGTTTTATTCTAAAAGGAATCTTCCTCTTTGAGCTGCTGGGTGCGTTGGTACTGATGACCGTATTCGTACCGGAATACGGTGTGAAAGGCATCTGGCTGGCGGTGTTCCATTCCATATCCGCATTTTGCAATGCCGGTTTTGACCTAATGGGCACGAAAAGCCCGTATTCTTCCTTGACTTCCTATGCAGCCCATCCAGTGGTAAATATCACGGTCATGCTGCTGATCGTCATTGGCGGTATCGGCTTTCTCACCTGGCAGGACATCCGACAGAATGGAATCCACATCAAGCGGTACCGGATGCAAAGCAAGGTGATCCTGGCCACTACCGGCATCCTGCTTCTAATTCCGGCGCTGTACTTCTTCTTTTTTGAGTTCTCCGCAGAGCCGATGGGAAGAAGAATATTCCTGTCACTATTCCAATCGGTTACACCCAGAACCGCAGGTTTCAACACCGCAGATTTGACCGCCCTCAGTGAGACCGGTCAGACCCTCACGATCGGTTTGATGCTCATTGGCGGCAGTCCCGGCTCTACGGCAGGCGGTATGAAAACAACCACAGCGGCGGTACTGATTGCCTGTGCGGTAGCTGTTTTCCGCAGACGGGAAAACGGTCGATTCTTTGGCAGGCGGATTGCTGATGATACTGTGAAAAACGCACTGACCGTATTTCTGATGTACATTACTCTGTTTTTGCTTGGCGGTATGATCATCAGCCGTGTGGAGAATTTACCGATCCTTACATGTCTATTTGAAACTGCATCCGCTATCGGTACAGTTGGTCTAACTTTGGGAATCACACCGGGTCTGCATCTTGTATCCAAGCTGATCCTGATCAGCCTTATGTTCTTAGGTCGGATCGGTGGCTTGACCCTGATTTTCGCCACGCTGTCCGCTACAAAAAACACCCTCTCCAAGCTGCCCTTGGAAAAAATTACAGTCGGATAAGGAGGACTCTTTATGAAATCTATTCTTTTAATTGGCCTTGGCCGTTTTGGAAAGCACATTGCCATGAAGCTCCGGGAGCTGAACCATCAGGTCATGGCTGTTGACCACAAGGAGGAGCTGGTGCAGGAGATCCTTCCTTATGTGACCAATGCCCAGATCGGTGACAGCACCAATGAAGCATTCCTGCGGAGCCTTGGGGTGGATAACTACGATGTTTGTATTGTGGGCATCGGTAACAACTTCCAAAACAGTCTTCAGACTACAAGCCTTCTGAAAGAACTGGGTGCAAAGATGGTGGTGTCCAGAGCAGCAACCGATGTGCAGGAGAAATTCCTCTTAAGAAACGGTGCTGACGAAGTGGTCTACCCGGAAAAACAGCTGGCACGGTGGGCAGCCATCCGTTACAGTGCCAACCATGTACTGGATTACATCGAGTTGGACAGCGAAAATGCAATCTTTGAAGTGACGATCCCCCAGAACTGGATGGGCAAAACCGTTGGTCAGCTGGACATCCGAAAGAAACACAGTATCAACATTCTGGCTATGAAGTGTGGAAGCAAGCTGGATTCCTTCATCACTCCGGATACCCTGCTGTGCGAAGGGAAATCCCTGATGGTGATGGGTAGATTCAAAGATATCCAGAAATGCTTCCGAATTTGAGATCGCAATCATGAATGTTATTTGGATCATACTGGCTGTGCTGAGCTTTATTGGCGGTCAGGTATACTTGTTCTACTTGCTGCGCAGGCTTGATAAGTTCCTGGAGCGCAGACCCAGTAATGAACCCACCTTTACTTATGACGATAGTTGTAGATATCCGGAAGAGGATGTGGTAGAATGAAGAAAAACGACGCAGGAGGGCTGCCTATGGCAGAGCATATTCTTGTGGGTCTTTCCTCTGCACCGTCCAATGCCCGGATCATTCGCACAGCTGCAACCATGTCAAAAGCATTCAAAGGCAGTCTGACGGCACTGTTCGTCCGCACGCCCAATTATGAAGCAATGCCTGATGCTGACAAGGAGCGTCTGCGGGAGAATATGAATCTGGCAAAGAAGCTGGGTGCCACCATTGAAACTGTCTTTGGGGACGATGTTTCTTACCAGATCGCAGAATACGCAAGGCTTTCCGGCGTAACAAAGATCGTGGTGGGCAGAAGCGCGATGTCCAAGCGCAGATTTTTCGGCAAGCCCACGCTGACAGAGAAGCTGACCCAGATCGCGCCCCACATTGATATCCACATCATCCCCGATGCCAGTACGGATACGCCTTACCGTCCCAAGAAGATCAAAAGACGGATCGATCTGCGAACCACTCTCCGGGATTGGGGTGTCTCTTTGGGTATCCTGGCCTTGGCAAGCGGCTTGTCTTTTCTGTCTTCCAGATTTGGATTCAGTGAAGCGAATATCATCGCTATCTATCTGCTGGCAGTGTTGCTGACGGCAATGTTTACATCCACCCGGTCAAGCTATGTCCTGTCTGCCATCGGCAGTGTGATTGTTTTCAATTTCTTTTTTACATCCCCGCAATTCTCTTTGCGGGTGTATGCAGACGGAGCACCGCTGACCTTCCTTATTATGCTCATTGCGTCCTTGACTGTCGGTACTATGACAGACCGATTGAAAGGACAGACCCGTCAGTCTACCCAGGCCGCCTACCGTACCAATCTTCTGCTGGAGACCAATCAGCTTCTGCAAAAGGCTCAAACAGATGAAGAGATCTTGCAGGCAGCCCGGACACAGGTGTCTAAGCTCTTGGGAAGAAACACTTCCGTTTTGCCCGGAGTTGTTGTCAGTGCAAACAAGGACACACAGCACCATTCCATCAAGGTACAGGACCGGGTTTATGGCACAGTCATTATCGAGGGAGCAGAGCCGCTGGAGGCTTTTGAGAACAGCGTGCTACTCTCCATCCTTGGCGAATGTGCCATGGCTTTGGAAAACAGCCGCAATGCGAAGGAAATGGAAGACGCAAAATTGCAGGCTGAGCAGGAAAAGCTTCGTGCCAATCTCCTGCGCTCCATTTCTCACGATCTGCGTACGCCGCTGACTTCCATCTCCGGAAACGCGGGTATGCTGCTTTCTGATCTGGAAAAGTTGGATAACGATACCATTCGGCAGATGTGCTGTGATATCTACGACGATTCCGCATGGCTGACCAATCTGGTAGAAAACCTGTTGGCAGTAACAAAGATCAAAGAGGGCCGAATGGAGCTGAAAATGCAGCCCCATTTGATTGAAGAGATCGTCTCTGAAGCGCTGCAGCATATCAGCAGAAAGCAAGAAGAGCATACAATCACAGTGCACCATGATAACGAACTGCTTCTAGCCAAATGCGATGCCCGGCTGATCATCCAGGTCATTATCAATCTGGTGGACAATGCCATTAAGTACACGCCTGTGGGCTCCCATATTGACATTACCACAGCTGGGGATCAGGATACCATAGAGATCCGGATTGCGGATAATGGTGCCGGTGTGCCGGACAGTGAAAAGGAAAAGATCTTCGAGATGTTTTACAGTGGTAGTAATCCCATTGCCGATTGCCGCAGAAGTCTTGGATTGGGCTTAAGCCTATGCCGGTCTATTGTGAATGTCCATGGCGGCTCTATCACCGTTTCCGATAATCAGCCTACCGGTACGGTCTTTACATTTACCATTCCAGCCGGGGAGGTGGAAGTCCATGAATAAACCTTTAATCTTGGTGGTGGAGGACGATTCCACCGTCCGAAACCTCATTACCACCACACTGAAATCAAATGAATACCGCTTCATCATCGCACCCACCGGTGAAGCAGCGATTGCGGCAGCTACGACCCAGCAGCCGGATATCGTGTTTTTGGATCTGGGATTGCCAGATTTGGATGGTATTGAGATCATCAAGCGTATCCGCACTTGGTCACAGATGCCCATTATCGTTATTTCCGCCCGGAGTGAGGATGCGGATAAAGTTGCCGCTCTGGATGCCGGCGCGGATGATTACTTAACAAAGCCGTTTTCTGTGACGGAATTGCTGGCAAGGCTTCGTGTGGCACAGCGAAGAATTTTTGTCACTGGTAATAGTAGCGCGGACTCCGTTTTCTGTAACGGCAGCTTGACGATAGACTATGGTGCCGGATGCGTTACGCTGGGCGGAGAAGAACTGAAGCTGACCCCTACGGAATACAAGCTGCTGTGCTTGCTTGCGAAAGACGCAGGCAAGGTGCTGACCCACACTTATCTGACCAATAAGATTTGGGGCAGCTCCTGGGAGAGCGATATGGCATCCCTTCGTGTCCATATGGCAACCCTGCGGAAGAAGATCGAGAAGGATCAGGACACTCAGTATATTCAAACCCATATCGGTATCGGCTACCGGATGCTGAAGGTGGAATAAGGAAAGCTCTATGGACCACCTCAGTTATTGAGGTGGTCCGCTTAATATTTACACTTTATCTTCAAAAGCAGGACGTATGTATTGTATAATAAAAATACATATGAGAAGGGAGGCTTAAATATGGAGTTGTGCATTGACGGGATTCAATATACTCCTTTGTGCAATGAATCCTTGCTAGAGATCATAAAAAAATTAGGTATGGACAAGGAGAAGCTGTCGGAACGGCCTTTGGCTGCAAAAATTGCGGGAGAAGTGTTTAATCTGAATTACATTCCGGTTCGTGATACTGACTTAGGTACGGATAGACCTTCCATTCGTGCGGCAATGGCAGCATCAAACGGAATCGTCCATTTGCTCAAAATTGGCGATCCGGCAGGTAGAGAAGTATATACCCGCACTGCTCAGTTTATAATTTTTCTTGCGCTGTCTCAATTATGGCCTCAAGCCAAAGCGTCGATGGATTGCACCTTGGGACCGGCATTGTATATCCATATCGAAAACGAACCGGATTTTTCTGTAGAGAAACTGAAAGCGCAAATTCAGCAGATTGTGGACCAGGATATTCCTTTGATCCGTAAAAGAATCGCAAAGGAGGCCGCGGTTAAGCTGTTTGCTGCCCAGGGACGGGAAGATCAGACAAGACTGCTGCAATGGAGAGACGCACCGCATTTTGATGTTTATTCCTACGGTGATTTTGCGGACTATTATTACGGCGAATTGGCTCCCTCTACCGGGTATCTGCAAGTATGGGATATATTACCCATTGATGGCGGATTCTTGTTTGTATTCCCGGATGAGCTGGATGCAGATAAATTCGGACAGTACCGGTCTATGCCTAATTTCTTTTCTGTTTGCGCAGAAGGAGAACGGTGGGGACAGCTGATGCAATGCAGAACGGTTGCAGATCTGAATGAAATGACTCTATCCGGAAAACTGCGGGAACTGATCCGAGTCAATGAAGCACTCCATGAAAAGCGCTATGCCCAGGTTGCTGATATGATATGCGACCGTGGGTGCAAGGCGGTTATGCTTGCAGGCCCAAGCTCTTCCGGAAAGACAACATCCGCCAACCGTCTTGCTACACAGCTTCGTGTTCATGGAAAGAAACCAATCCTGATGAGCCTGGACGATTACTACATAGACCGGGATAAGTGTCCCGTTGGTCCGGATGGCAAGCTGGATTTAGAGCATATCAATACTATTGACACCGGGTTGTTTGGTGAGCATTTGCAAAGACTGCTTTCCGGCGAGACAGTACAGATCCCTTGTTTTAATTTTATGACCGGGCGGCGGGAATGGCCGGAGCATTATCTTCGGTTGGATGCCGATTCTGTGGTTATCGTGGAGGGCTTGCACGCATTGAACCCTGTTCTGCTGCCGGAAATGCTTCCCAAGGAATTGGTGTTCCGGATGTATGTTAGTCCTTTGCTGCCGCTGAATCTGGACGATCATAACCGCATCCCCACATCCTATCTGCGCCTGTTACGCCGAAGCGTCAGAGATTATGAAACACGGGGGTCTTCAATCCAAAGAACACTCTCTATGTGGGACAGTGTCCGCAACGGTGAGAAACGATGGATATTCCCATATCAGGAAAATGCGGATGTGATCTTCAACAGTTCCACGCTGTATGAGCTGGCAGTTTTGAAGAAACATATATACCCGCTTCTTACTGCGATCGGTCCGGAAGAAGAGTGTTATGAGCAGGTTCGCGGAATGGTAAAAGTCCTTAACTATGTGATCGAGGCAGATGTGGATGATGAAATTCCGCCCACCAGCCTTGTTCGTGAATTTGTCGGTGGAAATACTTTTTATAAAAAGTGACACCAATATATCCAAGTTGAAAATTTCCTCTTTTAATGTCAAACGGTTGGAGGTATCGCTATGAAAATCCAATTTATCGGAGCAACCCATGAGGTAACCGGAAGCTGTACACTTTTGGAGGTCTGCGGCAAGAAGTATCTGGTAGACTGCGGTATGGAGCAAGGTATTGATGTGTTTGAGAATGTGCCGATCCCTGTGCCTGCAAACACTATTGAGGCCGTGTTTCTGACCCACGCCCATATCGACCATTCCGGTATGCTGCCCAAGCTCTACAAGGATGGTTTCCGTGGCTCAATCTACGCAACGACCACAACCTGCGACCTGTGTAACATTATGCTTCGGGATTCTGCCCACATTCAGGAATCGGAAGCAGAGTGGCAGAACCGGAAGGCGCAGCGTGCCGGTAATGATCTGGTCACACCTGTCTATACCATAGCAGATGCGGTGGGCGCGATCTCCCGTTTTCGTCCATGTGAATACGGTCAGGTAATTCAGGCAGAAGAAGGTGTCGAGATCCGGTTCTCGGATATCGGGCATCTGCTGGGCTCTGCCTGCATTGAACTGTGGCTGACAGAAGACGGCGTTACGAAGAAAATCGTGTTCAGCGGCGATGTGGGTAACATTAATCAGCCTTTGATTAAAGACCCTCTGCCGGTGGAAGAAACAGATTATTTGGTGATCGAATCCACCTATGGCGATCGGCTCCATGAAAAACCTGGCAATACGGTTGGTGAGCTGGCTGAAGTGCTGCAGCGGACCTTTGACCGGGGCGGCAATGTGGTGATTCCGTCGTTTGCTGTGGGAAGAACGCAAGAGATGCTCTATGCCATCCGGCAGATCAAGCAGGAAGGGATGGTCAGCGGTCACGACGGATTCCCGGTGTATGTGGATAGTCCTCTGGCTGTGGAAGCAACGGGAATCTTCCTGCAGTGTGACCAAAGCTGCTTCGATGAAGAAACCGCAGCACTTGTCAAACAAGGGATCAACCCCATTTGGTTTGACGATATTTGTCTGTCCGTAACGAGTGATGAATCCAAGCAAATCAATTTCGATAGACGACCCAAAGTGATCCTTTCTGCCAGCGGTATGTGCGAGGCAGGCCGTATCCGTCACCATTTGAAGCATAATCTGTGGGGCGAGGAAAACACCATCCTATTCGTTGGTTATCAGGCAGAAGGTTCTCTCGGCAGAAAACTCCAGGACGGCGCACAGTATGTCCGTTTGTTCGGTGAGGATATTACTGTCAATGCGGAGATCGCTGCGCTCCACGGCACCAGTGGT
>JAZNJN010000025.1:0-3608 GCA_045578025.1 Faecousia sp. | reverse complement strand
ATGTTCCGGGAGTCGTTGCTGGCACCTAAAAAGGTTATATTTTCATATTTGGGATCGACCTGACCGCCGCACCATGCAGCAGCCTGCTTTAATGTGATCCTGCCCATGTAATATCCTCACTTCCCCAGGTACGCGATGACTTCCTCGCGCTCATCCAGATGGTGCTTTACACCCCGAATCTCCTGGTAGGTTTCATGGCCCTTTCCTGCCAATATTATAATATCATCTTTTTCCGCTTTGTCCATAGCATATTGGATCGCTTTTCGGCGATCTTCGATGACAATATATGCGCCATCTTCCTCGGAAACACCTTTCAGGATGTCTTCGATGATCGCCATAGGTTCTTCATTTCTGGGATTATCCGAAGTAATTACCGCAAAATCCGACAGCTTTACGCCGATTTTACCCATAATCGGTCTTTTTATAGGATCCCGGTCACCGCCGCAGCCAAATACCGCGATCAGTCTGCCTTTGCAGAAATCTCTGGCAGAGGTGAGTACATTTTCCAGTCCGTCAGGAGTGTGGGCATAATCCAAAAGGACAGTATAGGGCTTTCCGGGGGTAGGTACTACCTCTACTCTGCCTCGAACGCCCTTCGCCTCTGCAAGAACTTCGGCAGCTCCTTCAAGGGAAATACCCAGCGCATTGGCGATTCCCAAGGCGGTCAACGCGTTATAAACCGTAAATCTGCCGGGAATCTGCAGCTTGACAGGAACAGTCCTGTCGTCCATCAACGCATTAAAAGAGATTCCGTCGGCATGGAGCTGAAGATCCACAGCCTGCAGGCTGCCATGGCCCTTTACAGCGGTAGTCAGCACATCGCAGGTCGCATTGTTGCGGATACGGTTAAACCAAGCATCATCGCAGTTCATGACCGCTTTATCGCAACGGTGGAACAGTTCCGCCTTCGCATCACAGTAAGCTTCCATGGTCTTGTGGAAATCCAGATGGTCTTCCGTCAGATTGGTAAAGGCAGCCACATCAAAGTGGACACCTGCCACGCTGTCCAGGGCGATAGCATGGGAGGAGACCCCCATCACCACATGGGTGCAGCCGCCGTCACGCATCCGGGCAAAGAGGCTCTGGAGTTCAAAACTCTCCGGGGTGGTTCTGTCGGTGGGAATGACCACATCGCCGATGAGGTTTTCCATTGTACCGATCAGACCAACCTTTGCGCCCAGGGTCTTTTCAAGGATCTGCTTCAAAAGCAGGGTCACGGAGGTCTTTCCGTTGGTACCGGTGACACCGATCATAGTCATGGTTTTCGCAGGATGACCGAAGAAATTGCAGCCCAACAGCGCCAGCGCCAGCCGGTCAGACTCCACAAGGATATAGGGAATATCCGTATCAGGCTTCTTCGCCGTTACCACGGCTGCAGCGCCCTTTTCCATGGCCATGGGGATAAAGCGGTTGCCGTCGGCAGCAAAGCCGGTGATCGCTACGAAAAGGCTGCCGGGAGTTACTTTCCTAGAATCGTAGGTGATTTCCTCAATATTCAGTTCCGGGTCCGCAGTCATTTCCAGAACATTAATTCCTGCCAGCAAATCCTTCAGTTTCATAAGCGCTCCTTTTCTTCAATCCGTCACTTTTGTGTCCACAAATTTCAGTTCTATCGTCGTGCCCACCGGCACCTGCGTACCTGCCGCTACACTCTGGGCAACCACCGTCACCGTGGGGGATATTTCATTGTTTCCCGTAGCAAGTATATACAATCCCAACGCTCCGGCAGCATCACTTGCCTGCTGGCGGTGCATTCCGGTAAAGTCAGGTACTGCTACCGTTTGTTCCTGTAATTTCTCCCCGAAGTATAAGATCACCTGACTGCCTCCGGGTATCGATTCTCCCGCTGCGGGGATCTGGCCGGTTACCGATTCCCCATCGCCTACCGCTCTGTATGTCAGAGTCTGGCTTTTCAGCAATTTTTCCGCATCCTTGGCAGTCAATCCCGTCAAATCTTCCATGATCACAGTCTTCCCTGCCACATCCTCTTCCGTAAAGGTCTGTTTTACGCCAAGATAAGGCAGGATATCTGCCATCACCGCGCCTACGGTAGGCGCAGCCATCACACCGCCGGAGATATACAATCCGGTGGACCGTGAGGGGGTGTCCAATGCTACAAGTACAATATACTCCGGATCGTCCATGGGCGCAATCCCCACAAATGATACGATTTTATCCAGAGTCTTATTGCCATTCTCATCTAAAACGTCGATTTTTTCGCTGGTGCCGGTCTTTCCCCCTATGGAATATCCAGCAACATTGGCATTTTTTGCCGTTCCGTCCGTTACCACAGACCGGATCAGCTCACACATGGTCTTGGAGGTTTCGCTGCTAATGGTCTGTCTGATCACCGTTGGCTCTTGCTTCAGCACGGTGTTCCCTTCCGCGTCGATCACCTCAGACACGATATACGGCTCCAAGAGATATCCGCCGTTGACCACAGAGGAAATGGCCCGTACAAGCTGGATAGGTGTCAGCTTAAAGGTCTGGCCGAAGGAGCCGGAGGTCAAGGAGGCCGTACCCCATTTGTCCGTATTTGTCACCAGTTCCTTGCTGAAAAACACGCCTTTGCTCTCACCGGCAAGGTCGATGCCGGTCTTTTCCGTGACGCCGAAGCGCTGTATGTAGTCGTAGAACCGCTCACCGCCCAGCTTCAGGGCGATATGGGCGAAGGCGATATTGCAGGAATTTTGCAGTGCTTGCGGTGTCTGCTCCGAGCCATGTCCGGCAGAGCGCCAGCAGTGCAGCAACTGGGAGCGCCCGGGAATATGCTCCGATCCGGAGCAGTGAAAACCGGTATTCAGATCGATAGCACCGCAATCCAATGCCGCCGCCATGGTCAGCACCTTAAAAGTTGAGCCCGGCTCGTAACCGTCGGATAAAACCCGGTTACGCCACTGCTTCAGCCGTGCATCTGTCACCGCTTGCTGATAGGCCTTTAGGCCGTTTTCATAGGCCTCCGATCCAAAGGGATTGGCAAGATAGGAAAGCCGCAGTTCCTCTGTCTTCTGTTTCACCTGTGGATCTGCGATCTCTAAATATGCGTTGGGATCGTAGCTGCCCAGTGTTGCCATTGCCAGCACTTCCCCGGTTTTCACATTCATCACGATGCCAAATGCACCGTTTTGCACTTCGTACCGGGCAATGGCATCCTCCATCTGTTTTTCAAGGCAAGCCTGCACCGTGGTGTCCAGGGTCAGCACCACCGAATCTCCCTTTTGGGATGCCACATATTTCTCAAAGGAATAGGGCATATCCATCTCATTATTGCCCTTCGTGGTGATGACCTTCCCGGTCTTTCCCTCCAGATAGCTGTTATAGGCGGCTTCGATGCCCTCTGAGCCGGTATTGGATGCGTTGGTAAAACCGATCACTTGAGCAGCCAGACTGCCATAGGGATAATCGCGCATGGTATTCGGCTCCAGATGGATGCCGGAGATCTGGTTTTCATTGATATAGCTGCGGATCTGCCCGGCAATCTCCTCGCTGACCCGGGCCGCCACCTGCTTATAACGCTTGGTTCTATCTTGCGCCTGTTCTTCGATCCAAGCAGGATCGAGATCCAGCAATTCTCCCAGTCTCTTGGAAATCGCAGGGATATTCGCTTT
>JAZNJN010000024.1:0-5840 GCA_045578025.1 Faecousia sp. | reverse complement strand
GTTTGTCTTCCTAAGACCGCTTGGCCTCCGACTTCTCTTATGCGCAGACGGCTGGATGGCATCCTGGAGGACAGACACGCGCCCATCTGGCAGCTCCTGCGGTCGGAGCGGATCTTCCGTTTTTCCCAGGAGGAGCTGGCGTGGCCCTGGTACGGCCAGCTGATGCGCAGACCCCAGACCATCTGCTATCTGCTGCAGATCGATACATGGCTGAGAAACAATCATATTGAGCTGTTGTTCTAATTTCGGCGCATAAAATTCAGCAATTTTACCACATGAAATTTTAATTTCCGTGTGTTATAATTTATCATAGTAAAGATAATTCACAGGGAAAGGAGCAGGAGATGTACAGTTTGGGCGATTATGTGGTATACGGCAGCCATGGTGTTTGCCGGATACTGGAGCTGGAAGAACGGGTCGTTGACCGCAAAAAGCTGCAATACTATGTTCTGGAGCCGGTGGAGCAGGTTGGAGCCAGATATCTGATCCCGGTGCATAATGAAGTGGCAGTAGGGAAACTGCGTCCTGTGCTTAGCCGTGAGGAGCTGGATGCACTGATCTGCTCTGAGGATGTCCGTGCCGATGCCTGGATCCCTGATGAAAACCTGCGAAAGCAGACCTATCGTGATTTGATAGGCTCCGGAGACAGAGCGGCCATGATTCGCATGATCGGCTCCCTCTACCGTCACAAAGAGGAGCAAGCAGCTGCCGGCAGAAAATTCCACATGTGTGATGATAATTTCCTGCGGGATGCCCAAAAGCTCTTAAGCTCTGAATTTGCCCATGTACTGGGGATTGAACCCAATGCAGTAGGGGATTATGTGCTGTCCCGCATCGGGCAGGAAGTGTAAAATACGGATATCAGCCGATTTTTA
Organism: Faecousia sp.; assembly: GCA_045578025.1. Taxonomy (GTDB): domain Bacteria; phylum Bacillota; class Clostridia; order Oscillospirales; family Oscillospiraceae; genus Faecousia. The sequence continues at coordinate 4,965 of JAZNJN010000024.1, read as the reverse complement.
TCGGCTGATATTTTTTGTGTTGACAAAACTGTGGATTTGCGTATAATTGTATACAATAGTTCAAGTGAATCAGAAAGGGTGTCCGTTATGCTTGAAATTTCCAATAAGACAAACCTGTTGGAGCAGAAGTCCTATAAGTATTCCCTTCAGGATGTTGCCGAGCCGAATCTGCAGCGGGATCTGTATTCCTACGGCACGGTGCCGAAGGTTGCCTTTAACCACCGCCGTGTGCCTATGAATATGCCGGAGGAGATCTGGATCACAGATACTTCCCTCCGGGACGGTCAGCAGTCCGTTGAGCCCTATTCCGTTGACCAGATTGTCAACATCTACAAGCTACTGAGCAAGCTGGGCGGTCCGTACGGTATCATTCGGCAGACTGAGTTCTTTATTTACAGCAAAAAGGACCGGGATGCCATAGAAAAGTGCATGGAGCTGGATCTCAAGTTCCCGGAGATCACCAGCTGGATCCGTGCCAGCAAGGAAGATTTTAAGCTGGTCCGTGAGTTGGGCATTAAAGAGACCGGCATACTGGTCAGCTGCAGCGATTATCACATTTTCAACAAGATGAAGATGACCCGTCAGCAGGCGCTGGACCATTATCTTGCCACAGTCAAGGATGCCTTTGCTGCCGGTGTTATTCCCAGATGTCACCTGGAGGATATCACAAGAGCGGACTTCTACGGATTTGTTGTTCCCTTTGTCAATGAACTACAGAAGCTTTCCGGTGAGGCAGGGATTCCGGTGAAGATCCGTGCCTGTGACACCATGGGCTACGGTGTTCCCTATACGGAAGCAGCCATGCCCAGATCTGTTGCGGGTATCATCTACGGTCTGCAGCATTATTCCGATGTGCCCAGTGAATGTCTGGAATGGCACGGTCATAATGATTTCTACAAAGGCGTGGCAAACGCCTCTACTGCATGGCTCTATGGTGCCTGTGCGGTAAACTGCTCCCTGCTTGGCATCGGTGAACGGACCGGCAATGTGCCGCTGGAGGCAATGGTATTTGAATACGCATCTCTGCGGGGTTCTCTGGATGGCATGGACCCCACAGTGATCACGGAGATTGGTGACTTCTTCCGCAAGGATATCGGTTACGATATTCCGCCTATGACGCCCTTTGTGGGCAGAAGCTTCAATGCCACCCGGGCAGGCATCCACGCCGACGGTCTAATGAAGGATCCGGAGATCTACACCATTTTCGATACCGATAAGCTGTTGAACCGGCCGCCGGTGGTGGAGATCAGCAAGACCTCCGGCCTTGCAGGCATTGCCTACTGGCTCAATCAGAACTTCCGTCTGAAGGGTGAAAAGCAGGTCAGCAAGCATGATCCTCTGGTACAGACCATGAAGGACTGGATCGACCAGGAGTACGAGGACGGCCGTCAGACAGTGATGACAGACAAAGAGTTGGATGCCATGGTAGAGCGGCTTGCTCCCGGCAGATTTGAAAGTGTATAAGGAGGCGCGGGGTATGGCAGATTTTAAATCCGTTTCCCTGGCAGATCAGGTTTTTGAAAAACTTGAAAATGATATTATTCTGGGCATCTATCCCAGGGGAGAGGTACTGACAGAACTGAAGCTTGTGGAACAGCTGGGCGTCAGCCGTACTCCTATCCGGGAAGCGCTGCGGCGTTTGGAGCAGGAGCATCTGATTAAGGATTCCGGAAAAGGCTCCATTGTTCTGGGTATCACTGTGGAGGATCTGGAGGATATTCTGAACATCCGGCAGCATATTGAGGCGCTGGCGGCCTACTATGCAACATTGAACATGACCCCCGAGGGTCTGCAAGAGCTTGCCCATATCATCGATCTGCAGGATTTCTACTATTCCAAGTGGGATATTGAGCATTTGCGCCAGGCAGACGATGCCTTCCACGATGCCATCTGCAACTTGAGCGGCCGGAATGTGATCATGGATACTTTGATCCCTCTGCACAGGAAGACCCGCCGTTACCGCAAGATCGCCATGGAGGATAAGTGGCGGACAAATCACACGTTGGAAGAGCATCACGCGATCTTTGATGCCATTGCTGCGGGGGATGCGGAGCTGGCGAGACAGCGGACGGCCATCCACATTGAAAATGCCAAGGTGCACATGATGGAGAGGGAAAAGTAATATGGGAATGACGATTGCACAGAAAATTATCGCAGCGCATCTGGTTTCCGGTGACATGACCCCGGGTAGCGAAGTGGCGCTGCGCATCGACCAGACACTGACCCAGGATGCCACCGGCACTATGGCGTATCTGGAATTTGAGACCATGGGTATCCCCAGAGTTAAGACCGAGCTGAGTATTGCCTATGTGGATCACAATACACTGCAGTGTGGCTTTGAAAATGCCGACGATCACCGGTATTTGCAGACAGTTGCTGCAAAGCACGGCGTTTACTTCTCCCGTCCCGGTAACGGTATTTGCCATCAGGTACACTTAGAGCGCTTCGGTAAACCCGGCAAGACCCTCATCGGCTCTGACAGTCATACCCCCACCGGTGGTGGCCTGGGTATGCTGGCCTTTGGCGCGGGCGGTATGGACGTTGCGGTGGCTATGGGCGGCGGCGCCTACTATATCACCATGCCCAAGATGTTCAAGGTCAATCTGACCGGCTCTTTGCGTCCTTTCGTGACTGCAAAGGATGTATCCCTGGAGCTGCTGCGGATTCTCTCCGTAAAGGGCGGTGTTGGCGCGATCGTGGAATGGGGTGGCCCCGGCATTGCGGGTCTGACGGTTCCGGAGCGGGCGACCATCACTAACATGGGCACGGAACTGGGTGCGACAACGTCCATTTTCCCCTCCGACGAGGTCACCAGAGCCTTCCTGTAGGCCCAGGGCAGGGAAGAGGATTACATACCCCTTGCCAGCGATGCCGACGCAGAATACGACAGAATCATCGATATCGACCTTTCCAGCTTGAAGCCCATGATCGCCTGCCCCCACAGCCCCGATAATGTGGTTGAGGTAGAAAGCCTGAAGAATGTTAAGGTGGATCAGGTTTGTATCGGCTCCTGTACCAATTCTTCTCTGCTGGATATGCTGAAAGTGGCTGCTATGCTCAAGGGCAAAACAGTTGCTCCCGGCGTCAGCCTGTCCATCTCTCCCGGTTCACGGCAGGTTCTGACCATGCTGTCGGAATGCGGTGCGTTGACGGACATCCTGTCCAGCGGCGCCCGTCTTTTGGAATGTGCCTGCGGTCCTTGTATCGGTATGGGCTTTTCTCCCAGCTCCGGCGGCGTCAGCCTGCGGACCTTTAACCGCAACTTCCTGGGAAGAAGCGGAACGAAGGATGGACAGGTCTATCTGGTATCCCCGGAGACCGCGGTAGCATCGGCACTCACCGGTTATATCACCGATCCCATGATCATGGAGCCCATCGCTGCAGTAGAGCTGCCCGAGAAGTTCCGAATTGACGATTCTGCTGTTCTTGCTCCTGCTGTTGATGGCAGCACTGTGGAAGTTCTGCGTGGTCCCAATATCAAGGAGTTCCCCAAGTCCAAGGCCTTTGCAGATACGCTGGATGCCAAGGCGGTGCTGAAGGTGGGCGATAACATCACCACCGACCACATCATGCCTGCCGGTGCAAAGATCCTGCCTTACCGCTCTAATATTCCCCATCTGTCCAAGTTCTGCTTTGAGGTTTGTGATCCTACATTCCCGGAGCGGGCCAAGGCGGCAGGGGATGGTGTGATCATCGGCGGCAGTAACTACGGACAGGGCTCGTCCAGAGAACACGCGGCATTGGTGCCCATGTATCTGGGTATTCGGTGTGTCATCGCAAAGAGCTTCGCCCGAATCCATGCAGCCAATCTTATCAATGCCGGTATTTTGCCTCTGACCTTTGAAAATCCGGAGGATTATGAGCTTCTTTCCCAGGACCATGATCTGTGGATTGAAGATATCCGCAATGGTATGGAGCAGGGAAAGATTACGGTTACGGATACGGCAACCGGCAAAAAGATAACGACTTTGTGCAGCTTTACGCCCCGGCAGCAGGCGATCCTGATGGCCGGCGGTCTGCTGAATTACACCAGGGAGGGTGGACTATGACGGATATCAATCTGGCCTGTGAGCAGTTTCGCGTACTTCTGGAGGAGCAGCAAAAGCGCCTTGAAAACATGAACGCGGATAAGGTGGATTTTACAAAAAAAGAGACCGTGACCATCGGTATCATTGACGGCGACGGCATCGGCCCCATCATCATGGAGCAAGCTGCCCGTGTACTGAATAAGCTGCTGGCTGACGAAATTGCAAGTGGCAGCATCGTGCTGAAAAAGATCGAAGGTCTGACCATCGAGAATCGTCTCGCTCTGGGAAAAAGTGTTCCTGCGGAGGTTCTGGAACAGATCAAAAGCTGCGATGTGCTTCTGAAAGGTCCTACCACCACCCCTATGGGCGGCAAGATGGAAAGTGCCAATGTAACACTGCGTCGGGAATTGGATCTGTATGCCAATGTGCGACCGGTCACCATCCCGGAGGAGGGGATCGACTGGATCTTCTATCGGGAAAACACCGAGGGCGAATATGTCCTCGGCAGCCGGGGTGTAGAATTGCCCGGTATGGCTGTGGATTTCAAGGTTACTACCGATTTCGGTACTCGCAGAATTGCCCGTGCCGCCTTTGAGTACGCCAAGAATAACGGCAAGAACCGGGTCAGCATCGTCACCAAGGCCAACATTATGAAGAAAACCGACGGTAAATTCACCGCTTTGTGCCACGAAATTGCCCAGGATTATCCCGATATCACCGTTGACGACTGGTATATCGATATTATGACTGCCAACCTGGTTAACCCCAAGCTGCGCAATCAGTTCCAGGTGTTTGTGATGCCCAACCTGTACGGCGACATCATCACCGACGAAGCCGCTGAGTTCCAAGGCGGTGTCGGTACGGCGGGTAGCTCCAATTTGGGCAAGCGTTACGCCATGTTTGAAGCCATAAGTCGGATCGTAGCCATGTCGTTCTG
>JAZNJN010000023.1:0-9499 GCA_045578025.1 Faecousia sp. | reverse complement strand
CGGCGGAGCCACCTCTCCTCTGTACTAAGTGCCCGTAAGCCGCTTTGCGGCAACGGTCACTAAGCCTTTGCACAAGGGCGGTGCGTCGCGCAGCGAATCTAAATTTCCGGGCTGCCGGGGGCAGCCCAACAAATACGATAGGCTCGCGCTGCGCGCTCCATTGCTCGCATAAACGATCATTTACCATATTATACACTCTCCTGCCCCGCTATGCAAGAAACTTTCTCGGGCTACGGTTTCCGACAAAATCAGATACGGCCTTCGTGGTAGGATTGACCTAAGAATCGGGAAAGGAATGTGGTACAAATGATGGTTACACTGGGAGTCTATGTCCGGCGGGGGCAACGGATCTTCAGGCGCTGGATCACAGATCCCCGGCTCCATGCTCTCGCTCAAAGTGTGACGTGGTTACTCAGTGGATTTGCTATGAGCGCTGCCAGTCTGGGCAGCCGGTTTCAGCCTTTGGCGCTGAGTCTGATCTGCGCTGCATCGGGCTGGCCGGCGGTGCTGCTGGCAGTGGGGAGCATGGTTGGGTACTTAGTTTTCTGGGGCAGTATTGGTGCCCAAGGTGTGGTGTGGATCATGGCGGGGGTGCTGGCGGCTACCATCCTAGGCGGCCGGCAGCTTTTGCGGGATACGCCATTACTGATGCCCGCTCTCTCCGGACTGATCGTGGCGGCAGTGGGACTGCTGTTTCAGATGTGCCAGGGGGACACCACCCCGGTTGCCATGTATTTACTGCGGATCGCCATGGCCATGGCGGCAACATGGCTGTTTTCTGTTGCCATGGAGCGGCGGGACCCGGTGGTGGATTGGATCGTCTGCGCTGTGGGGGTGCTGGCCCTCGCCCAGATCAGCGTGACACCCTATGTGGGGTTTGGTTACATAGCCGCGGCTGTGCTGACCTGCACCGGGGCATTCCCTGCGGCAGCGCTGGCAGGATTGGCGCTGGATCTTGCCCAGATCACAGCCGTACCCATGACCGCGGTGTTGAGTCTTGCCTATCTGCTCCGGCTGCTGCCATGGGGCAGCAAAAAGCTGTATTTCGGTGCGCCGGCGGCGGTATACGTATTGGTAATGAGCCTGTGCGGTGTTTGGGATCTGACGGCGGTGGCGGGACTTGCCATCGGCGGACTGGGGTCGCTGTTTATCCCGGCAAAAGCCGATCTTTCCCACCGCCGTGGGGAAACGGGCGTAGCCCAAGTACGGCTGGAGATGGCATCGGCGGTGCTGCGCCAGACGGAAGAATTGCTTCGCAGTGTGGAGGATGCCCCCATTGATGAACAGGCGCTGATCGCCCGGGCGGCAGAACGGGCCTGCGGCAGCTGCCCCTGCCGAAAAAACTGCAAGGAAGACCCAGCCCAAATCTCCACCACGTTACTCCATAAACCCCTGGGCAACGGCGAAGAGTTGCCCCGTGGCTGCCGGAAAACGGGAAGGCTTTTGCAGGAGCTGCGTCGGAGTCAGGAGCAGCTGCGCACCATTCGGGCGGACCGGGACCGGCGGGAGGAATACCGCTGGGCGGTAGTACAGCAGTATGGATTTTTGTCGGAATATCTGCAGGATGTTGCGGATTCTCTTGCCCAGCGCACCAATCCCCCGAAACAGTGGTATCAGCCGGAGGTGGCGGTTTGTACTGCCAGCCGGGAAAACAGCAATGGCGATCGGTGTTTGTGGTTTGCCGGTGTGGAATGTCGGTACTATATCCTTCTTTGTGACGGCATGGGTACCGGCGAGGAGGCTGCCCGGGAGGGCAAACGGACAGGAGCGATGCTGCGAAAGCTGCTGGCTGCCGGGTATCCGGCGGAGTATGCCCTGCGGACGGTAAACAGCCTCTGCGCTCTTCGGGGCAAGGCGGGGATTGTCACCATCGATCTTGCGGAGCTGCGGCTGGATACGGGAAAAGCCACTCTTTATAAATGGGGCGCAGTACCCAGCTATGTGATCTCCCGGGGTGAGCCCATAAAAATCGGGACAGCCACCCCGCCGCCGGGTCTGTCGGTGACAGACTGCCGGGAGACGGTGGAACGGCTGTCCCTGCGTCGGGGGGAGACGCTGGTATTGCTCAGCGACGGCGCAGGCGGAGAGGAAGCCCTGCGCGCAAGCTGGGAGCGGGCCGGGGAGCCCGCGGGAGAGCTGGCTGCCAGAATTTTGGAATCCAGCCAGTCGGAGGGGTGTGATGACGCCACTGTCGCGGTGGTCCGTCTCACATCCGTCCCCGTGTCAACATAATACCACAAGTTTTGTACGAAATCTGTCGAAACACAAGATGTGGGATAAGAAAATGGGGAAAAACCACTATATTTTGAAATTAACCGCAATAAATAAGGAAAATGATCGTTTATGCGAGCAATGGAGCGCAAAGCGCGAGCCTCCCTTGTGCAAAGGGAGGTGGCTCCGCCGTAAGGCGGAGACGGAGGGATTGTCAATCCCCCAGTCAGCTCCGCTGACAGTTTTGTGAATGTGCGCTTGCCACTGGCAAGCGATGGATTTGAATCCGCTGCGCGGAGCACCACCCCCTTTACACAAGGGGGCCTTAGAAAGCTAAACGATCATTTCCCTTACAAAAGAGAAAGGCGGTGAAGGAATGAAAAAAAAGATTCAGTTTTTGATCATCCTTGCCGCCTTTTTGCTTTTGGCAGGCTGCGGCGAGGATCCTCCGGAGGTAACGACCACGCCCACGGAAACTGGGCTGCAGACCCAACCCACACAGGTAACGGAGCAAAAAGAAACCGTTCCTACCACCCCCGACCCCACCGTCACCCAGCCCCAAGCGGAGACCTTCACGCTCTCCTTTGCCGGTGACTGCACCATGGGGGATAATTTCGATTCGGAGAAAAAATCCGGAACCTTCTGCAAGGTGGTCAAGGACAAGTACGATTACCCCTTCGCCAAAGTAAAGGATATTTTCGCAGCCGATGATTACTCTTTTGTGAATTTGGAGTGCGCATTGACAGAATCTGATCCAACAAATGAGGAAATGGAGGAACTGAAAGAAAATCTTTTCCGTTTCCGCGGACCGGTGGAGTATGCGAAAATTTTGGTGGAGGGCAATGTGGAGTTCGCCTCCTGTGCCAATAACCACTCCAAGGACTATGGCAAGCAGGGTCTTGAGGACACCTGGGATGCCCTGGAGGCGGAAAATATCGCCTATGCCAGCTTTGGAAAAACCGCGGTAGTCACCACGGAAAGCGGTCTTAAAATCGGTGTATTCACCGTGTTTTTCAATACCAATCAGAAGTCTGTGGAATATTTGGTGGAGAGTCTGGAAAAGAAAGGCGCGGAAATCATCATCATGAGCATCCACTGGGGAGACGAGGGTACATACACGCCCAACGCAAAGCAGGTGGAATTGGGGCACATGGCCATTGATGCGGGTGTGGATATCGTCTACGGCCACCACAGTCATACCCTGCAGCCGGTGGAGGCATACCACGGCGGCATCATTTATTACAGTCTGGGCAATTTCTCCTTTGGCGGCAACCGCAATCCCTCGGATAAGGATACTGCCATCATCCAGCAGCAGGTGCTGCGCTACGAAGACGGCACTGTGGCGCTGGGGAATATTCAAATCGTTCCCTGCTGTATCAGCGGCCATGAAAATTGGAATGATTATCAACCTACCCCCTATGATCCGGAAAATGAAGGCTACAGTCGGGTATTTGCCAAGCTGGAGGGCAGCTATGAGGGCGATGCCGTGAAAGTGCCTTATGCCACTTCCCCAACAGAATAAAAGATAATAAAAAGACGCACTGCGAAAGCAGTGCGCTTTTTCTGTTCCGACAGAAAAATTCACTATGCCAAGCCCCGCTGTAGAGGTAAGCCTCCCTTGTGCAAAGGGAGGTGGCAAAAATCTTTGATTTTTGACGGAGGGATTGACTTCGTAATGACAATCCCCCAGTCACCGCTGTGCGGTGACAGTTCTGTGAATGTGCGCTTGTCACAGGCAAGCGATAGAACTGAAACCGCTGCGCGGAGCACCACCCCCTTTACACAAGGGGGCCTTTTGGGTTTGTTATTAACCACCGAACACACTCAGCAGGAAACCTGCTGCGCAGTTTTCCTGCCACGTTTGTTCTGAAAAGTGCATAATCCCCCGCCTTTTGGCGGGGGATTGGCTTTGCTATTAACCGCCGAACACACTCAGCAGGAAACCTGCTGCGATGGCGGAGCCGATAACGCCGGCCACATTGGGGCCCATAGCGTGCATCAGCAGGAAGTTACTGGGATTGGCCTTCTGGCCTTCCTTGTTGGCAACACGGGCTGCCATGGGGACGGCAGAAACGCCGGCAGAGCCGATGAGAGGATTGACCTTGCCCCGGGTCAGCTTGCACATCACTACGCCGCCTACCAGACCGCCGCAGGTGGACAGGATAAATGCACACACGCCCAGCACCACGATCTTCAGGGTGTTGGCAGTCAGGAAGGTAGAGCCGACCATGGTAGCGCCGACAGCGGTGGAGAGCAGGATGGTGACGATGTTCATCAGCGCATTCTGCACGGTGTCGGAAAGACGGTCGGTCACGCCGGTCTCCTTAAACAGGTTACCCAGCATCAGACAGCCGATTAGCGGAGCGGTGTCGGGCAGCAACAGAGCCACGAAAATGGTGACCAGAATGGGGAAGATGATCTTCTCAGCCTTGGACACATTCCGGGTCTGCACCATCTTGATGGTGCGGTCCTTGGGGCTGGTCAGCAGCTTCATGAAGGGGGGCTGGATCAGCGGGATCAGCGCCATGTAGGAATAGGCAGCCACAGCGATCGCACCCAGCAGATGGGGCGCAAGCTGGCTGGTCAGGAAGATTGCGGTAGGCCCGCCAGCGCCGCCGATGATGCCGATGGAGGCAGCCTCCGTGCCGGTAAAGCCCATGCACACAGCGCCAAAGAATGCGGCGAATACGCCCATCTGGGCGGCAGCGCCCAGCAGCAAGGACTTGGGATTACTGAGCAGAGGACCGAAGTCGGTCATAGCGCCAACGCCCATGAAGATCAGACAGGGGTACAGCGAGGTTTTAACGCCGATATAGAAGATGTCCAGCAGACCGCCCTCCAGCAGGATGGTGCCGTAGCCGATCTCATGGGCCATGAACTTGGTCCACAGCTCCTGATGATACAGGCCTGCAGCAGGCAGGTTGGTCAGCAGGCAGCCGAAAGCAATACCAACCAGCAGCAGGGGCTCAAACTGCTTGACGATGCCTAAGTACAGCAGTACACAGGCGATGATGATCATGACAAGATTCTGCCAGCCACCACCGGTAAAACCGGTGAAAAGGGCGGCAAAGCCGCTGTCATTCCACAGGTTCAGTAAGATTTCACCAACATTGATCATGGTTTTCCTCCTTAGTTGAGGACGACCAGAACATCGTCAGTATTTACGGTAGCACCCTTCTGCACCAGCACCTGTGCAACAGTGCCGGCCTTGGGGGCCATGATCTCATTTTCCATCTTCATGGCCTCCAGCACCACCAGCACTTCGCCGGCGGCAACGGACTGACCGGCAGCCACATTGACCTTCAGAATATTGCCGGGCATGGGAGCCTTCACAGCCTCGCCGGCCACGGGAGCAGCCGCAGGAGCGGCAGCGGGTGCGGGGGCAGCTGCAGGAGCAGGGGCAGCCACGGGAGCAGCCACAGGAGCGGGAGCAGCAGCGGTAACGGTGCCGCCGATGGCAACCAGCAGATCGCCGGTGTTCACAGTAGCGCCCTTAGAAACGGGAACAGCGGAAACCACGCCGTCACAGGGGGCCATGATCTCGTTTTCCATCTTCATAGCTTCCAGGACTACCAGCACTTCGCCCTTCTTCACGCTCTGGCCAACGGAAACATTGACCTTCAGAATGTTGCCGGGCATGGGAGCGGAAACGCTCTCACCGCCGGAAACAGTCACGCCGGCAGCAGGAGCTGCGGCGGGAACGGGAGCAGCAACAGGAGCAGCAGCGGCAACGGGAGCGGCAGTGGGGGCGATGGCTTCGTACTCATTCAGCAGCATTGCCTGGCCGGCTTCCACCTCCACCTCGTAGGTGCGGCCGTTGAGGGTAACTTTATATTTCATCTTTACTTGACCTCCTTGATGGAAATGAAACGCAGCTCGTTCAGGGGCTTGCCCATCTTGTCAGCTACGATGGCCATGAGCATGGCAGCAGTCTTGGGAGAAACGCCGTGGAGCTTCAGCTGGCCGGCAGTGCCGGGAGCCACAGCAGGAGCGGCAGGTGCGACGGGTGCAGGTGCAGGAGCAGGGGCGGGGACTTCGGCTTTCTTCTTGTTGCCGGCGGCAACAAAGATCTTGCCCAGGATCGTGATGACGATCATCAGCAGAATCAGGCCGAAGAACACCACTGCGTAGCCAAGCCCCGCCACGATACCGGCGTCCAGGATACCAATGTTATCCATATAATATCCTCCTTAGGCTTCCACGATGGAGTAGGTGACGCAGTTCTCTTCCTTGGCCTTGCGCTCCTCCAGGAACTTCTCGGCCAGGTTGGGGAATGCGATGTAGCTCAGCACATCCTCGTCGGACTTTGCCAGGTCGCCCAGCTTTTCGCGGGTGGGTTCTACAATGGGAGCCAGAGTGTCGGCATAGCGGCCCTCCAGGGGCTTCTCGTCACCCAGGATCAGCTTCTGCACTTCGGGATCGATGGGCGCGGGGGTAGTGCCGTACTCACCGCGGCAGTAAGCCTTGACTTCCTTGGAGACCTTCTTGTAACGCTCGCCCACCAGAACATTGGTAACGGCCTGCACACCGACCATCTGAGAGGTGGGGGTGACCAGAGGGGGATAGCCCAGGTCCTTACGGACCTTGGGAGTCTCGATCAGAGCCTCGTCAAACTTATCCAGGGCGTTCATCTGCTTCAGCTGGCTCAGCAGGTTACTGAGCATACCGCCGGGGATCTGATAGGTCAGGCACTGGGTATCGGTAGCCATGGACTTAGGCATGAGAGTGCCATCGGCAATGAACTCGTCACGAACGCCCTTGAAGTAATCGGCGATCTTCTTGGTGCAGGCTTCGTCCAGACCCACCTCGTAACCCAACTGACGCAGTGCGTAAGCCAGAGTTTCGGTAGCGGGCTGGGAAGTGCCGCCGGAGAAGGGAGAGATTGCGGTGTCGATGATGTCCACGCCGGCTTCCACAGCCTTCAGGTAAGTCATGAAAGCAAGACCGGTGGTGGAGTGGGTGTGCAGGTCGATGGGAAGATCCACGGCGTCCTTGATGGCGGAGACCATGTCATAAGCCTCCTGGGGACCCATGATACCGGCCATGTCCTTGATGCAGATGGTGGAAGCGCCCATCTCCTTCAGCTCCTTGACCATCTCCACATACTTCTTGTGGGTATGGACGGGGCTGGTGGTGTAGGAAATGGTGCCGGAAGCGATGGCGCCTGCCTTGCCGGCGGCTTCCATAGCGACCTTCATATTGTTCACATCGTTCAGGGCGTCGAAAATACGGATCACATCGATACCGTTTTCCACAGCCTTCTGCACGAAGAGCTTGACAAAGTCATCGGGATAGTGGGAGTAACCCAGCACGTTCTGACCGCGCAGCAGCATCTGCAGCTTGGTGTTGGGCATCTTGGCCCGGATCTTCCGCAGGCGCTCCCAGGGATCTTCATTCAGGTAGCGCAGGCAGACGTCAAAGGTGGCGCCGCCCCAGCACTCGGCGGCATAGTAGCCGGCCTTGTCGATGGTCTCGAGCATGGGCTCGAACTTGTCGTAGGGCAAACGGGTTGCGATGAGGGACTGGTTTGCGTCGCGCAGCACAGTCTCCACAAACTGAACTTTTCTTGCCATATTGTATGTAACCTCCGTAGATAGAATATATAATTGAAAAAGGTAAATCTTCCGCGGAAGACCCAATCTTCACCGCATACATCTTATCACAAAAGCTAAGAAAAGTAAATATACATTTCCCCTTTTTAGATAGCAAAAAATACTTTTTATCCGGGTCTTTTCCGTTCACAAATTATTTGATAAAAATTTATTGATTTTCTTTTTGGGATGTTGTATGATATATTCGCAAAATATGGGATACCGTGAAACTGCGGTATTACTTTTCATGAAAGAGGTTATATAGTATGGCAAAGCTTGATCTGACCAAGTACGGCATCACCGGTACTACCGAGATCGTCTACAACCCCTCCTACGAGGAGCTGTTCGAAGCAGAAATGGATCCTTCTCTGGAAGGCTTTGAGAAGGGCCAGCTGACCGAGCTGGGCGCCGTCAATGTGATGACCGGCATCTACACCGGCCGCTCCCCCAAAGACAAGTTCATCGTGATGGACGAGACCTCCAAGGACACCGTGTGGTGGACCTCCCCCGAGTTCTCCAACGACAACAAGCCCGCATCCCAGGAAGCTTGGAACGAGTGCAAGGCTCTGGCAATGAAGGAGCTCAGCGGCAAGAAGCTGTACGTCATGGACCTGTTCTGTGGCACCAACCCCGACTCCCGCATGGGCATCCGCTTCGTGATGGAAGTGGCATGGCAGGCTCACTTCGTTAAGAACATGTTCATCACTCCTTCCGAGGAAGAGCTTCAGAACTTCGAGCCCGACTTCGTGGTTTACAACGCTTCCAAGGCCAAGGTGGAGAACTACAAGGAGCTGGGCCTCAACTCCGAGACTGCAGTTCTCTTTAACCTGACCTCCAAGGAGCAGGTCATCCTGAACACCTGGTACGGCGGCGAGATGAAGAAGGGTATGTTCTCCATGATGAACTACTACCTGCCCCTGAACGGCATGGCTTCCATGCACTGCTCCGCCAACACCGACATGGAGGGTCGCAACACCGCTCTGTTCTTCGGCCTTTCCGGCACCGGCAAGACAACTTTGTCCACCGACCCCAAGCGTCTGCTGATCGGTGACGACGAGCACGGCTGGGATGACAACGGCGTCTTCAACTTCGAGGGCGGCTGCTATGCTAAGGTCATCAACCTGGATAAGGAACCCGAGCCCGATATCTACAATGCTATCAAGCGCAATGCTCTGCTGGAGAACGTGACTGTGGACGCAAACGGTGTCTGCGACTTCGCTGACGGCTCCGTCACCGAGAACACCCGTGTGTCCTATCCCATCAACCACATCGAGAAGATCGTTCGCCCCAAGTCCTGCGGCCCCGATGCACAGAATGTCATCTTCCTGTCCGCTGATGCTTTCGGCGTTCTGCCTCCCGTGTCTATCCTGACTCCCGAGCAGACTCAGTACTACTTCCTGTCCGGCTTCACTTCCAAGCTGGCCGGCACCGAGCGTGGCATCACTGAGCCCACTCCCACCTTCTCCGCTTGCTTCGGCGCAGCCTTCCTGGAGCTGCATCCCACCAAGTACGGCGAGGAGCTGGTCAAGAAGATGGAGAAGTCTGGCGCCAAGGCTTACCTGGTAAACACCGGCTGGAACGGCACCGGCAAGCGCATCACCATTAAGGATACCCGCGGCATCATCGACGCCATCCTGAACGGTGACATTCTGAACGCCCCCACCAAGAAGATCCCCATGTTCGATCTGGAAGTTCCC
>JAZNJN010000022.1:0-45854 GCA_045578025.1 Faecousia sp. | reverse complement strand
GGCTGGTGATATTATATTTGGCAAAGAGGGGCAGGATGTCTGCCGGGTCAAAGCGGTCGAAGTCGTAGACAAAGACGGCGCATTCGCTCATCCACTGGCCGTAGAGCTTGCCCCAGAGAGCCTTGCCCCAGCCGGTGTCGGAGATGGTCAGGTGCAGGCCGTCGGGGTTGACCTGGTGCCAGTATTTTGCGGTGATGAAATGACCCAGAGGGTACTTATAGTTATGGGCAGCCAGCTTGGGATAGCCGGAGGTGCCGGAGGTAAAGAACATCAGCATGGGATCAGAGCCGCAGGGAGCATCCGCTGCCCTTGCGTAGTGGCTGCTGAACAGAGGGTATTCCTCGTTGAAATCGTGCCACCCTTCCCTACTGCCACCGACCAGGATCTTTGTTGTCAGACAGGGACATTTTGCTGCGGCATCTTCCACGGCATCTGCCACAATGCCGTCGGCGGTGCAAAGGATTGCCTTGACATTGGCGGCTTCAAACCGGTAGGAGAAATCCTTTTCCTGAAGCTGATTGGTCGCCGGAATGACGATAGCGCCCAGCTTATGCAGACCGAGAATGGCAAACCAGAACTGGTAATGCCGTTTTAATACCAGCATGACCCGGTCGCCCCGCTTGATGCCCAGAGATTTGAAGTAGTTTGCCGCTCTTGCAGACTCCTTCTTCATATCCTGGAAGGTAAACCGGCGTTCCGTGCCGTCTTCGCTCAAGTGCAGCATGGCCAGCTTTTCGGGCTTGCTGCGACCCAGAGCATCCACGATATCAAAAGCAAAGTTGAACTTTTCTTCGTTCTGGAATTCAATTTTTTCCAGCTGACGATTGTCACCCAGCGTGGGGGTGATAAAGTTCCGATAAATACGTTTTTGGGTATCCGGAGTAGTCTTGATCTCCGGCATAGTGGCAACAGCAGCTGCCTGTTCCCCTTCACGGGCGGCAGAGTTGCTCAGCACAACGGCATAGAAAGCGCAGTCGTCACCGTTGACCGCGATCATACCATGAGGAATGGAGGAATCGTAATAGATGCAGTCGCCGGCGTGAAGGATCTCCGTCTTCTCGCCGATCTGGATCCGCATGCTGCCGCGAATGACGATGTCGCATTCCTGTCCCTCGTGAGTCACCAGTTCGATATCCTCGTATTCGGCGCCGGAGCGATAAACCAGCTCCATATAAAGGGGCAGCGCGATACGATTACGGAAACCGGCAGCGAGGTTATAGCCGATCATGTGATGGGCTTCTTCGATTCGCTGACCCTCTCCCTTTCTTGTCAGAGCATAGGTCTGAAGCTTGGGGCTGCGACCTTCCAAAAGGTCACCCATATCAACGCCAAAGCTTAAGGTACAGCGATACAGGAAGGCTATGCTTAAGTTTCTGTTGCCGTTTTCACATTCTATGTATTCTTCTACACTCAGATCCGTTCGCTTGGCCATTTCTTCCACGGTAAGTCCGGTGATCTCCCGAAGCTCCCGGATTCTTCTGGCCGTTTCTTTGATCTGATATGTAATTCCGGTAATCTGTTCCATAACATGTACCTCCGGTTACTTAAAAATAAAGGCAGCCCGCCTCAAAGATAATCCCTTGAGACGAGCTGCCGAAACAACCCGCGGTACCACTCAAATTGCATCCGCCTCACAGCAGATACCACTTAACGGGTGGAATCACCCTGAGCACTTACGCAGCTGACGCGGAGAGATTCTACTTGCTTTCGCTTTCTTTCTCCCGGCTCCGGAGCCACATTCTCTTTGCCTCTGCCATGGCTTGCACCAACCGCCATTTCTCTGAGACAGACCTGCAAAAAGGATTTCTCCATCAATGCCTTTTACTTCATGGGATTATACCATTATACGATAAAATTGTCAATATCTGTTGTTACAACTTACTGCGAATGATCTTGCCGCTGATGGTCTTGGGCAGCTCGCTGCGGAATTCCACGATTCTGGGGTACTTATAGGGCGCAGTATGCAGCTTTACATAGGTCTGAATCTCCTTTTTCAGCTCCTCTGTACCCTCTGTGCCGGGGACCAGCACGATGCAGGCCTTTACCACCTGTCCGCGGACTTCATCCGGTGCAGCGCAGACACCGCACTCCAGGACATAGGGCAGCTCCATGATGGTGGACTCAATCTCAAAAGGTCCGATCCGGTAACCGGAGGACTTGATCACATCGTCCGCACGGCCTACATACCAGTAGTAGCCGTCCTCATCCCGCCATGCCAGGTCGCCGGTGTGATACATCCCGTCGTGCCAGACATTCTCCGTTGCCTCGGGGTTGCGGTAATAGCCAAGATACACGCCGCAGGTGGGTTTGGGGTCGGTGCGGATGACGATCTCACCGTTGACACCGTCCTCCACAGGATTGCCATCCTGATCCACCAGATCAATGCCGTACCCGGGAACAGGCTTGCCCATTGCGCCAGGTTTGAGGATCGTGCCCAGAAGATTGGCAATACCCAGAGTCATCTCAGTCTGACCGAAGCCCTCTGCGATCTGCAGACCGGTGGCCTTTTCGAACTGATAGAACACCTCGGGATTCAGCGCCTCACCGGCAGTGGTAGCGTGATGGATCGAAGAAAGATCGTACTGGCTGAGATCTTGCTTGATCAGCATGCGGTACATGGTAGGCGGCGCGCAGAAAGTGGTAATATGGTATTTTGCGAACATGGGCAGGATCTTCTCTGCGTCGAACCGATCAAAGTCATAGACGAACACCGCGCCCTCACAGAGCCACTGACCGTAGAGCTTACCCCAGAGGGCCTTGCCCCAGCCGGTCTCGGAAATGGTGAAGTGGAGGCCGTCACGCTCACAAAGGTGCCAGTATTTTGCTGTGACATAGTGTCCCAGTGCATATTTATAGGAATGCATGGCCATCTTGGGATAACCGGTAGTGCCGGAGGTGAAGAGCATCAGCATGGGATCGTCACCGCAGGGGGCATCCTCTTCCCTTACATACCGGCGGCTGAACAGACCGAACTCCTCGTCATAGTTGTGCCAGCCTTCCCTGCTGCCGCCGGCCAGTACTTTGATCAAATTCGTGCCGGCTTCCTTTTCGGCCAATTCTACCTGATGGGCAGTATCTCCGTCTGCTGTACAGATGATTGCGTTTACATCCGCAGCCTTAAAGCGATAAGTAAAGTCATGCTCCATCAGCTGATTGGTGGCGGGAATGGCGATGGCGCCCAGCTTATGCAGACCGAGGATGGCAAACCAGAACTGATAATGCCGCTTCAGCACCAGCATGACCCGGTCTCCCCGCTTGATACCCAGAGATTTGAAATAGTTCGCACTCTGGGAGGAGGCATCCTTGATATCCTTAAAAGTAAAGCGGCGCTCCGTCAAATCGTCTGCGATATGCACCATGGCCAGCTTTTCCGGCTCACGTCGGGCAATGGCATCTACAGTATCAAAAGCGAAGTTGTAGCGATCAGAATCTTCAAACCGGATGTCCTGAAGAGCCCCCCGCTCATCTTCCTCTGTGTGAATGAATTTCTCGCACAGTAACGGCTTGGAAGCCTGGTTCTTCTGACTCTGACCGATGTACAACGGCTGGTCGGTGGTATCGTCCGCCATGATCATGGCGAGGAACACGCAGTCCTGTCCGTCGATGGCGATCATGCCGTGGGGCGTGGAAGACTTATAGAAAATGGAGTCGCCTTCCCGCAGGATCTCCTCGTGGTCACCTACTTTGATCCGCATGGCGCCCTTGATGACCAGATCGAACTCCTGACCGGTGTGGGTGGTGGTGTGGATGGGAAGATTCTGGAGCTCCTCGGAATATTTATATGTAACCCAGTACGGTGTTGCCAGCTTTTTGCGGAACATGGGAGCCATGTCCTGGATGGTGATGCCGTCCTCGCTGGCAGTAACAAGACCTTTGCCACGGCGGGTTACGGTATATCCGGACAGCTTTGCGCTATGACCCTCCAGCAGGTCGGTGATCTCAAGACCGTACACCTTTGCGCACTTGTGCATAAAGGTAAAGGGAAGATCCACAGTTCCGCTTTCGTAAAGACGGTAGGTTTCTTCCGATACTTCCGTCATATCCGCCATTTTTTGCATGCTGTAGCCCAGAATCTCCCGCATTTCACGAATACGCAGGGCGATTTCCTGAAGCTGATTTGCAGTAGACTGTTTGGTCATAACGTTCATCCTTTCCCGGAAAATAAAAAAGTCCCAAGCTGAAAGCTTGAGACGAGCAAAAACCCGCGGTACCACTCAAATTGCGGCAAAAGCCGCCCCTTCAGACCCGAATAAGTCCTATCCTTTAACGCAGGCATACGGGAGAAACCTACTAGCCATTTCGTTCAGTCCTCCGGCTCAGAAGGGATGGGTATTTAGATCGCATTCATCCGGCTCACACCACCCGCCGGCTCTCTGAATGACCTGCAAATCTTACCGTCTTCGTCAGTGCCTTTTTGTATTGCAGATACTGTAACATGTCCGCGAGAAAAAGTCAAATATTTTCCTCCAAAAGACATGGTGGAAAATATTGACGGTACGCTATCGAATTTTGTGCAAAATGACTGAATGCTCTTTTCCGGATTTTCATTGACAAAACAGCGGGTTTATGCTTTAATGGTTGCAATATTGTAAAAGACATTGACGGAAAACGTGTCCTATCAGATACTGTTCCAGAGAGCAGGCGGCCGGTGTGAGCCTGCGCAGCTTGATTGGATGCTCTGCTTCCCGAGTCGGTCCTGTGAACGCTCTTGTCAGTAATGGGACCCGGTCTCCCCCGTTACGGGATAGGACTTGTTGGAGTCTGAAGTGATTTCTCTTTGGAGAAATAATCAGGGTGGTACCGCGGATTGTATATTCGTCCCTGAGGTCAACGAGACCTCAGGGATTTTATTTTTGATTTTTATGCTGCAGGAGGAATAATTATGAAGACGATCCATATCAGCGATGTAACCTTAAAGCAGGCAGACGGTGTGTTCTCCCTTTCTTTTAAGGAGAAGATCGAGATGGCCAAGCTTTTGGATAAGCTGGGTGTATCTGTGATTGAACTGGTTGGCATCCGCAACGAGAAGATCGACGCTCTGCAGATCAAATCCATTGCGTCTGTAGTCAATGGAAGTACCATTGCCGTTCCCGTACAGCTTACTGCAGATAGTGTGGAAACCACATGGAATGCACTGCAATATGCAAAGAAACCCCGTCTGCAGGTCTGCGCTCCTACCAGCTCTGTGCAGATGGAGTATTTCCTCCACAAGAAGCCAGAGGCTATGCTGGCTGCGATCAAGGAAACTGTGGCGGCCTGCAAGGCGCTTTGCCCGGATGTAGAGTTTATCGCAGACGATGCGACCCGCAGCGACACTGCATTTTTGACACAGGCCATTTCTGTCGCTGTCAGCGCCGGTGCTACCACTGTAACAATCTGCGATACTGCCGGTACGATGCTGCCGGTTGAGTTTGCAGAATTTGTACAGAATTTGAATCTTAGTGTACCGGAACTGGCGAATGTCAATTTGGGCATTTCCTGCTCCAATGCCATGGCAATGGCAGATGCCTGTGTGATCGCATCCATCGGTCAGGGCGCATCCGAAGTGAAAGCTGCCGCCTTCAGTATGAACGCCGCATCTCTGGAGAATATCTCCCGGGTGATCCATATGCGGGGTGACAGCATGGGAGCAGCTTGCTCTGTCAATGCAACACAGCTCAGCCGCACAGTCAATCAGATTTCCTGGATGTGCCAGACCGTGCGCAGCAAGAGCTCTCCCTTTGACAACGGTGTCCGGGATGAGGATTCTGGCATCTATCTCACCGCTCACGATGACCTCAGCGGCGTTTTGAAGGCGGTAGACCGTCTGGGATATGATCTTTCCGAAGAGGACGGCAAAAAAGTTTATGAAGCCTTCCAGGCAATTGCTGCCAAGAAAGAAAAGGTGTCTGACAAGGAACTGGATGCCATTGTTGCCTCTGCTGCTATGCAGGTGCCGGCAACCTACGTACTGGATACCTATGTGATCACCTCCGGAAACACCATCTCCTCTACCGCTCATTTGAAGCTTAAAAAAGGCGGCAGCACTCTGGAGGGTGTGAGCATCGGTGACGGCCCTATTGATGCCGCTTTCCTCGCAATTGAAAGCATCACCGGTCAGCATTATGAGCTGGACGATTTCCAGATCCAGTCCGTTACCGAGGGCCGCGGCGCAATGGGTCAGACCATCGTAAAGCTCCGTTCCGGTGGAAAGCTCTATTCCGGCAAGGGCATTTCCACGGACATCGTGGGTGCCAGTATTCGCGCCTACATCAGCGCACTCAATAAGATCGTATACGAGGAGGATGAAGCATGAAACTCTCCTTTTCTACCCGTGGCTGGTCGGATCTAAGCTGGGATGATGTACTTCAAACCGCACTGGATATGGGTTTTCAGGGCGTTGAAGTCTATAATCTGCCGAAATTCGACCCCATGCTTGAAAGGGGCGGACCTTTTCATAAGCATAAGGTGGCGGCGACAGTCCGGCAAATGCGGGATCTGAAGTTGAGGATCCCCTGCTTTGATACTTCTCTTGACCTGTCTGATGGTACTGCCTGTGTACAGACGTTAAAAGATCTGATGCAGGTGGCCTACGATGCCCGTGTCCCCTACGTGGTTGCCTGCGCCCTCCATGATAATGAAGCCCAGGTTGCGGAAAACTTAACTGCCATTGTTGCCGCAGCGGAGGAGATTGGCATTCCCCTGCTCATTAAAACCAGCGGCATCTATGCAGATACCGCACGGTTGCGTAAGATGCTGGAAAGCTTTGCCAGTGACTGGCTGGGCGCTCTTTGGGATATGCACCATCCCTACCGGGATTTTGGAGAGTCTGCAGATACCACCATTAAGAATCTGGGTACCTATGTGAAGCATGTCCACCTGCGGGACTCCAATGACGATCATACCTACAATTTGATCGGCGAGGGCACATTGCCGGTGGGCGATATGATCCTTGCCCTTTCTTCCATCAACTATGACGGCTTTGTTTCCTTGGAATGGAAGCCGGAATGGATGCGGGATTTGCAGGACAAAGAGATTATCTTCCCCCATTTTGTCAACTACATGAGCCGCTTCGGCAGCACCCGGAGCAGAAAGAAATCCCTTTACTACAACCATGACGGTACGGGTCAGTATGTCTGGAAGAAAGACAGTCTCATCGACCTTACTTTCCCCCAGGTGCTGGACAGAATGGTGGCGGAATTCCCGGATCAGTATGCGTTCAAGTATACGACTCTGGATTACACCCGTACTTATGAGCAGTTCCGGGAGGATGTGGATAATTTTGCCCGGGCGTTGGTCTCTCTGGGCGTACGCCCCGGCATGAAGGTGGCCATCTGGGCGACCAATGTTCCTGCCTGGTATATCACCTTCTGGGCGACTACAAAGATCGGTGCTGTTCTGGTAACTGTGAACACGGCCTATAAAATTCACGAGGCGGAGTACCTGCTCCGGCAGTCGGATACCCATACCCTTGTGATGATCGAATCTGCCTTGGATTCCAACTACAAGAACATCATTAACGAGATCTGCCCTGAGATCGCAAACAGCAAGGCTGGCACTCCCCTGCACTGCAAGAAGCTCCCCTTCCTGCGGAATGTGATAACGGTAGACTTTAAACAGCCCGGCTGTTTGACCTTTGAAGAAGCCATGGCCCGGGCAGATCTTGTTCCCAAAGAAGAAGTTTACCGCTTGGCTGCCAATGTTCGCCCCGACGATGTCTGCAACATGCAGTATACCTCCGGCACGACGGGCTTCCCCAAGGGCGTGATGCTCACTCACTATAATGTGGTCAACAACGGCAAGTGCATCGGCGACAGAATGGGTCTGAGCACCGCGGATCGGATGATGATCCAAGTCCCCATGTTCCACTGCTTCGGCATGGTGCTGAGTATGACCTCCTCCATGACCCACGGCGCCACCCTCTGCCCCCTGCCCTATTTCTCTGCCAAATCCAGCCTTGCCTGCATCAATCAGGAGCGGATCACCTGCTTTAACGGCGTACCCACCATGTTTATCGCCATGTTCAATCACCCCGATTACCGCAAGACTGACTTTTCCTATATGCGGACCGGCATCATGGCGGGTGCAGGTTGTCCTCCCGAGCTGATGCGCCGTGCCGCGCAGCCTGATGAGATGAATATGCGGGGCATCGTCAGCGTTTACGGACAGACGGAATCCTCCCCCGGCTCCACAATGTCCGCATGGACAGATCCTCTGGATCTGCGCACGAATACCGTTGGTTATGATTTTCCCCATGTGGAATGTAAGGTCATTGACCCGGAGACCGGTGAGGAAGTCGCTCCGGGGGTGAACGGTGAATTCTGCTCCCGTGGCTACAACACCATGAAGGGCTATTACAAAATGCCCGAGGCTACCCGTTCTACTGTGGATGCAGAGGGTTGGCTTCATTCCGGCGATCTGGCCTGCAAGGATGTGGATGGCACATACCGAATCACAGGGCGGCTTAAGGACATGATCATCCGCGGCGGTGAGAATATCTATCCTAAGGAGATCGAAGAATTCATCTATACCCATCCCGGTGTGAAGGATGTGCAGGTCATTGGCGTACCGGATAAAAAGTACGGCGAAGAGATTCTGGCGTCCATCATTTTGAAAGAGCCGGGCAGCATCACCGTTGAGGAGATGATCGATTACATCAAGGCCAGCATGGCCCGGCACAAAGTCCCCCGCTACATCGAATTTGTAGAGGGCTTCCCCATGAATGCTGCAGGCAAAGTCCTCAAGTACAAAATGCGTGAGGACGCAGCAAAACGGCTGAATCTCACCGGCGACGGCGCGGATACTGCCGGAAATAGCCGCGAATAATCCCCAAAACACCGACACAATTTTGTGTCGGTGTTTTTATGATGCTCTTGGAACATAGTCTTCATATGGAGGTGATCCATATGAAGATCCACAATATCGAGCCGTCCTTCCCGACTGTCCAGACAAAAGAAAACAGGCACAAAGAAATTGAAAGAACGCTTTATCAAGTCTTTTTGAAGTATTTTGAAAAGAAATCATGATAAGAGAAGATGCCATTTACGCAAGACAGTCTGTTGACAAGGCAGACAGTATCTCCATTGAAAGTCAAATTGAGCTTTGCAGGTACGAAACACGAGGTAACCCCTACCGCATTTATCAAGACAAAGGCTACAGCGGTAAAAATACAGAGCGTCCGGAGTTTCAGAAAATGCTGTTGGCCATCAGAAACGGTGAGATCTGCCGGGTCATTTGTTACAAGCTGGATCGATGCAGCCGCTCTATACTGGACTTTGCCAATTTAATGGAGGAATTTCAAAAATACGGAGTGGAGTTTGTATCCTGCACAGAAAAATTTGACACCTCCTCCCCTATGGGGCGGGCAATGCTGAATATCTGCATTGTCTTTGCACAGCTGGAACGGGAAACCATCCAGCAGCGCGTCTTCGATGCGTACCATTCAAGATCTAAACGAGGATTTTTTATGGGCGGAAAAATACCCTTCGGTTTTTCCACCGAACCATACTTTTTGGAGGGGAAAAAGACAACCCGGTATATTGTCAATGAGGAAGAAGCCGGGATTCTGGAATTCATGTACGATATCTATCAAAAACCCTATACATCTATGGGTGATGTGGTCAATGCGCTGCAGGATGCCGGTATTCGCCATCCCAGAAAGGAAAACGGTACATGGAATAGAACTCACATAGGAAGGATGCTGAGGAATCCTGCATATGTCAAAGCAGACCTTGCAGTCTATGATTATTTCAAGGAGAGTGGTACGGTGATCTACAATCCTCCTGAGGATTTTATCGGCACAAACGGATGCTATCTCTACTCCGATAAGGAAAATGCACAATATTTGGTAATTGCGCCCCATCAAGGGTTGATCTCCTCGGATATTTGGCTTCGTTGCAGAAGAAAACAAAGAAACGCAGACGGAGCAGTTCGGCAAAAGAAAGTAAAAAACACATGGCTTGCAGGAAAGCTGAAATGCAGTCGATGCGGTTATGCCATCGTTGTGCAAAAGACAGTAAAATCAAACGGAAAAGCCTTCCGATACTTGATTTGTTCCAAGGCGGCGCAGAGCGGCAACCAATGTGACGGAATTCACGGCTTGAAAGCAGACGAAATAGAATCGTTGATTTTTGAACAGATAAAAAGAAAGCTGGAGCAATTTCCTGCACTGACAGCGCCGCGGGAGAATACCTCTGATCCTCAAGTCCTGCAATTAAAGACGAGGATCGCACAACTGGAGCATGAAATTGACCTTACAACGCAAAAGGCAATGGTAGCAAGCGGTATATTGATGGCGTCACTTAGCGCAAAGGCGACCGCTCTCGATGAAGAGCGGACACGATACATCGAAAGATTACGGAAATATGAGAGAAAGTTACCGGCTTTAGGGGCAATCAGCAACTATATTTCTAAATGGCCCGAACTCGTTCTGGAAGATAAAATGACCGTATGTAATGCTTTGATGGATAAGATTACTCTTTCCGAGAATGAAATTCAGATCGATTGGAAGATCTGATTCCGATTTATATGCTGTACCAACCGGTGAACAAAAGGGATTGCTGACCGATATCGGCGTAGAAGAGTTGGGGCACCTTGAAATGGTAGGCGCTCTGGTGCATCAGCTTACCCGGAACTTGAAGGATAAAGATATTGTCGGCACGCCGCTTGAGCAGTATTTTGTGGATCATACTGTTGGCGTATATCCCACCTTCGCATCCGGAACGCCGTGGACTGCAGCAACCATGCAGGTCAAGGGCGACCCGATTGCAGACCTGACCGAGGATCTTGCTGCAGAGCAGAAAGCCAGAGTCACCTACGACAACATCCTCCGCCTTTCCGATGACCCGGATGTGAACGATGTGATCAAGTTCCTCCGGGAACGGGAGGTCGTTCACTTCCAGCGGTTTGGCGAGTCCATCCAGCAGCTCCGGGAGCGGCTGAATCAGAAAAACGTATACTATATGAATCCAGCTATGGATATGTAAAAAATCGGCACCTCTGTACTTGCAGAGGTGCCATGCTTTTATTCTGTAATTAGATAGGCGTTTACGATCTCACCGTAATAAGCGATGTGATAATCCCGGTTGCTACCGGGATGGCTGCCATCCACATCCTGGGGATAATAGCGCTGTAGGATATCCTCCGGAATAGAAGAAAGATCCTGAGGCTGACGGTAAAGTACCTTGCACTCCAAGGTCAGCGGCAGTTCCCGGATTCCCGGTACACTGATGGATTCCGGCTCAACAAGGCTCAGTCCCAGTTCCTTGATTTTATCCAAATCTCTGCCGGATTTTGTGCCGCAGAAGCCGAGGATCTTACTGTCTATGTCGCCGTAAGGGATATTCACAGTGAATTCTCCGTTTGTATCAAGGAGACTCTTCGTGTGGCGGCTTTCCCGCACCAGTGCGATAAAGATGGGTTTGCCCCATTCAATGCCTACCATGCCCCAGCCAATGGTCATGGTATTGACCTGTCCGTCAGCCCTAGTAGTCAGCAGGATACCCTTTTTCATGGCTTTGCAGATATCGCCTGCATAGTCAAATACATCAATGGATTTCTTCATAGAGATTCCTCCCCGCAAAATGAATTCACATAAATTGTATCACAGACAAGAGAAAAATACCACAACATTTCTGGTTGATATGTGGTATAATAAACAAAATGATAATGATCGGGTGATGACTATGCTGTGGTTTTTTCTGGTTGCAGCTGCAATCATTGGATTTGTGCTTGCGGTATCTTTTTATACTTTTTATGTTTGCTTCTATTCTTCGAAAAATCGAAAAGATGATCCCTACTATCCCATCAGCGGAGCGCAGTACGAGGATGTTCGTGACAACATCATTGCCTGCACAAGGATCATGGATCGGGCAGAGTTTGATTGGGTAAGCACCCGATCCTTTGACGGTTTGCGTTTGCGAGGCAGATACTATCACACACAAGACGATGCCCCGGTGCTGATCCTTTTTCATGGGTACAGGAGCGCGGCGCTGCGGGATTGCAGCGGTGGATATATTCTGGGCAGGAAGTTGGGATTCAATATTCTGGCAGTAGATCAGCGGGCTCACGGCGGCAGTGACGGACGGGTGATCTCTTTTGGCATTTATGAGCGAAAAGACTGCCTCAGCTGGGTGGAATATGTGATCGCCCGCTTCGGACTGGAGACGAGGATCGTGCTATCCGGACTTTCCATGGGTGCGTCCACAGTCTTAATGGCTGCGGCTTTGCCCATGTCTGCAAATGTAGTGGGGATCATCGCTGACTGCCCTTACTCTTCCCCTGCAGATATTATTCGAAAAGTCAGCAGAGACCGCCACCTGCCGGACGCCTTGGCGTACCCATTTATCCGCCTTGGTGCGTGGATCTACGGCCGTTTTGATCTGGAGGAGACCACTGCATCTATGGCAGTAAAGAAGGCGTCTGTGCCCACACTGCTCCTTCACGGAGAAGATGACCGCTTTGTGCCCTATGAAATGAGCAAAGAGATATTCAAAAATTGTGCCTCCCCTGCACGGCTGCATACGTTTCCGGATGCGGGACACGGACTGTGCTATATGGTGGATCCCCTTCGTTACGAGGCAGTTACAGTGGATTTTTTAATGTCCATCCCCTCGCTGCGCCCACACCTGGAAAACAGTAATTATGTGCAGAAACAGAGGGCCAACTGAGTCTTTGACTTTTCGGTTTCCCTATGCTATCATAATATCAGAAAGAAAACTTAAAGGAGGTATCTGCATGAAAAAGATCATCACCATCAGCCGTCAGTTCGGCAGCGGCGGTCGTACCGTCGGTCGCTTGGTGGCGGAAAAGCTTGGTATTCCTTTCTATGATAAGGAACTGGTGGAGCAAATTGCTCTGGAATCCGGCTTTGCCCCCAAGTTTGTGGAGGAACATGGCGAGCACTCCCCTGGAAAGACGCTGTTTTCCTATGCCTTTGCACCCCAGGGCGTTCCCGGAGTCATGAACGGCCTTTCCACTGCGGATTTCCTCTGGAATGTTCAATGCAGTGCCATTCTGCAGTTGGCGGAAAAAGGTCCTTGCGTGATCGTCGGCAGAAATGCAGACTATATCCTCAAGGATCGCAAAGATTGCTTCCATGCCTTTATCCATGCGGATATGGACTTCCGGGCAGATCGCATCGTGCGTCTTTACGGCGAGTCGGAAAAGAGCCCTCAGGCACGGCTGCAGGAAAAGGATAAGCGCCGCAGCATCAATTATCAGCACTATACCGGTAAGACCTGGGGCGCAGCGGAGAATTATGATATCTGTCTTAATACCGCGACTGTGGGTGTTGACCGGGCAGCGCAGATCATTGTAGACCTGGCAACCTTGGATGAATAAAGGAAAAAACCGACCATCAAATGATGGTCGGTTTTTGTTATCCTCTTTTTCTTGCAATGGAACGCTTTTTCTGTTCAGTAAAGGTTCTGGTCAGGCAGAACAGGGATGCCAGAATAAACAGGGTGGACGCCTCTAAAAACCACTGGATTATGCCCAAATTTCCAAAGCTGTAAAACAGAAGTCTAACGATCAAAGGCAGTGCAAAAAGCACAGAAGACAGCAGTTTACCGGGCAGATATCCCCCCGCTGTTGCCAGCAGCACCAATCCTGCTGCCAGATAAGCAAGGATGCTCAGCGCCATCCGCAGCGGATCGTCGCTCCAGAAGCTGTTGATCAAAAGCAGCAGACACAGCGCAGCACCAATGATACCGTAAATGCCGGGTGCATTAAGCTTCACGACACGGAGCAGAACAATGTAACCGCAGGTCAGCAGCAGCGGCAATAGCATGGAGAATAGAATCTCTCCAAATCCACAGTCGTGCAGACTTATAAGGCAAAGATAATAAACAAGCCGCAGAAAGAATGCCAGACCCATCAGCAATGCTGACGGCTGTACCCATTTGCCGCTGAAATCGATCTGATAACGAAGATATTGTTTCAAGTTCATGGGGAACACCTCCAGAATAGCACCATTATACAGCCTTTTATAAAAAATAGCAATAATGGATTACACAAGGGCAGTTTCGGCATCACCGATGTGGATGCTGACGCCGTTAACCTCCACATCCTCTTCTGCACAGATCATAATGTATTTGACTCCGCCGATGACACGGGTTTCAATCAGATCTGCCTTATCGGGTGCTACCTTGATAGACACATCCGGAGTCTTGATCTCAAAACGGCGGTCATCGATGATGTTTTTCGGGAAAAGCTCGGCTTCAAAGCCAAATGCCTCGTCATAATCGATACTGAACTTGGCAACATGAGCCTCTGACACTCCGCAGGAGGACAAAACTTCCTTTACATCATCCTTGCTCACCAGCAGCGGATCCGGGACTCTGCTCTCCTTGTGCAGCTCGATACGCTGGCTGATCTGCTCGTGAACGGTCTGCACTACTTCCATGCTGCATTCCTCGCCAAGAGATCCGGTCAGCAGCGCCTCAAAGGACTTCTTTTGCTCATAGGCAGGCTTTGGGATCTCTGTGCAGAAGATGCTGGATGCAAAGGCTTCGTGGCTCTGCTTGGGGCTGTGGGTGTAATACAGAGCATTGTATATATTGGTGGATCGGTTGTCGAAGGCCGGGAACAGAAAACCGATTTCGGGAGCAGCCACCACATTTGTAATGCCGCCATCGTGGAATTCTTTTTCTTCCGGGATATAGGCAAGTTTAGCCGGTGTCTGCTTAACAGGGCAGATTGCGCAAAGCAGGAAGGTATATACTTCCTCAGCCCTGTTACTGTCAGAATCATCGTTCTTGTTCTTAAAGGGAACATCATAGCTGTCACAGCCGATGAGGATCAGATAGTTTTCGTCCAGAGAAACAGACTCGATGACCTTCCCGTAGAACTTCTGCAGAGTTTCCTCATCTTTCAGCCCCGTGGCCCGGAGATCCATCAGCAGCTTATGCTCCTCGCTGTCAGTCACCTGAGAAGTCCGGAACGTGATATCGATCAGATTCTTACCCACAGAACCGGAAAGCGCCCGCTTCATTATAGAAAAATACTTCTCTCCCTCGTTTTCCGACATCAGACCGGTGCTGCGGCGAAATTGGGAAATGATCTCCTTGTTTGTATTCACATAGCAGCCGCAAATAGCGGTCATATTGCTGCGATCCCGGCGGATATGCCGCCGGATCTCGCTGATTTCTTTGATATTCATAAGCAACCTCGCTCATAGGAAAGCCTTCGGCGTTTGCCGAAGGCTTATATTGTTAGTCCCAAAGACATTTCCAGTTCTGAATGAAGTATTCAATACCGGAATACACCGTGGTGATCACCACAACGGCGGTAATGACCCATCCCAGAATGGGAAAGGTGGGAAACGCCATCCATGCGCACATACCGATCATAGTAGCAGCGGTTTTTACCTTACCGCTCCAGCCGGCAGCAATGACCTTTCCCTTACCCACAGCCACCAGCCGCAAGCCGGTAACGGCGAATTCCCGGGTCAGAACGATCATCAGCGCCCACGCAGGCATTGAGCCCCACTCGCAGAACATGGCCATGGCAGCGATCACCAGAAGCTTATCTGCCAACGGATCCAGAAATTTGCCAAAATCGCTGACCTGGTTGTACTTTCTGGCGATTTGACCGTCAATATAATCGGTAATGCTGGCAAGAATAAATACTGCCAACGCCAGCCACATCCACAGACCGGGTGCGCCGCCGCTGAGATACATCAGCAGCATATACACCGGAATAAAGGCAATACGGATCAAGGTAATTTTACTTGCAGTTGTCATGTTCAGTCCTCCACCACATAGCCGGAAAGATCGCCTTCCACGATCTCGTCTATCTGCACATTCACAAAGGTTCCCTCAGACAGGTCGTCCTTCGATGCGATCCAAACTCTGCCGTCAATATCCGGCGAGTCTGCATAAGTACGGCCATAGTATTGGGAAAATTCCGGGTCATAACCGTCAACCAACACTTCCAGAACCTGACCCATCATGGTTTCTGAATAATCGTCCATGATTCGGGATTGGATGGATTCCACCATCTGTGCTCTTTCCAGAGCAACGGAATTATCGGGAAAATCCATTTCAGCAGCCGGTGTTCCCTCTTCCGGAGAAAAGGCAAAAGCGCCGACCCGCTCAAGCCGCTGCTCTTTTAGGAATTCGCAAAGCTCTGTAAATTCCTCTTCCCCTTCGTCGGGTAAGCCGGTGATCACGCTGGTGCGCAGGATCACACCGGGAATCCGGGCACGAAGCTTTGCGAAGAGATCCTCAAGAAACGCTCTGTCGCCTCTGCGGTTCATCAGCTTCAGGATCTTGCTGTTGCAATGCTGAATAGGGATGTCCAAATATTTTACGATCTTCGGCTCTTGTGCAATGACATCAATCAATTCGTCATCGATCTCATCGGGATACACATAATGGATACGGATCCAATGGAAGCCGTCGATCTGACACAGCTGCCGCAGAAGCTCCGGCAGCAGTCTCTTGTTTCCGGGCAGGTCTGTGCCGTAGCGGGTGGTGTCCTGTGCAACCACGATCAGTTCCTTGATACCGGAATCCGCCAAAAGCCGAGCTTCATAAAGCACGTCGTCCATCTGACGGCTGCGGTATTTACCCCGCAGATACGGAATGATACAGTAAGAGCAGCGATTGTCGCAGCCTTCTGCGATCTTGATGTAAGCATAGTGCTCCGGGGTGGTCAGAATGCGGCCGGTTTCCTCTTCCGGTGCATCAATAGAGCCAAAGCTGGAGACAGATTTTTCAGCCAACAGCAATTCGATGGCAGGAACGATTTCTGTATAGCTGCCGGTGCCGAGAATGCCGTCCACTTCCGGAAGCTGCTCCAGTATTTCAGACTGATACCGCTGAGAAAGACAGCCGGTGACCAGAATTTTACCTACCTGTCCCTCAGCCTTTAATGCTGCTGTCTGCAGGATATAGTCAATGGCCTCGGATTTCGCCGAATCAATGAAGCCGCAGGTGTTGATGACCACCACATCGCAGCCCGCGACACCGGGACACACTGTGTGACCGGTTTCCCGGACACGGTACATCATCCGTTCGCAGTCCACCTGATTCTTGGCGCAGCCAAGACTGATAAAGCCAATATTTGCCATAATGTTTATCCCTCCGGGAGAAATTCTAAGTCAAAAGAAAGCTGGCCCAGCGCCTTGCGAATGTGGCGGTAGCTGTGACCCCGACGCATCAACGCATCGATGACCTTGTGTAGTTCTTTTTCGTCTGAGTCTGCAGTCAACCGACTCTGGAGAAACTCCAGAATCTTATCCAGCTGATCTGGATAGTCCTCAAGTGCCTCATCCCATAGTTCCTTTGGGATCTGCTTTTCATACAGCGCCTGTTTTGCCCGGCTGAGACCGTAGCCTTTGCTGATGCAGCGGTAGACCACCTGTTCCGCGGTCTTTCGATCGTCTACCAGTGACAGGTCAGCCATCCACTCCACAGCAGCCTTTGCCTGCTCCGGGTCTTCGCCTTTTTGGATCAGACGGCGCTTCAGATCACCCTTGGACACGCTGGAAGCAGAAACGATGCGTACTGCCCGCATCTTTGCGGACATCTCCCCTGCTGCGCCCTGCAGCCGGGAAAGGTCGTCCTCGGTCAGCTCCATGCCGGCATAAAGACCGAAATCTTCCACAGTCTGGCGGTAGAGCCGGAGAATGCTGCCGTCTTCAAATTCTGCACGGAGGCGACCAACCCTGTCCGGTGATGAAGAAAGTTTATTAATCCTCATCGTCGAAATCGTCTGCATCCACCTTTACAGGGCGCTCAGCGGCCTTAGCGGGGGCCTTGGGCGCGGTGTTGGCGGCTTTCAGCAGATTTTCGCGGACTTTTGCTTCCACTTCTTCGGCAATATCGGGATTATTCATCAAATATTCCTTTACGCTGCCGGCACCCTGTCCGATCCGCTCATCGCCCATGGAGAACCAGCTGCCGCTCTTCTGGATGATGTCCATCTGGACCGCCAGATCCACCAGCTCACCCCACTTGGAGATGCCCTGACCGTACATAATGTCGAAATATGCTTCCCGGAAAGGAGGTGCGACCTTGTTCTTGACCACCTTGACACGGGTCTTATTGCCGATGACATTGCCGCCTTCTTTGATGCTCTCTACACGGCGGACATCCAGTCGGACGGAAGAGTAGAACTTCAGCGCGTTGCCGCCGGTGGTGGTCTCGGGGTTGCCGTACATCACACCGATCTTCATACGCAGCTGGTTGATAAAGATGACCACGCAGTTTGTCTTTGCAATGCTGCCTGCCAGTTTGCGCAGAGCCTGGCTCATCAGTCTTGCCTGCAGGCCCACAAAGGCATCGCCCATTTCGCCCTCGATCTCCTGCTTGGGAACAAGGGCTGCAACAGAGTCCACTACCACAGCGTCCACTGCACCGGAGCGCACCAGAGCGTCTGTGATCTCCAAAGCCTGCTCACCGGTGTCCGGCTGAGAAACCAGCAGATTATCGGTATCCACGCCCAGTGCGGCGGCGTAGACGGGGTCCAGAGCGTGCTCTGCGTCCACAAAGGCCACTTCGCCGCCCATTTTCTGTGCTTCTGCCAGAATGTGCAGTGCCAAGGTGGTCTTACCGGAGGATTCTGGTCCGTAGATCTCAATGATACGGCCCTTCGGCACACCGCCGATGCCCAGTGCGGCATCCAGCGCAAGGCTGCCGGTGGGAATTGCTTCCACATTCATTTCCGGGCGCTCGCCCAGACGCATCACAGTACCTTTACCGAAATTCTTATCGATCTGGGAGAGGGCTGTTTGCAAAGCTTTCTTCTTGTCGGATGCGACACCGGGTGCTTCATATGCTGTCTTTTTTGTAGCCATTATTCATTTTCCTTCCTGCCGTATTGGGCGATGACTGCCCTTTCTCTGTCATTATAATCTCTGGAACGCTCCAGAATGGTATACCCTTTCATTTGGAGAAGCTGACATACAGCATCCCCCTGCCCCATGCCAAATTCAAAGCAGAGATACCCGCCTGGCTTCAGCGCACCGGTGTAGTACTCGATGATGGCACGGTAAAAATCCAATCCGTCACTGCCGCCGTGGAGCGCCAGATGCGGTTCATAATCACTGACACTTCCGGGAAGTTCAGCCATCTCATTGGTGGTGATGTATGGCGGATTGGAAACGATCATGTCGAATTTTCCGAGGAACGCAGCGGGTTTTTTCAGCGCGTCCGCAGAAACACAGGAGACACGACCTGTCAAGTGATTTCTTGCGGTGTTCTGCTTTGCCACAGCTAGGGCTTCCTTTGAGATGTCCGCCAAAGTGACCCGGGCATCCTTGACCCGGCTGGCGATGGCCAATCCGATGCATCCGCTGCCGGTGCAGAGGTCTAAAATCCGCGGAGATTCCTGCAGAAACAGCGCATGGTTGATTGCCAGTGCGGTTACCGCGCAGGTATCGTCTCTGGGGATCAGAACATCCTTTGTTACATAGAGCGGAAGTCCGTAAAACTCCCATTCCCCCAAAACGTAAGCCAACGGCTCCCCTTTCAGGATCCTGTTTACGGCAAAATCCAGCGCCGCTCCGATTTCTTCCGATGCGTAGGTCTCACGATTGGATAAAATCTGCTCTTGGGATTTGCCGGAAATGTGGCACAGCAGTTGCCGTGCGATGTGAGATGCGGACTGGACATCTTCTGTTGCCAGAAGCATCTGACGGGCGTCCAGATAAAGCTGGGAATAAGTCTTTACCAACGGTCTGCCTCCTCATTTTCCGGGATCACCGCTTGCAATGCCGCAATACCAACTTCTATCATACTGTCGTCCGGCTCGTTTGTGGTGAAATTCTGCAGCCACAGACCCGGTGCGGTAAGAACCTTGGTAAAGGCGTTGTCATGCCTGCCTGCCCAGCGGTTGATCTCATAGGTGACGGACACCACCAGAGGCAGCAGAAGCAGCTTAAAGAGGATCATGATCAGCCGGTACAGGAAACCGCCTTTCATGGCTTCCAGTGCCGGAATGACCGTCAGCAGCACGGAGGACGCAATACTGAAGACCAAGATGGAAATGATCATCACCACCAGCAGGAAGCTGGTGCCGCAGCGGGGGTGCAGCCGGGACTGCTGGCGGACATTCTCCACCGTCAGTTCCAATCCTGACTCATAACACCGGATGGTCTTATGCTCTGCACCGTGGTAGGCAAATACCCGTTTCATATCCTTCATCCGGGATACCAGCAGCATATAGACAAGGAAGATGGCCATACGAATGACACCTTCGATAAGATTGAGTGCAAGGTTACTGTTGATCCACCGGTCAAAAAAGCTGCTGACTACCATTGGTAGCAGGAAGAACAAGAGAATGGAAAGTCCCAAACCCATAAAAACAGCTGTACCGATGACGATCTTTTGGAAGCTTTCGCTTCCCAGCTTTTTTTCCAGCCAAATATCAAATTTAGAGGTGGCTTCCTCTGACCCTTCCTCGGGAGAAAGGTCTGCAGAGTGCATCAACGCCTTGACACCAACCACTTGAGAATCAAAGAAATTGACTGCGCCTCGGATCAGAGGCCAAGTGGCAAAAGAGCCTATTTTGCGGATTTTCCGATCCTTGAGATCCAGCTTAATACCATCAGCAGTACGCACTGCGGTAGCATCCTTCTCCGGACCGCGCATCATGATGCCTTCAATCAGCGCTTGTCCGCCAATGGAGGTTTTAAACTTTTCGCAGCAAGGCTGCGGTTGCTTGTTTTCCATGTGGGATTCCTTTCTGTTTAGGATGCCGGCAGACGAACGGTGACCAATGTACCGCCGCCTTCGGCATTCTGGAGAGTCAATGTGCCATTGTGCATCGCAACGATCTCATCACATACGGCAAGTCCGATTCCCGTGCCCCGGGCTTTGGAGCTGCCTTTGTAGAATTTCTTTTTGACCAGAGGGATCTCATCTTCCGGAATACCGGGGCCAAAGTCGCGGATTCGGACGACCACTTCCCCTTTTTCGAAGGAAATGGAAGATTCGATGCGTTTTCCATCACCGCCGTGCTTGGCGGCATTGTCCAGAATGTTCAGGAAAACCTGCCGCAACCGCTCCGGATCGCAGGGGATCTCCGGAATATCTTCATCGTTTTCCAAATACTCCAGCTGGATCTCGTCCTGAGAAAGGCGGCTGGAATACATATAAACGGTATCTTCAAACTCTGCCCGGATGTCGGCGGTCTGGATGTTCAAGGTCATTCTGCCATCCTGGATCCGGTTAAAGTCCAGCAGCTCCACAACCATTTCGGTAAGCCGTTTGGCTTCCCGAAGGATGATCTTCATGCCTCTGCGGGTTTCCTTGTCCAGATTCTCATAAGCCAGCAGCGTTTCCGACCAACCGGTTATGGCAGTCAGCGGCGTGCGCAGCTCGTGGGACAGCGAAGAAATGAAATCCCGCTGAATGATCTCGTTTTGGTTGATCTGAACGGACATTTCGTTGATGGTCTGGGCCAATTCTCCGATCTCGTCATCGTAATGGGTCTGGATCTGGGTGCCGTAGCTGCCGCCGGCGATCCGCTTCGCTTTTTCGATGATGTCATCAACAGGAACAAGAATGGAGCGGATATAGTAGCTGCTGCTGAACATGACTGCAAGCATCACTATCAGCAGCGCTCCCAAGGAGGCAAAGAAAATGATCATGATCTGCTGGTCGATCAACCTTGTGGAGGTTACATAGCGCAGCACGCCGATGATCTCGCCATTACTGTATATCATGGGGCTGGATACCGCAATGATACTCTCCCCTGTTTGCGGATCCTTTCCATGGTAGGGGCTGATCAGCCGGGTGCTGATGGCATCTGTGATGTCACTGGTGGTAGGCGCCGCGCCGGCCCAGTTGCCGTAAGAGGATGCTACAAGCTTTCCTCGGGCATCAATGAACTGGAGCTCGATGGTATTTTTCTGCTCAAAGTTATTGGCGTAGTTGATACAGGACTGATAGTAATCCTTATAATTCTGGTTAATGTAATCGGCAAAAAAATCCGTTGTGGTCTGTGCGCGGTAGTAAAGGTCGGATTCCATGCCGGAATAGTAGTAAGCGGAGAAAACCAGCGTAACCACGATCACGCAGACCATGCCCAGAGCAAAGACCATGCCGGCAGTATTCAGTAACCAACGCTTGCGCAGACCGCCGATCTTTTTCATGGGCAATTCTCTCCCCTTTCTTACTTAGTTACCCCACTTGTAACCAAAACCCCAAACGGTGGTAATGTAGGTGGGTGCGGTGGCATCGTCCTCGATTTTGATGCGCAGACGGCGGATGTTGACATCCACGATCTTCAGGTCCGCGTCGGAGTCTTTACCCCAAACGCTGGACAAAATATCTTCACGGGAAAGGGCTCTGCCGGGATTTTGCATAAACAGCTTCAATATGGCGTATTCCACCTGAGTCAGACGGATACGGTTGCCGTTCTTCTCAAGAGTATGATTTCGGGTGTTCATCACAAAGGGACCCTGATTCAGCAATTCACTGCTGACTTGGGAATCCCCACCCAGTCTGCGGAACAGGGCATCGATCCGTGCCGTCAGCTCCGCGGGAGAAAAGGGCTTTGTTACATAATCGTCTGCGCCGGTCATTAGGCCGGTGATCTTATCCATTTCCTGAGTGCGGGCGGTGAGCATGATCACGCCCATCTGCTTGTTTGTTGCACGGATGCGGCGGCATACTTCAAATCCGTCGATATCCGGCAGCATGATATCCAGAATGGCAACACCCACATCCGGATGTTTCTGCAGCTTGTTCAGCGCTTCCTCGCCGGTGCCGGCTTCGATCACATCGTAGCCTGCCCGTTTCAGATTGATGACTACAAAGCTGCGGATATTTACTTCATCTTCCAGGATCAGTACCTTTTTCATAATACTACCTCTTTATGTCTCGCCTGTGTTCCAGTCCTGAATGATCAGGTGGAAGCTGCTGATCAGGCTGTCTTTTGTTATGCCGTAGGCCGCAGATGCGACCTCAAGATTTGCGGAGTATACCGTGGACTCTGTCCTGTACAGGACAAATCGATTATCGATCAATGCCTGCTCTTCCCGTTTCTGTCCCGTCAGAACATAAACTGTAAAAAGCTTTGTTGCGCTTGTAAATTCTTCATCCCAGATGCTGAACTCGTAGCCGTTGCCCTGCTGAACTACTGTCATACGCTGGGCAAGGGCGCTTTGCAGCTGCATATACCATCCGCCCACATAATTGTGATAGCTGTAAAGCTTGTCCACCTCCGCGCCGGCGGAGGTCATGGCGTACCAGCGAATGAGATATTGGTTGTCGCTGACCTTCGCATCAGCAGGGATCTTCATAGTGATCAGATCGGGTAGTTCCAGAACGCCGTCATCATCGATATCGTCAGCATACACATAATAGTTTCGCAGGGTCTGGACACTGGTACCAGACTCATTGGAAAAAGATACATTGGTCAACGAACCGTCGACGATGGCGTAGACATCCGTAATGATGGCGCTACCATCCACATCACTTGCCACATAAATCGCGCTGACTCCGTCATTGAGCTTACCTACCATGATGCGTTTGATGGCATCGGAAGGCTCAGACATATTGACTTCGGCAGATCGCTCCATCGTGCCGTTTTCAATGCCATACAGCTCTGCAAGACCGTTGTCGGAATCCGACTCACCGGGTCGCAGGACGAGCAATTCGCTGAATCCGTCGCTGTCCAGATCATAACAGACGAACTTCGAGTGATTGGCGGTCATAAGTTGCACGATCTGTCCGTCGATCATGGAATAAACAGATACGGAACGAAGAACCTGATCACTTAATTGTCTGCCCACAACGATCTCATAGCCACCGCGATCATCCATTTTTACATATTCTACCTGTTCAAAGGCAGTACCCGGACTTTCAATGGTATCCAGATGGATATAGCCTTCCTCTTCGTTCTGAGTGAAAATGTGGATCTGTAGAGGTTTCTCTGCGTTGCTTCTGGTAAACAGCAAATATTCGTCGCTTCCGTCGCCGTCTAAGTCGACAATCTGTACTGTCTGGCGATTCTCGCCGGAAACCGGTGCAAGATACTCCTTGCCCACCATGATCTGGTTGATCAGAGTCTGGAGATTTTTGTATTCTTCCGACCGCTCGGGCAAGTGATACAAATCTTCTATGGTGCGCATATTGCAGCCTGTGAGCAGGATCACTGCCAGGACAAGCAATATTTTCAGCAGCCATTTTTTAGCCATGGCAGATCACCCCTTTCCAAAGCAATATTATAGCACAAACATTCTAAAATGAAAAGCTATTTCAGCACCACATTTGCC
Organism: Faecousia sp.; assembly: GCA_045578025.1. Classification (GTDB taxonomy): domain Bacteria; phylum Bacillota; class Clostridia; order Oscillospirales; family Oscillospiraceae; genus Faecousia. The sequence goes on along the minus strand of JAZNJN010000022.1, from coordinate 21,646 downwards.
TTGCCAAGCAGATTTTCCAGCTCATCCAACATGCGGCTGTCAAAGGAAGCTTTTGCGCCCCGCATTTTCCGGGTGTCGGCAAAAAACACTTTTACTGTACCCTCTCCGGGGAACATATTAATGATGGCTTTCACCTTGCGGTAGCGGGGATCATCCTCCCCTGTTAACTGAAGGTACAGTGTGCCAAAATTCTTCGGTTCTTGCCGAATAGGCGCGGGCGCTTCCGAAAAATCCGTAATGGGACGGGCGCGGTTGATCACGATCTGGGGCTCTTTTTCATCACGAATGGAGAGCCGCCCGGTTACGACCACAGGACTGTTTTCTTTGAGATAACCGCCGTACTGATCCAGCACATTAGAGAAAGCAAGCATCTCGATGGACGCAGTATCGTCCTCCACCGTAACATAGGCCATCATGGAGTTGTTCCGGGTGGTTTTCATCTTAATGCTTTGCACGATGCCTGCCACACTGACGATAGAATCGTCCTGATGGTTGGATTCTTCCGCCATTAGCTCGCCAATGGGGATCACATGGGTACCCTTTAGATAGGGTCTGTAGTCATCCATGGGGTGACCGGACAGGTAAATGCCGGTAGTCTCCTTCTCCATTGCCATCAGATCTGCTTTTCTCAGCTCTGCCAGTCGGGGGATCTCGATCCGGGCGGCAGAATCGTCCTCGCTAAGCATACCGAACAGACCCATCTGGCCCTCGAGATTCTTCTTTCTGGAGGTTGCTACACTGTCCATCATGCTGTCATAAACATTCAGCAGTTCACTGCGGTGGTAGCCAAAGCAATCCATTGCGCCGCACTTGATGAAATTCTCAACAGCCCGCTTGTTCAGCTCATCCCCCATTCTCTGCAAGAAGTCTTCCAGAGATTTGAACGGGCCGTCCTGCTGGCGTTTTGCCACCATGCTCCGGATCAAGCCCCTGCCTACATTTTTCACTGCGCCAAGTCCAAATCGAATGGCATCGCCCTCCACAGTGAAGTGATCGTCAGAATGGTTGATATCCGGCGGTAAGACCGGGATCTGCATATCCTTACACTCTGCGATATAGCCGGAGACTTTGGTTGCAGAATCCAGCACGGAGGTCATCAGTGCTGCCATGTACTGCTTGGGATAATGGCACTTTAGGTATGCGGTCTGGTATGCCACAACGGCGTAGCAGACAGCGTGGGCCTTGTTAAAGGCGTAGTTGGCGAAGTCAACGATCTCATCGTAAATCGACTGAGCAACCGCCTCGGGAACGCCACGGGCAATACAGCCGGGAATCCCCTGTTCATTATCGCCGTAGACAAAGGTCTTTCGCTCGGCATCGATGATCTTTTGCTTCTTCTTGGAAATGGCACGGCGGATGTTATCTGCCTGTCCCATGGAATAGCCTGCAAGGGAACGGAAAATCTCAATAACCTGCTCCTGATACACGATACAGCCGTAAGTAACCTTCAAAATCGGCTCCAGTAACGGTGTCTTATAAGTCACTTGTGCAGGATTCAGCTTATTGGAGATAAATTTGGGGATGGAGTCCATAGGACCGGGACGGTACAGCGCCACAACTGCGGTGAAGTCCTCAATAGAGGAGGATTTTATGCCGACACAGACACCGGTCATACCGGCAGATTCCAGCTGAAATACACCCTGAGTCTTGCCTTCTGCCACCATGGCAAAGGTGGCAGGATCGTCATCCGGAATGCGATCCATGGAGAAATCGGGGTTAAACTGCCGGATCTGGTTTTCCGCATCCTTGATGACAGTAAGGTTTCTCAGACCAAGGAAGTCCATCTTCAGAAGTCCCAGCTCCTCGATGGTGGTCATGGTGTACTGGGTGACGATGGTATCATCATTTCGGGAAAGGGGTACATAGCTGTACACCGGGTCAGCGGTAATGACCACGCCGGCGGCATGGGTGGATGTGTTTCTGGGCATGCCTTCCAGACTCATGGCGGTGTCGATAAGGCTCTTGACCCGCTCGTCGCCATCGTACATTTCCTTAAGCTTCGGACTGACATTCAGCGCTTCCTTAAGGGTAATATGCAACGGCATGGTGGGCACAAGCTTTGCAACAACATCGGTCTCTGCATAGCTGAAGTTCATGGCTCTGCCCACGTCCCGGATCGCGCCACGGGCCGCCATGGTGCCAAAGGTAGCGATTTGCGCCACATGATCCTTGCCGTACTTTTCCATGACATAATCGATCACTTCTCCCCGGCGTTCCTGGCAGAAGTCCGTATCAAAGTCCGGCATGCTGACACGCTCGGGATTCAAGAACCGCTCGAAGATCAGCGAGTATTTCATGGGGTCTACTTCGGTGATGTGCATGCAGTAGGCAACGATGGATGCTGCACCGGAGCCACGGCCGGGACCCACCGGAATCCCATGCTCCTTTGCATAACGGATAAAATCCCAAACGATAAGATAGTAATTCACATATCCCATGCGGCTGATGACACCGATTTCATACTCCAGTCGGTCGATATACTCCTGGGTCGGGTTATCATACCGCTCTTCAAATCCCTCATAGCAGAGCTTGCGGAAATACTCCTCGTTGGTATAGCCTTCGGGAACGGGAAAAGACGGAAGATGATACTGGTTGAAGACAAAATCCAAATTGCACATTTCCGCAATTCTCGCAGTATTTTCAAAGGCTTCGTCACAATTCGGGAATAATCCACGAAGTTCAGCTTCACTCTTTAAGTAAAACTCATCGGTGGAAAATTCCAGTTTCCGGTTGGGATCGTCCAGTGTGGTACCTGTCTGGACGCACACCATTACATCCTGCATATTTGCATCCTCTGCACGGAGGTAATGGGCGTCATTGGTAACGACCAGAGGAAGACCGGTTTCCCGGGCAATACGCATCACGCCTTGATTGGAAGCGCGCTGCTCCTCGATACCGTGATCCTGCAGCTCCAGATAGAAGTTTCCCTCGCCAAAGATGGATGCAAGCATCAAAGCATACGCCTTGGCGCCTTCATAGTCGTTCTCCAGAATATGCTGGGGCACAGCACCGGCAAGACAGGCAGACAGTGCAATCAGACCCTCGTGGTGCTTTTCTAAAAGTTCAAGATCCACACGGGGCTTACCATAGAAACCGTTGATGTGGGCCTCGGACACCAGCAAGCAAAGATTTTCGTATCCCTGCCGATCCTTGCAAAGCAGTACAAGATGGTAAGGCTTATTGTCCACGCCGTAGACCCGATCCTGCATGCCCCTGCGGGCGACATAGACCTCGCAGCCGATGATCGGCTTAATACCTGCGGCCTTAGCGGCCTTATAAAAGTCGATACAGCCGTACATAACGCCATGGTCTGTTATGGCGATGGCGGTTTGACCCAGTTCTTTGACCCGGTCCATCATGCCGGAAATGCGGCATGCTCCGTCCAGAAGACTGTATTCGGTATGAACATGAAGATGTACAAAACTCATTTTGCAGCCTCCTTTGAAAGGGATACCAGTTTTTTCAGTCGGTGATTCATGGCGGGCTTGCTAATGGGTGGCTCCATCATGGATGCCAGCTCCGTCAGGGATGCCTCCGGGTGATTTTCCCGGGCGACGGCCGCCTGTTGGAGCTTTGCAGGCAGGGATTCCATCACTCCCTGTTCCCGTAAAATTCTTAACGCAGCCAGCTGCTCCTGCGAAGCCTCTACCACCTTGGAAGTGTTGGCTTCATCACAGTTGCAGCGGCGGTTGACTTTGTTGTTCAGTTCCTTCTCGAGTCTTGCTTCCATGATATCCATAGCGGCCACAGGGGCACCCAGATAAGCCAGAAAATCGGAAATCAGTTCACTTTGCTTGATGTACAAAACCTGGTTACCGGAGCGCTGAGCGGTCTTAGGATAAAAGCCTAAGACTTCTTCAATCAGTGTGTAAGTTTCTCTGGAAACACTGCTATGGGTCGTGGTGATCTCCAGATGATATCCTTTTGCCGGATCTGTGACACTGCCCCCCGCCAGAAACGCACCGCGGAGGAAAGATGCCTTGCAGCAATCGTCTTCCATGATCGGGAGGTTTACATGCAGTGCCAGCGTGCCACGGACATCAAAACCGTAAGCAGCCATAATGGTGGCAATCTTGTCCGGATCTGTGATTTGAAACACCAGCTTACCGGGAGCCTCCGGACTGGGGAAAATGTCAAAGGTAATACCCAGCGCCTTATGGAACAGTTTCGGTAAAGTGTACGCAAATTCTCTGCTTTCCGTGATGATGCGGATGCTGTCCGCGCGGAATGTATTACAGTGAAGCAAGATGCCGAAGCACTCAGAAAGTGCGCAGCACTGCTTTTGCGGCACGGTCCGACAGATCTCTGCCTTTACGCCTGCAGAAAATGAAACAGCCATATCGGACCTCCTTTCCTAAGTTACCAGATTCTTACCTCCGGCTCCAAACGAATTCCGGATTTTTCATAGACGATATCAGAAACATCTCGCAATAATTTTTTCACATCTTCAGCGGTTGCGTTGCCGAGGTTTACGGCAAAACCTGCGTGCTTTGTGGATATTGCAGCGCCGCCAACGGAATATCCCTTCAACCCTGCTTCATCGATCAATGCGGCAGCATACCCGCCAACCGGACGCTTAAAAGCGCTGCCTGCCGATGGCATATCCAGAGGTTGCGACGCTGACCGCCGTCTCATTAAGTCCTTCATAGTTGCCCGGATCTCGTCCTGGGGCTTGAGCTCCAAACGGAAAGTAGCACTGACTGCGATCAGCTCACAGGATTCCAATATACTGTTTCGATACTGAAAAGCCATCTGCTCGTTACTCAGAATCCGTGTGCAGCCGGTAAAGTCCATTACCTCTACACTTTTCACAACTTGACTCAGCTCACCGCCGTAGGCACCGGCGTTCATATAAACACCGCCGCCCACAGTGCCCGGGATGCCGTGGGCGAATTCAAGACCGGATAAACCCAGATTTGCCGCAAAGATAGCAGCTCTGGTCATGGTTACGCCCGCCATGACACGGATATGGGTGGAATCGAGCTGCTCCATGCCGTCCAGGCAATCCTTCAGGCAAATTACAATGCCCTCAACTCCCTCGTCCGGAGCGAGGATATTGGTGCCTGCGCCCAAGATGGATGTTTTCACGCCAAGCATGGTGGATAAATTTAAAATGGATGACAGTTCTGCCGTAGTTTTCGGAAATGCCATGACCTCTGCATTCCCTCCGATTCGGAAGGAAGTATGCTTATGCAAGGGCTCGTGGAAGCGAAACGCAATATCCGGCAATTCGGACTGTAATTCATGTTGTAAATCAACAAAATCTCTCATAAACGCCTCCGGGTGTATGATATCTTTTATACTATAACATACCAAGCACCAATATGCAATTGTAACAATTTGAAATTTTGAGCAAAAAAAGAAAAAGCAGCCGAAATTTCGGCTGCTTTTTATGTATAATTTACTTCTCGACGATCTCCAGCACTTCCATGGGGCAGGCTTTTACACAGATGCCACAGGCGATGCACTTGGATACGGGATTATCGGCCTTATGAACCATGACCTTCATGGGGCAAACCTCCACGCACTTGCCACATTCAACACAGTTCTTTTTGCTGATCATATAGACACCGGTCTTGGGATTCTGGGTAATGGCATCGTGCTCGCAGACCTTCATGCACTTGCCGCACTGGATGCAGATATTGGGCTTGGCACCACCGGTTTTACCGGCAACGATCTGAATGCAGGAATAATCGGGATGGAACTCCTTGTAGAAAGCCTCAGAGCAGGCCTGCACGCACTGCAGACAAGCCATACATTCCACATTTTTCTTAACAGCAAGCTTCTTCATAACAAAGGATTCTCCTTTATGTAGTGTGATTCCCAAGTATTATACTCGAGATTATTGAAAATAGCAATAATAAAAAATGACAAATTATACATTGTTCGCAGATTTTTCCAGTCTAAATTCCATGTAAAGGGCAATACTAGTTTTGAAATCTCATGGATTGAGGAGGATCGATATGAAAAAAATCATGATCATTGCACTGAGCTTCGTCCTTACCGCCTGTTTGATGACAGCCTGCGGCAGTAGAACCACAAATGAAACCTCTGTGCCTACCACTACCCAGTCTACCGTACCTGCCACCACTGGTAGCCATAACCAGACCACCAACGGCGGCGGTGTTGTGGAGGACATCATCGAAGATGTCACCGGTGGTATGACCGGCAGTACTGCCGCTACCAACAGCGGAAGCAGCCGTCACAACGCAAATCGTGGCAGATAAAGTCAGGCTCGTCCTGGCTTACATAGTTACAAGATAGTAATATATCTGGTCAGATTCTTCTTCATTCGCTCTGCGGACTGACGGGCATCGGCTACGTAATTCTCGCCGCAGGTCTCCCCCTCTTTCCATGCAGCAGTAACGGAAGGTCCTGCGCTGACCACAGCGCCGTGACCAAACCGGTCAAAAGCGTGACTGCAATTTTTTGCATTTCCGCTGGGGTAGTCCAGGCCGTCGACAAGGAGGAATGTTCTGTTATGCTTTGCTCTGAGGGTGCGCAGAATCTCTGAAGAGCCGGCACTGGCAGCTGCGGCAACGTGAGCGTAGCCGCTCTTCCCTATCAGCGTTTCGCCAAAACGCCCGGCAAGCTCCGCTGCGGCATTATACACATGACGTGTGCCTGTCAGCAGGTCCTGAAGCTCCGATGCGGACTTGTTTGGAGAACGGACGACAAGAAATACTGCTTTATCATTATCCTTACAGTGAGCCAGGAAAGGCTTAAGACAGTCGCTGCCGATATACGGAGATAGGATCAGTCCGTCACATGGAAAGACCTGTTTCCCAAAAATTGAGTCGGCAGTGCGGTCAGCTCCCCAGGGAGAAAGGATCGACGGGCCGTCAAGAATCACATAAAAACCCAGATCCTTCGCTTCTTTCAGCAGATTTTGCAGCAAAGAAATTCCCTCACATCCGAGAAGCGCAAAGGCATCAAAAGGAAAACGGACAGCAGGTACGATATCCTGTAATTCTGCCATCAATTCCCGGCAAAAACGCCCGTAGGCATTCAGAACAGACCCTTCCTCCCGAATCAGATGCTCAGGAATGCAATCATCCTTAATGCCAAAGTCGATTACAGAAGGATTTTTCAATTTTCGGATCTTATCCTGCAGCAGGTCGATAGACATAGTCTCCCCTCCAATACTTTTTCTTGATTATAACATATTTTACCTGTAAAACACAACCTAAAAAACCGAAAAAGCTTTCCATTTGTGAAATTCCCCGGCTCGGATATACTAATTATGAAGGGAGGGATTGATTATGCGTTTAACAGGCTGGGCGATTACCATGGGAGTGGGTGCGGCGGTTGGAGCTGTCGCGGTGATGATGCTCCCCAAGCAGAGCACTGCACGAAAACTGGCAACCAAGGCTGCATGGAAAGTTGAAGATGCTGCCATGGATATTGCGGACAGAGTATCCGACAAACTGGATTTATAAGAAAAACCGGGAAGCAGGTGCTTCCCGGCACTTTTATTCTGTTTTCAGCACAATACTGTCGTTTTCAACGCAAATCTCGATCACAGAAATCGGCTTTTCGAAGGATGCAATAATGACCTCCGAGATGGGATCTTCCAGATCCCGCTGAATGGTGCGGCGGAGATTACGAGCGCCGTAGGTGATGGAAAACGCCTTCTTCACCAGATACTGCCGCAGATCCTCGTTCCAGTTGACTGTCAGTCCTCTGTCATTCAGATTCTGCTTCAATTCCGCGAGCATAATATCCGCGATGGCCAGGAAATTATCCTCCGTCAGATGGTTGAAGGTAATGATCTCATCCACACGGTTGATAAATTCTGGGCGCAGGAAGCCACGCAGCGCCTTCATGGTCTTTTCCTTCACCAGGTCGGTATCCGTTCTGCCAAATCCCATGCCGCCTACGCTGCCCTCAGAGCCTGCGTTGGAGGTCATGACGATAATGGTATTCTCAAAATTGACCTGTCTTCCCTGAGCATCGGTAATTCTGCCGTCATCCAGCACCTGCAGCAGCACATTCAGCACATCGGGGTGGGCCTTTTCGATTTCGTCGAAAAGAACTACACTGTAAGGCTTACGGCGGATCTTCTCGGTAAGCTGACCTGCCTCATCGTAGCCCACATAGCCGGGAGGTGAGCCGATCAGCTTAGAGACAGTGTGCTTTTCCATATATTCAGACATATCCAGGCGGATCAGGCTGTCCACACTGTCAAACAGATCGTCGGCAAGGCGCTTGACAAGCTCTGTTTTACCCACACCGGTAGGACCGACAAAAATAAAGGATGCGGGGCGCTTTTTGGAGGTGATTCCCACTCTGTGCCGACGGATCGCCCGTGTTACAGCATCAACCGCCTCATCCTGACCCACAATATGGGCTTTCAGCCGATCTTTCAGACCGCTTATTTGCTGATATTCCTGGGCTTTGATCTTGGATGCAGGAATTTTCGTCCACAGTTCAATGATCCGGGCGAGGTTCTCCATTGTTACCGCAGGAGGCGGCACTTGCTCCAGCTGTTCGATTCGCGCAGCAATTTGACACAGCTTGCTGCGAATATGGGCAAGGCGCTCATAATGCTCGTTTTCGGTATCTTCTGTGAGCATCTGCAGTTCCAGCTCATAATCGTCCCGCTCCTTGCGCTTTTCCGCAAGCTCAGAAATCTCCTTGCACCGCAGATTCACATCGGAACAGGCTTCATCCAGAAGGTCAATCGCCTTATCCGGCAGGAATCTGTCTGTAATATACCGCTCGGAAAGAACGACGCACTGCCGTGCGATCTCCGGCGAAATCGTAACGCCGTGATAATCGGCATAGCTTTTGGCGATGCCCTGCATGATCAGACTGGCTTCCTCGATGGAAGGCTCAGCAACAGAGACTGGCTGGAAACGGCGCTCCAGAGCGGCATCCTTTTCAATATACTTGCGATATTCATTAAAGGTAGTAGCACCGATCACCTGGATCTCGCCACGGGACAGCGCAGGCTTTAAGATGTTGGCTGCATTCATAGAGCCTTCTGCGTCGCCTGCACCAACCAGATTGTGCACCTCATCGATCACCAGAATGATGTTGCCGCATTCCTTGATCTCGCCGATCAGACTCTTCATACGGCTTTCAAACTGTCCGCGGAACTGGGTGCCTGCCACCAGTGCAGTTAAGTCAAGCAGAAACACTTCCTTATCCCGGAGCTTATAGGGCACATCCCCTGCTGCGATTCGCTGTGCAAGACCCTCTGCAATGGCAGTCTTGCCCACACCCGGCTCACCAATCAGACAGGGATTATTCTTCTGGCGGCGGTTAAGGATCTGAATGACCCGCTCGGTCTCCACATCTCTGCCGATCACCTTGTCCAGCTTTCCTGCCCTTGCCCGACCGGTCAAGTCCATGCAATAGCTATCCAGGAACTTATGTTTTTTACTCTTCTTTTTCTTCGGTTCGCCCTCATCCTTCTCCGGCTCTTCCTTCTTCGGAGTCGGATGATTGGCGGACGGATTCGGGTTCAGTGCACCGAAAAGCTGGTTGATCATGGGGAATGTGGCAGTCTGGCTGTCCATATCATCCTCATCGTGATCACCCTGATCGATCTGCCCGAACATACTGCTCATTTCGTCCGTCAGATTATCCAGATCTTCCTCGGAAAAACCCATTTGCTTCACCGCGTGGTCGATCTGGGGAATGCCCAGACTACGGGCGCATTTTAGGCAATAGCCTTCATTCATGGTAACGCCGTTTTCAATTCTTGTAATGAAAACGACGGCAATATTTTTCTTACATTTGGTACACAGCTTCGGCTGCATAGCCATCCCTCCAATCCATGGGAAATAAACTTCTGCGCATCAGTTTAGCATAGATACAGCAGGAAAAAGCGAATAAATTATAAACTTTCGCACTCAAATTTTTCCACACCATCGTCATACCACAGGTGGGTCATGTAAAGACCGCCGGGAGGTACGGTAGGACCAGCGGCAGTGCGGTTTCCGGAGTCCAATATCCCGCCGATCTGAGCCGGTTTGATCTTCCCTTGTGCCGCATAAACAACCGTTCCCGCCATTGCCCGTGCCATATTGTAAAGAAAACCGTTGGCGCAGACCCTAAGCCGAATCAAATCCCCTTCCCGCTCCACATCATAATAATATACAGTGCGGACGGTGGATTTTACATCTGTTCCAACGGATCTGACAGCAGCAAAATCATGGGTGCCAACAAATTGCTGAGCTGCCTCCTGCATGATCTTCTCATCCAGATGCTTGGGGTAAAACCACGCCCGATCCACATAGAAGGGATCTTTCAATCGGGAATTGTAGATCAGGTAGGTATATTCTTTCCGGGCGCATGAGCCGATTGCATTGAAATCCTCGTGCACTTCAAAGGCCTTGGTTACTACAATATCCGGCGGCAAGTGAGTGTTCAGGGCATAGGGCAGGCGATCAGTAGGTATGGTAGAGGTAGTGCGGAAATTCGCCACATAACATTTTGCGTGGACGCCCGCGTCGGTTCTTCCGCAGCCAGTGACATGCACACTGTGGCCTACAACCATGGCAATAGCCTTTTCCATTGTCTCCTGAACAGTGGGCAGATCCTTCTGCATCTGCCAGCCATGGTAAGCAGTACCCAGATATGTCAGGAACAAAGCGATATTGCGCATAATTTACCTCACAAACCAAAATGCCGCAGCACACAAACAGCTGCAATCAATAGAACACCAACGCCGAAGGCCTCATAATCCCAGAGCTTATAGCGCAGCAGCTTCATCTTTGTACGACCTTCGCCGCCATGGTAACAGCGGCACTCCATAGCGGTGGCCAGTTCGTCAGCACGACGGAAAGCTCCCACAAACAGCGGCACAAGAATAGGGATCAATGCCTTAACGCGCTGGGTCAGCTTGCCGGACTCAAAATCTGCTCCTCTTGCCTTTTGCGCTGCCATGATCTTGTCTGTTTCCTCAATCAAGGTAGGAATAAAACGCAGAGCGATACACATCATCATGGAAAGCTCATGGACCGGTACTTTGATCTTTTTCAGCGGAGAAAGCAGGGATTCCAATCCGTCCGTCAAAGAGATGGGTGAAGTGGTATAGGTCAGCAGGAATGTGCCGGCGATCAGCATCAGAATGCGGATCAGCATAAAAAATGCCCGCACCAGACCCTCCAGAGTAACAGTAATGCTCAGGAAAGTGAACAAAACCGTTTCTCCGGGAGTGAAAAAGATATTCAGTACTGCCGTAAAGATAAGGATAAACAGCAGGGGCTTCATGCCTCTTACAAAGGATTTTGCAGGGATTCCGGAAACAGCGATGCAAACGATCAGAAAAGCCGCCAGAACGCCGTAGGAGGCCCAGCTGACCGCAAGAAACAGCGCTACGATATAAACAACCAGAATGATCAGCTTTGTCCGGGGATCTAAGCGATGGATCACAGATTTTCCCGGGAAATACTGGCCGAGGGTAATGTCTTTAAGCATGGCACTGCCCTCCTTTTAACTTTTTGATGGCAGTCACTGCCTGCTCCATAGTATAGACCGGCTCTACAGGCAGTCCCATCTGCTTCAAAGAAAGAAAAACACGAGTCAGCTCCGGAATATCCAGACCCATTTGGAGCAGCTCTTCCGCCCGGGTAAAGACCCTGTCCGGTATGTCGTCCATAGCAAGCTTTGCACCGTTCATCACGATCAAACGGTCCGTCAGCCGCGCCACATCATTCATAGAGTGGCTGACCATCATAATGGTTGCATTCTTTGCTTTGCGGTAATGCTCAATATTTTGCAGGATCTCTTCCCTGCCTGCAGGGTCAAGTCCGGCTGTGGGCTCGTCGAGAATCAGAATCTCCGGCTCCATGGCGATGACACCGGCGATGGCCACCCGGCGCTTCTGTCCGCCGGAAATGTCAAAGGGAGATACCTCCAGCATATCCTCGGAAATGCCCACAAAACCGGCTGCTTCCCGCACCCGGCGATCGATCTCCTCCTTGCTCAGCCCCATGTTGCCGGGGCCAAAAGCGATGTCTTTATAGACGGTTTCTTCAAAAAGCTGATACTCCGGGTACTGAAAAACCAGACCTACCCGGAATCTTGCCTGACGGGTCAAAGCCTTATCAGACCAGATGTCCTTTCCGTCCAGTAAAATGCTGCCGGATGTAGGCTTCAATAGTCCATTTAAGTGCTGCATCAGGGTGGATTTTCCGGAACCGGTATGTCCGATCACACCGATAAACTCTCCCCGTTCCACGCAAAAGCTCACGCTGTCCAGAGCTATATGCTCAAACGGCGTGCCGGCACTGTAAATATGACTTAGTTCTTTGACCTCTAAAAACGGTGTCAATCTCTTTTCCTCCTACGGTCAGTTCTTTACCTCGTTATAAAGTAACTGCGCGCAATCTTCGTAATTCAAGCGATCCAGCGGCAGATCTAAACCCTGCTGATTCAGTGTATGACAAAGCTCCACGGTTTCGGGGGCTGCAAGACCGATGCTGTGCAGCAGATCAACCTGTGAAAATACTTCCTTAGGCGTGCCGTCAGCGGCAATTCCACCCTTGTGCAGTACGACTACACGCTCTGCCTGAGCAGCCTCGTCCATGTGGTGGGTGATCAGCACGACGGTAATGTTCTTTTCCTTGTTCAGCCGGGAAATGGTCTGCATGACCTCTCTGCGGCCTCTGGGGTCCAGCATGGCTGTGGGCTCATCCAGAACGATGCATTTTGGCTCCATGGCAATAATGCCTGCAATGGCGACCCGCTGTTTTTGACCACCAGAGAGCAGATGAGGGGCGTGCTCCCGATATTCGTACATGCCAACCTGCTTCAGCGCGTTGTCCACCCGTTGACGGATGGCGGGACCGGCAATGCCTAAGTTTTCCGGACCGAAAGCCACATCCTCCTCCACCACATTGGCAACAATCTGGTTATCCGGATTCTGGAACACCATGCCAACTGTGCGGCGGATGGACATCAGCTTCTCCTCATCCGAGGTATCCATACCAAACACATGGACAGTACCGCCGGAAGGCAGAAGAATAGAATTAAAATGCTTTGCCAGAGTGGATTTTCCACAGCCGTTGCTGCCAAGAATGGCAACAAAGCTGCCTTCTTCCACAGTAAGATTCATATCCTTAAATACGGCGACGCCGGGCGTGTCATCCACGCCCGGATAAGTGTATGCAAGATTTTTTACAAAAATTGCTGTGCCCAAAATCGTATCCTCCCCGTTAGGGTGTCCATCTTCCGGTTGCGCCGCAAGGCAGCATGATTCCGCTGGAGGTTACCGGAAGTCCCAGCTCCCCTACCTGCGTTTTACCGCCATGCTTCGATCCAAACACCACATCGGATGCGTAGCCAACAGCAGAGGGTGCAAGTCCGGTGGTATAAGAATTAATGATCACAAACAGCGGATTGTCGGTCAACAGCTTTGCTGTTTCCAGAAGGAAGGGATAAAAGCTTGTTTCCATCTTCCAGATCTCACCGCTGGGTCCTCTGCCGTAGCTAGGTGGATCCATAATGATACCGTCATAGCGGCGTCCTCTGCGGATCTCCCGCTGGATAAACTTGCCGCAATCATCCACAATCCAGTGAATGGGACGGTCAGCTAAACCACTGGCCTGAGCGTTTTCCTTTGCCCATGCCACCATGCCCTTGGAGGCGTCCACATGGTACACCTCCGCACCGCCGGCAGCAGCCGCCAGCGTAGCGCCACCGGAGTAAGCAAACAGGTTCAGCACCCGCACAGGGCGCTTTGCTGCAGCCTCGGCGACGGTATCGCGGATAAAATCCCAGTTGGCAGCCTGCTCAGGAAACACGCCTGTATGCTTAAAATTCATGGGTTTGACATTGAATGTCAGATAGTCCTTGTACCGGATCTGCCAGCGCTCCGGCAGGTGATGGTCAGTCCAGTGACCGCCGCCGGTATTGGAGCGGACATAGCGGGCGTCAAATTTCCGCCAGCCGGGATGCTCCTTCGGCGTGTTCCAGATCACCTGAGGATCCGGGCGGACGAGGGTATACTTCCCCCACCGCTCCAGACGCTCACCGTCAGAGGTGTCCAGAACCTCGTAATCTTTCCATTCATCGGAAATCCAGATCATGATTAATCCTCGTCTTTTGTATCTTTATCTGTTGTTGTGGGGTTTATGGTTGTTTCTGTTTTGTTATCCTCGTCTGTATCCTTGTAACCGGGGTTTTGCGCAAGGAACGCATCCCAGTTAGCCTTTGTATGGGTAGTACAGACAAGGTAAGGTGCTTTCACACCCACATTCTGATTGCCGCGGATTCCCTTGTAATTGTTGACGGGATTGCCGTCACGATCCACAAGATAGACATAGTTGTCCGCTTTGTGCTGTCCCCACAGGCCGTTATTCCAGGCGGCAGCCACATTATTGACCTCAGTTTGAGTCATTTTGACCAGCGAACGCTTGGTAAGGCTTGCTCTGCCCACAGCGGCCAGCTTCTTGCAGTAGTCATTGGCAACGGCATTGCAGCTTTCGCAGAAGTCAACAACCACATGGCAGTCACATTCCTCCAGCGGTGCGTCCTCCGCATAAACCTTTGCATTAGTGATGCGAACAGCGCCGGAATTAAAGTACCGTGCTTCCACGGCACAGGCATCTGTTGCCAGTTTGCCGCAGTCCAGACAGACACTGACTTCGATCATATCCGTGGCATCATACAGTGGCACCACTTCCTTGCCGGTATTGATGGGCAGCATAACTTTCTTCCAAAGCTGTGCTGCAGGGTTACCTCCTTTGACAAGGCTGATGACCTCGGGAGTATCATAACCGCACCATGCAGCTGCAGTGTAGTAAGGTGTAAAGCCGCAGAACCAGCGGTCCTTATAGCTGGAGGTAGAACCTGTCTTACCAGCAACATTCATGCCGATTTCCCGCAGATCTGCGCCGGTACCGGTACCGCCGGCAACCGCTTCATCCAGGCAGTAATTCATATAGTTTACTGCTTTTTCGCTGAGGATCTGCTGAGAATCCTGGGTGTTATCCAGAACTACTTCGCCCTTGCTGTTATAGACCTTAGTAAAGGTTCTTGCTTCCCGGAACGTACCCTTGTTGGCAAAGGTGGCGTAAGCGTTAGCCATATCCCGGATGGTGACGCCAAAGGTAGGTGCACCCAGAGCCAGCGGAGAATAGTCTTCATCGGAGAAAAAAGTGCCATTGGAGTTTACATACTGCTGGACCAGTGTAGAAATACCGAATTTCTCCGTGGCAAATTTGTAACTGTAACCCAGTCCAAGGGCATCCAGTGTGTTGACCGCAACTGCATTGACGGAGTGCTTCACAGCATCCTTAATGGAACGGCTGTAAGAATATTCACGGTCGTCATTGTAAGGATAAGGTCTGCCGTTGGTGTAGTAAAGAGGTATATCCTTGACAACAGATGCCGGTGTGATGACACCCAGTTCAAAACCGGGGGCGTAGACCGTCAGCGGCTTAAAGGAAGAACCAGGCTGCAGACGGGAATCCGTGGCACGGTTCAAGCCGTCGTGGACAGTCTTCTCACCAACACCACCGGACATGGCAACAATATCGCCGGTTACATTGTCAATAATTACAATACCGGACTGGAGCTGCTGCAGGCTGCGGTCTGCGGGAATCTGGCTTAAGTCCTCATAGATTTTATCAACTGCTTTCTGGACTTCCATATCCAAAGTGGTATAAATATGGTAGCCGCTGCGGCCGATCAGTTCCGTATAGGCCTCTTTTGTGTCCGCATTCCACTCCACACCGTTCTTCTCTGCAAGGGCTTTTGCCACATCTTCAATCACAGTGTCCATAAAGTAGGAATAGACTTCCTGGGAGGCGTTCTCACCGATGGCAGTTACAGCGCCGCACTGGGGGCAGTAATACTTGCCGTCACTGCGCTTGTCAAAGGTACCGACCTTTCCATGAAAGCCGCAGGCTTCGTTCATGCAATCTGCTACCTTATCTTCCGCGTCAATGCCACGCTTGAGTACCAATTCTTGTGCAATGGCTTCCTGGTACACTTCTTCTGTTAAATAACCTTCGTTGCGCATCATCCACAGTGTATTGATACGCCGCTCATTGTTTTGCTCCATGCCAGTCTTGCCGGACTTGTCCAGGGTGGTTCGGTAGGGATTATACAGGGACGGATTATTGGTAATACTGATCAGTGCCGCGCATTCCGCGGGAGTCAGATGCTCCAGCTCCTTGCCGAAATAGGCGGCAGCGGCGGCCTTGACGCCGTTACAGCGCTCTCCCAGATAGATGATGTTCAGGTAATACTCCATGATAACAGTTTTGTCGTACCGTTTCTCCAGCTCAACGGCGCGGAAGATCTCCAGAACTTTACGCTGAACAGTCACATCATCTGCCTTAAAATAGTTCTTGATCAGCTGCTGGGTGATGGATGAGCCGCCAAACTGACCTCTTGCGCCAACAAACATATTAATACAGGCTTTTGCAGTGGTAAACCAGTCAACTCCCTGATGCTCAAAGAAACGCTTATCCTCAATAGCCACAGCGGCATGAATCAGATCCTTGGGGATATCCTCATAGTCCACCCATTCCTGCTTTACGTCCGCAAACAGCTTCTGAAGCGTCTGAATGTTTCCGGAAGCGTCGATATAATATGCGTAAGAGGTTTGATCCAAAACGATGGTATCCAGATCCGCATCTGCATTGGGCAGAATGTCGTTCTCCAGATAATCGCCCAGAATACCTACAAACACAAGCAAACAGACACCGGCAATGATGAGCACTGTTGCCAATGCGCCAAAAGCGATCTTCAGAACGGAATAGGCAACGGTCCAGATACTGCGCAGAGTGGTCAGTGCGCGACCGGGCTTCCAGGACTGTCTGGACACCTTTACTTTCCGACTATTATTCTCATTAGCCATGCTGATACCTCCAAAAATAACAGCAGCCAAAGGGCTCGCAAGGTTACGTTGAATTCACTTCCGGCATAATTGCATACCATCAGTCATATTATTATAGCATACCCAAATGCAAAACGAAAGAACTATTTTTACCAGAAAATAAAAATTTACAAATATACGATAATCTCTGTTGCCTAACAAGTGCTGTTATGTTAGAATTACGGTAATCCTTTTTGATATTCAGGAGTCAGATATGAAAGAGTATATGATCCAACAAAAACCTGAAGTGCTTGACTGGGATAAAATACCAGCATTACAGATTGATTGCCTGCTTTGGTCACCGGAAGTGCCGATTAGCGCTGAAGCAAAACTGTGTTATGATGAAGAAGCCTTTTATGTACATCTATCTGCCCGGGAACCCAATATCCGTGCCGAAAATACCGGTAAGCTGGGCCTTCCGTATGAGGACAGTTGTTTGGAGTTCTTCTTTTCCCCGATACATGATGACCCTCGTTACATGAATATTGAAATTAACCCGAACGGTTGTATGTTTCTGGGCCTTGGGGGACCTTCCGGATTTACGCGGCTGTTGCCCGTAACGCCTCCAATTACACCGATCATCAGCCGTACAGAGTACGGATGGAATCTTACATATGCAGTTCCCTGCTCCCTGATCCGACACTTTTTTCCGGATTTTAGGCCGCTATCCGGCGGAAGTATCCGGGCCAATTGCTATAAATGCGGCGATCTGACAGTGCAGCCGCACTATCTTGCATGGAATCCCATACCTCTGCCCTCTCCCAATTTTCACTGTCCCGAATATTTTGGACTGATGAGGCTTGAATAAGAGAATACTGCCAGCTTTTTGTAGGCCGGCAGTATTTTTTTGCTTTTCAAAACCATACTATCACCAGGAGGTGCGTCCATGAAAAAGCTTTCTCATATATTTTGCATCCTATTGCTGGGGTTTCTGCTTGGTGTCCATAACGGGCAGATCGCATTGTGGCAGGACGAAGATCCTGAGCCGATCAAAGTCTTCCCATACTCTGCGCAAATGCTCCCCGTAGCAGACCGCAGAGCACTGGAAGAAGGTATCCGCTTTGAATCAAAGGAAGATCTGCTTCGGTTGATGGAGGATTATCTCTCCTAAGATATAGAGGCTACTGCAATTCCCACTTGATTTTGACACCGGATTACAGTAAAATATCGGTAGAGAAACAATCTGGGAGGATTGAGAAATGAGCGATCTGTACGGTTCTGACTTTATGACCATTGTAGATGAGGACGGTACCGAATATGAGCTGGAGGTATTGACCACAGTGGAGTATAACGGCTGCTCCTATCTCGCTGTAATTCCCGCTGACGGGGAAAGCAGTGAACTTGCTGACTTGCAGGTGAGCATTCTGAAGTCTGTTGATGAAGGCGGCGAGAGTATCCTTTGCGCCATTGAGGATGATGCAGAACTGGAAGCAGTTAACGATCTGATCATGGATCAACTTTACGCCCAGCAGGAAGAAGACTAAGGCATATACCTCCTGCTTGGTGCGTGACGTGCCCTTTTGGACCCACATTTATTAATAGGGATGCTTGATTTCCCTGCCGGTTTGCAGACCTCCCGCTTATGACCTATGCGTGTAAGCGGACGTTGGGAGCAGTTATGGTATGGAGCGGCGACCCACCTGCCTTTTGGTGCAGGTCATAATCGGGTATGCACGGCCAAAGCGGGATATATGGCATGGGGAGCGGCTGCTCCCCATGTTTTTATTGTGAACTTTTTTCCTTTTTCTACAAAATCCCAAAGAAAACACTTGCAACTGTTGGAAAATTAGGTTATAATATTTTGGTCTATGCGTATAACTATGTGCGCAGCGCAACCAATAGCACAATGAGAGGAATTGATTACATGAGCGCATCCAGCAAGAAAAAACTCCGTAAGGAGCAGAATGCTGCGGCTATGACCGAAAAGCAGCAGAAAGAATTAAAAGAGGCAAAATCTCTGAAAGCCTACACCCTTACCTTTACGGTAGTTATGGTCCTGATCGTGGCGATCGTTCTGGGCGTAACACTCAGCGGTCCCGTCATTGGCGTGATCAACCGCAGCACCCATGCTGTTACCGTTGGCGAGCATGAGCTGAGCACCACGGACCTGAGCTACTTCTATGTGGACGCCATTAACGATTATTACACCAATATTTACAACCAGTACTATCCCTCCTACGGTAATTACTGGCAGCTGGCTCTCCCCTTTGACATTTCCAAGCCTCTGAATGAGCAGGCAAAGGACGACAGCAACTGGGGCGATTACTTTGTAGACCAGGCAATCGAGAGTGCCAAGGGCATCTACGGCCTGTACGACAAAGCTGTAGCAGATAAGCACTCCCTGACCGAGGACGAGCAGAAGGCTCTTGATACCTATTTTAATAATTTGAACGCCAGCGCAGTCAACTATGGCTACTCCAGTGCAGCCAGCTATCTGCGCGGTTCCTATGGCGACGGCGCCAACGTCAAGACCTACCGCAACTATTACGAGGTCACCGCACTGGCTACTTCTTATTATCAGAAGTATGTGGAGTCTCTGGAGTATACCGACGAGCAGTACCGCGACTACGAAAAGGGCAAGTTTAATGTATACTCTACCTTCACTTATGCCACCTATCAGATTAAAGTTAGCGATTATCTGGGTGAAGGTACCAAGGGTGAGGACGGTAAGACCACCTATACCGATGAGCAGAAGGCTGCTGCTCTGGAGGCTGCCAAGAAGGACGCAGATGCTCTCGCCGGTTCCCCCATCACCACTGTTGAGCAGTTTAACGGCTACATCAAGGGTCTGAAAATCAACGAGAAGAACGATAAGGCAGCTGCTACCCAGAACGACAATGTGTTCTACAACAGCATTTCCAACACCGACATTCAGCGTTGGGTTGGCAACTCCGGCCGTCAGATGAATGACACTACTGTCATCCCCATTACCCAGAAAAAGACCAACGACGATAAGTCCACCACTCTGGAGACCACCGGTTACTATGTGGTTTACTTCGTGGAGCGCGATGACAATCTGACCAACCTTGTCGATGTCCGTCATATTCTGATCGGCTTCGAGGGCGGCAAGACCGATTCCACCACCGGCGAGAAGACCTATACCGTTGAGGAAAAGAATAAGGCAAAGGAAAAGGCACAGCTCCTGTTGGATGGATGGCTGGCTGAGGAAGGCCACAACGAAGACACCTTTGCCGCTCTGGCGAACCTGAACAGCAAGGACAGCGACGGCAAGGACGGCGGTCTGTATGAGAACGTCTACCCCGGCCAGATGGTTTCCGCCTTCAATGACTGGTGCTTCGATGAAAATCGCAAGCCCGGCGATACCGGTCTGGTCGAGACCGAGTACGGCTACCATGTTATGTACTTCGTCAAGACTCAGGATATCACCTATCGCGATTACATGATCAAGAACGAATTGATCGCCCAGGACAGCGAGAAGTGGATGGAGGATATCTCCGAAAAAGTGAATGTAACAAAAGTAAACCTTTCCGGTATGGAAACGGATTACGTAATGGGTTACTAATATCATGAACAGGTCGGATCATCGGATCCGACCTGTTTTTTGTATAATTCGCGCCCGGACGGAAATTCTTACAGTAAGGGGGCGATAAATTGAAAAAATATGGGATGTGGATCGCCGGTGCTGCAGCAGGAGCGGTGAACGGTTTGTTCGGTGCCGGCGGCGGGATGCTGCTTGTGCCTTTATTGACTTGGTTGACAGATATAAAAGAGGAACAGGTATTCCCCTCTTCTGTTTCTATTATCCTTCCGATTTGTATTGTGTCGCTGTGTATTTCTGCCGTTGGAACAGACATCCCTTTTGCAACAGCATGGCCATATCTGTTAGGAAGTATTGTCGGCGGTCTTCTGGCAGGTTTCATCGGTGACAAAATACCGGTCAAATGGCTGCATCGGGCCCTCGGGCTGCTGATTTTATGGGGTGGGGTGCGGTATTTATGCTGACTTCCCTGCCTATCACAGTCCTTGTCGGTGCAGTACTGGGATTTCTTGCTGGACTGGGCATCGGTGGCGGCAGCCTGCTGATCCTATGGCTCACATTGGCGCTGCACATGGATCCCGGCACCGCAAGAATGATCAATCTGATGTTCTTTATCACCGCCGCAGGCAGTGTATCCGTTGTTCGCTGGAAGAAGGGTGCAATTCGTGTAAAAGAGATACTCCCGGCGATCATCGCAGGGAGTATCATGGCTGCACTGTTTTCATTTTTACGAAATGTAATAGATCAGGAGACCGTAAGGAAGCTTTTCGGCGGATTGTTGCTCGTCACCGGTTTTCGGGAGCTGTTTTATCGACCGCGAAAGGATAAATAGCTTTCCAGGATCAAAGAAGCTGCCACTGCATCCACGGTATTTTTCCGTTTCTTGCCGTGGTAATTGTGGGCAGATAAGATCTGGTGGGCCTCCACCGTAGTCCTTCTCTCGTCCCACAGTCTCACAGGCATTCCTGCCGCCGTTTCCAGCTTTCCCGCAAACTCCCGGTACAGCTCCGCTCTGGGTCCTTCGCTTCCGTCCATATTCCGGGGAAAGCCCATAACCAGCTCGCCTACATCATTTTCTTTCACAAGGCGGCAAATTTCTAAAACAGTCTTTTCCGGGTTGTGGCTGTGGATTACCGTAGTCGTGCCCACGATACTGCACAAAAGGTCGGAAACGGCAATACCGGTGCGGGCATCGCCGTAGTCAATCGCCATAATTCGCTTCATAGGGATAACCTCCTGAAATCCTTTAAGTTTCTACCCCCATTATAACAAAAAAACCGGAAAAATAAAGAAAAAAGTTGTTGACT
>JAZNJN010000021.1:0-2859 GCA_045578025.1 Faecousia sp. | reverse complement strand
TGCAAAGCGCAGCGTAACAAATCTCAATGATTGCCGGTGGCAATCATACCACGATTAGTGACAATCCCTCAGTCAGCCTTCGGCTGACAGCTCCCTTTACACAAGGGAGCCTTTGTTAAGCTAAACGATCATTTATCTTTCCTTCTTGAGCCGGATCATCAGAATGTATAGCATACTGCTCATCCGGTTCAGCGCCCGGAGGATGTCTCCCCGGTGCACATTCCCCTCCCCATCCACAAAGGCCCGGACTGCCGCCAGCTCCGCATTTCTCGCCACACAGCGGCAGCGATTCAAATGCAGCACCGCAGCACCATCGGAAACAGATGGCATAAAATGGGGCTGTCCGTAAAAATCCTGGGGGCGGTGGCTGTGCTCCCGGATCTCCTTTTCGGTTAATCCACAGAGAGTATCCCCGGGGACAGGCTCGTCCATCACATCGCACCGAATCAGCCGCCTTGCCAGTTCCAGAATCTCTCCCAATTCCCGGCGCACCGACTCCGCATTAAGTTGACATAACATTAGTTCTGCTTCCAGCGAATCAATAGCGCCCCGAAAGGCGATTCGCGGATGCTGCTTGCTCACCAGAACATCCCCATGAAGGTGGGTCATATGCTCCAGCTTTTCCGTGATATACCCGCCACCCAGCAATTTATAGGTGTCGATTTTCGCCGTATCGGCGCTTCGCACCTCGATCCGTTCCCGACTCAGCCAGTCCCGGGCCCCGGGAGTCAGTTGATCCCCTTTCCCCAGAAAGAAGACCCGCTTGCCCTCCCGGTTTCGGATATTGGCTTTTACCTGTTCCTCTGTGTAGAGCATCAGGCCTTAGGCGCAGGACCGGACTTGCGATCCTTGGGCAGGATGGCATCCACCTCGGCATGGGGCCGGGCGATGACATGGACAGAGATCAGTTCGCCCACCTTTTCTGCTGCAGCTGCGCCGGCATCGGTGGCAGCCTTGACAGCACCCACGTCGCCCCGAACCATGACGGTGACCAGGCCGCCCCCGACCTGCTCCTTACCCACCAGCTGCACATTGGCAGACTTGACCATGGCATCGGCTGCTTCAATCGCGCCGATGAGGCCCTTTGTTTCGATCATACCCAAGCTATTTGTATCCATATTGATTACTCCTTTTCAGATTATTTGAGTCGTTCCAGAATTTTTGTTGCCAGCATCTCCACCAGATCGTTATCGATCCTGATCCGGCTCTTTTCCACTTTCTCACCGATGTCCCAGGCCACCCGGCGGATGTTGATCAGATCCATGGGGGAAATGTTATTGGAAGATGAGCTGCCGCCCACTGCGCCGCAGCCCAGTG
Source organism: Faecousia sp. (assembly GCA_045578025.1). GTDB lineage: Bacteria > Bacillota > Clostridia > Oscillospirales > Oscillospiraceae > Faecousia. The sequence goes on along the minus strand of JAZNJN010000021.1, from coordinate 1,542 downwards.
TCAGTGCCGGGAACAGCTTTGTGGTAGCGCCGATGCCGCCCAATGCCGCCGGTGTATTCACCAGAAAGCGGGAAACCGGTATCTTAAGGGCGAATTTCCGCACCACATTCTCATCCTCTGCGTGCATAGAGAAGGTGTGGCCGCTACCCTCATGGGTCAGCACCTCAATGGCCTTCTCCAGCACCGCGTCCTCGCTGTCCATGACGAAAAACGCCAGCACTGGGCACAGCTTTTCCATAGAATAAGGCCGGGTGGGGCCTGCCTCCTGCTCCCGGGCAACCAGCACCTTTGTCCCTCTGGGCACGGAAAAGCCAGCCATCTGGGCAAGATGCTGCGCAGGCTTGCCCACGATTTCGGGATTCAGCGCCCCATTTGGCTTAAACAGGAGCTTTGCCAGCTTCCCCGCCTCTTCCTTGTCCATGAAGTAAAAACCTTGCCGCTTTGCCTCGGTGCGAACCTGCTCCTCCATATCCTTTTCCACGATGATGCTCTGCTCCGAGGCGCAGACTGTGCCGTAGTCAAAGCTTTTGGACCGGGCAATGCAGGAAATGGCCTTAGATATATCCGCGCTGTGGTGGATATAGGCAGGGCCGTTGCCCGCGCCCACACCGATGGCGGGTTTGCCGGAAGAATAAGCCGCCCGGACCATGCCCGGACCGCCGGTGGCCAAAATCAGCTTGACTTCCTCCGCCGCCATCAGCTCCTGACAGCCTGCCATGGACGCAAGGCTCAGACAGCTGATGCAGCCCGCCGGCGCACCAGCCTTTTCCGCAGCCGCCGCCACGATTCGGGCTGCCCGCAGGGTGCAGTCCACCGCCTTGGGATGGGGAGAAAAAACGATGGCATTGCCTGCTTTCAGGGCGACGATGGCCTTATAGCACACCGTAGAAGTGGGATTGGTGCTGGGTACGATGGCGGCAATGACACCAACGGAAACACCTACCTCCCATAGCTTTTCCCCGGGAATTTCTTTTAATACGCCTACGCATTTCATATCCCGCACGGCAGCTGCCACAGTTTCCGATGCAAATTTATTCTTGGTGATCTTGTCCTCGGCGTTGCCGAACCCCGTTTCTCTCACCGCCAGCTCTGCAAGCTCCAACGATGCCCCGGAAAACGCCTTCGCCATAGCTTCCACGATGGCATCCAGCTGCTGCTGATCCATATCACACAGCTTTTTCTGCGCCTTTTCCGCCTGACGGCAAAGAAGTCTTGCTTCCTGCCGGGCGGCTAAGTCCTTATCAAAGTCCATATCATCACTTCCTTGTTCTTTTCGGTAAATGATCGTTTAGCTTAACAAAGGCTCCCTTGTGTAAAGGGAGCTGTCAGCCGAAGGCTGACTGAGGGATTGTCACAACCCCTCCGCCCCTAACGGGGCACCTCCCCTTACACAGGGGCGGCTCGCGCTTCGCGCTCCATTACGCATATAAACGATCATTTACATTTCCATGGGGTTTGCTGCCACCTCGGCGACCCGCCGGGCAAAGGCGGCGCAGGCCGCATCGCAGGCCGACTGGGTGCCGCTGAGCAGACCGCCGCCGA
>JAZNJN010000020.1:0-44308 GCA_045578025.1 Faecousia sp. | reverse complement strand
ACCTTCTCTTCCTCGAACTTGTCGGACAGATTCTTGTTGCCGCACATCAGATCCTTGATGATGCAGTACATCTTAACAGTGAACTCCCACTGCTTTTCCTTCTCCTCGGGAGTGAACTTGATGCGCACCTTTTCGCCCAGGAAGTCAACCTCTTCGGGGTTGTCATCCCGGCCTTCCTTGCAGTGCTCCTTGGTCCATGCCAGAGCCTTCTGGAACTCTTCCTCGTTGTAAATGCCCTCTTCCATACGGCGCAGGATCTCGACCTCGTCAACAGACTCTACGCGCATACCGAAGTAGCTTTCCATCATATCCTGATCCATGATAGAGCCGGCGATGCCCATGCACTGGGAGCCGATCTGCAGGTAGGACTTGCCGCGCATGGTAGCAACAGCAACAGCGGCGCGACCGAAGCGCAGCAGCTTTTCCTTCACATCCTCGGGCATCTGGGTGACCTGATCCCGATCCTGGACCTCATGACCGTAGATACCGAAAGCGGGCAGACCCTTCTGGGCATGGCCAGCCAGAACGGCAGCCAGGTACACTGCGCCGGGACGCTCGGTGCCGTTGAAGCCCCAAACGCCCTTGATGGTCTGAGGATCCATATCCATGGTCTCGGAGCCGTAGCACCAGCAGGGAGTCACGGACAGAGTGATGGAAACGCCCTCTTTTCTAAACTTATCTGCGCAGGCAGCTGCCTCGGGCACACGGCCGATGCAGGTATCTGCCATCACGACCTTAACGGGCTCACCGTTGGAGTAGAACAGGTTCTCCTCAAAGAGCTTCTTGGCAGACTCTGCCATTGCCCAAACCAGGGGCTCCAGAGACTCACGCATCATCTGGGGTCCGCGGCGGCCGTCGACAATAGGACGAATACCAATCACAGGGTAATCGCCGATGTATCTGTTTTTCGCCATAATTACATCCTCCTGATTCTTTACCGCAATTTTCGCGGCATATTTACATTATAATATTAAAACGCGGTTCGCGCTCTAATCCGATTGTTCCGGCACCAGGCGGCACTTGAGCCGGGTGGTGCGGGGTTTTCCGTGGTAGCCTTCCAACCGTTCGATAAGGTAAGCGGCTGCCATCTGGCCGATCTCCTGCTCCGGCTGATGGACCACCGGCAGCGGCGGCTTCATCATGGTGCAGACATTCACACAGTCAAAGCCGAAGATGGTCATATCCTCGGGCAGATGCAGTCCCCTGTCCCGGGCAGCGGTGATCAGACCCACGGTAATATCATAATTGGTCGTCACGATTGCCGTGGGGCGATCCTCCAGCTGCAACAGCGCTTCACATCCCCGATATCCGTTTTCAAAAGTATGGGGTCCGCTGACGATCAGTGTGTCGTCATACATTATATTATAATCAGACAGCGCCCGCAGATAACCCACCTGCCGCTCCTTGGCAGAAAACACCGACTTGGGACCGGTGATCAGACCGATCCTGCGGTGTCCCTCCTGCAAAAGCCGGGAGACCGCACGGTAAGTCGCATCCGCATTGTCCGCCAACACCGCATCGCTGTCCACACCCTGGATGATCCGGTCGATCTGCACCACCGGAATGCTGCAGTTGGCTGTCAGCTCGTAAAACTCGTCTGCAGACAGATCTTCCGGCGCATAAATAAGACCGTCGATGCCGTTTGTGATCAGAAATTGCAGATTATCCCGTTCCAGACCGTGGTCTGCGCCATAACAGGATATTAATGTATGATAGCCACGCTCCCGCAGGATCTTATCCAGGGCCGTGATCACACTGCCGTAGAAAGGAGCAGTCATATCCGGAAGCAGAATGCCGATGGAACGGCAGCGCTGGGATTTGAGGTTCCTGGCAAAGGGGTTGACCCGATAATCCAGCGCTTCGATGGCCTCGCGGATGGCGTCGGAATTGGCGTCCCGGACGTTTCCGCCGTTTATGTACTTGGATACGGTAGACACCGCAACGCCCGCTCTGTGGGCTACATCCTTAATGGTTGCCATCGATTCCCTCCAAGCTCCCATAAAACGAACCGTTTCGCGCTTAAAACAGGATCTTCTTCCCTATTACCAAATATATAATATAAAAACATTTTTATGCTGTCAATACAATTTCTGAAAAAATATCTTGATTTTTTTGTGAAAGTTTATTATACTGTACACATGAAATACGTCATCTGACAGTCAATTTGGTAAAAAGTGTAAAAAACCGCTGCCATTTTTTCCGAATCCGTTTTTCCTTTATGCAACACGCATAAGCGAAACGATTCGCGTTTAGTCAGACCATACAAACACAGTAAAATATGCCATGTTCACCTCCGGAAAACGGATGTTTTTTAGCGCAAGACACCCCTGTTTGATCCGTGTTCTGCAGGCTGCATGGCCGAGTATATGGGAAAGGTGATAGTTAGAATGGGCGAAACAATTCTGAAGATGCAAGGCATTCAGAAGTATTTCTCCGGTGTGCATGCGCTGAAGGGCGTGGACTTCGAGCTGAAAGCCGGTGAAGTTCATGCACTGATGGGCGAGAACGGCGCCGGTAAGTCTACCTTAATTAAGGTTCTCTGCGGCATCCACAAGCGGGACGGCGGCACTGTTGAATACTTCGGAGAAGAAGTCAACTTCCACAACATTGCAGAATCCCAGGATGCAGGCATCAGCGTCATCCATCAGGAATTGAACATGATGAACCACTTGACCGTAGCACAGAACATGTTCATCGGTCGTGAGTTTATGAAAAACGGCTTTATCGACGACAGAGCAATGGAGCGTGAGGCCCAGCGCCTGTTTGACAAGATGGGTGTTAACATTGATCCCAGTGTAAAGCTTGGCGAGCTGACCGTGGGTAAGCAGCAGATGGTAGAAATCACAAAGGCTGTGTCCCGGGACTGTAAGCTGCTGGTTCTGGACGAGCCCACCGCCGCGCTGACCCAGCCGGAAGTGGAAGAGCTGTTCAAGATCATGCGGGAGCTGAAAGAAAAAGATATCGGCATGATCTACATATCCCACCGTATGGACGAGATCAACCGGATCTCCGACCGGGTTTCTGTCATGCGTGACGGCGAATATGTTGGCACCGTCAACACCGCCGAGGTCACCAAGGACGATATCGTGAAGATGATGGTCGGCCGCGTGATCATGGGCGACAAAAAGGAAGCTTCTGCTGTTCCCGCCGATGCCCCCGTGGTTCTGGAGGTCAAACACTTGAATGCAGGCAAGGAAGTCAAGGATGTAAGCTTCCAGCTACGCAGAGGTGAGATCCTGGGCTTTGCTGGTCTGATGGGTGCCGGTCGTACCGAGGTTGCCCGTGCCCTTTACGGCGCAGACCCCAAGCAAACCGGTGAAATCTATATTAATGGTAAGAAGGTCAACATCAAAACCCCCGAGCAGGCAGTTAAGAATGGCATCTGCTACCTCTCCGAGGACCGTAAACGTTACGGCCTGATGCTACAGAAGTCCGTAGCTGAGAACTCCGCCATCGCTTCCATCGACAAGTTTATTCATGCCGGCTGGATCAACGACAAGGAGATCGCCAAGGTCGCGGAAGATACCAATGCGCTGCTGCGCACAAAGACGCCTTCCATGGAGCAGCTGCTGAAGAATCTCTCCGGCGGTAACCAGCAGAAGGTCATCATCGCCCGCTGGCTGATTAAGGACTGCGACATCTTCATATTCGATGAGCCCACCCGCGGTATTGACGTGGGTGCCAAGAGTGAAATGTACACCCTGATGGAAGATCTGGCCTCCAAGGGCAAGTCCGTGATCATGATCTCCTCTGAGCTGGCAGAAATTCAGCGCCTCAGCGACCGTGTCATCGTCATGTGCGAAGGCCGGATCACCGGTGAGCTGGACATTGCCGATGCCACTCAGGAAGAAATTATGAAATATGCCACCATGCGTGACTGATATTTATGAAAGGGAATGAACAACAATGAGACTGAATAACAACAAAAAACCTTTTAAGATTCAGCAGAATATCATCATGCTCTTCGCAACGGTGGTTCTGTTGGGACTGTTCAGCCTGGTAAACCCCAGCCTGGTTACAGATAAGTACATGATCCTGAGTATGGTGCAGAACTTCGCACCCTACGCCGTTATGGGTCTGGGCGTCACCTTTGTTATCGCCACCGGCGGTATCGACCTGTCTTTGGGCACGGTCACCATCGCTTCCGCCGTTCTGGCCGGTAAGCTGTATGTTATGAACGTCATCCCCCTGTGGGCAACCATTCCTGTGATGCTGGCCGTCGGCACTCTGTGCGGCCTGCTGAACGGCTTGATGGTAGCCAAGCTGAAGATCCCCGCATTTATCGCAACCCTGGGTACCATGATGGTATCCCGCGGCCTGTCCGCTCTGCTGGCGGAAGTGCCCAACATCTTCTTCCCCACCGGCACCTGGTACAACAAAACCTTCTCCAGCCTGTCCTTTGGTGATGTAAGCGCCATTCCCGTAGGTCTGTTCTGGGTCCTGGGCCTGATGCTGATCTGCATGTATCTGATGTACAAGAACAAGATCGGCCGTTACATCCTGGCCATCGGCTCCAACGAGGAAGCCACCCGTCTGTCCGGTATCAACACCGACAACTACAAGATCTTTGCTTACACCTTCGCAGGTCTGTTCTGCGGTATCGCTGCCATCTTCTACTCCGCAGCCTTCCCCACCATCGCCTGTGCTACCGGTAACGGCATGGAACTGGATGCCATCGCCGGTGTCTACATTGGCGGTACTTCTTCCGCCGGCGGCGTCGCTTCCGTTTCCGGTTCTGTCATCGGTGCTATCCTGTTGGTCGTCATCCGCAGCGGTCTGAACATGGTTCTGGCTAAGCTGGGTGTCAGCCTGAACTCCACCTATGTGACCTACGTGCTCACCGGTGTGATCGTGGTTGTGGCTATTCTGATGGATATCATCAAGACCAACAACCAGAACAAGGTAAAGATCGAAAAAGTCGAAGAAGCCAAGAAAGAAGAAGCCCCCCAGGCATAAGCATCGAATAAGTGTGCGCCTATGAGCTCACTTAGAATAAAAACAAACAATTAATTTTTAGGAGGAAAACACAATGAAAAAGCTCATCGCATTGGCCCTGGTCGTCGTTATGGCTCTGGGTCTGATCGCTTGTACTCCTGCCGATAACAACGGCGGCGACAAGACCGAAAAGACCATCGCCGTTATCGCAAAGGGCGAGTCCCACGCTTTCTGGCAGGCTGTTAAGGCCGGCGCTGAGAAGGCTGCTAAGGAGAAGGGCTACAAGCTGACCTTCCAGGGCCCCGCCAACGAGAACCCCGAATCCGTCCCCAGCCAGATCACCATGGTTCAGACCGCTCTGTCCAACAATGTTGACGGTATCGTTCTGGCTACCATCGGCTCCGGCTTCGGCGAACTGCTGACCCAGGCTTACGACAAGAAGATCCCCGTTGTTACCTTTGACTCCGGTCTGAAGGCTCCCGAGGACATCACCGAGGGCAAGAACCCCATCGTTGCTCACGTCGCTACCGACAACAAGGCTGCTGCTGCCATCAACGGCGAGAAGCTGTTCGAGGCTGTCAAGGCTGAGATCGCTGCTGCTTCCGCTGACAGCAAGTACGTCGTTGGTGTTATCCAGCACGACGAGACTTCCACCGGCTATGACCGCGCTGACGGCTTCATCGAGAAGTTCAAGGCTCTGGCTGACGCTGACGAGACCACCAAGGGCAAGTACGAGATCGTGAAGGAAGTTAAGCCCGGCGACGCTAACCAGGCTTACAAGGAAGCTCTGGAAGCTCTGTACGTAAAGGCTCCCAAGGCTATCTTCATGACCAACGAAGGTGTTGTTAAGCAGGTTTACGACGCAATCAAGGCTGCTGAAGGCAAGTATGACGAGATCGTATTCTCTGGCTTCGACGCCGGCACCAAGCAGCTGAACTGGATGAAGGAAGCTGACTCCGCTCTGATGGGCTCCGTTGCTCAGGACTCCATCGAGATGGGCTACCAGGCTGTTCTGCAGTGCATCGCTGCTATCGAGGGCGGCACCGCTGCTAACAAGGACATCGTTGGTACCTGGTACGACGCAACCAACCTGAATGAGATGGTTGAGAAGGACCTGGCTTACACCGATTCCGACGCTGACAAGGCTGCCATCCTGGGCAAGTAATTTTCAGTAAAGTCAATATTATCGGCTGAAACCGACCGGCACCACTTCGGTGGTGCCGGTTTTCCCAATAATTGGGGTGATCTTGCTTGACAGTTGAAAGGTATAGATTTATAATAATATATAGCTTTGAACTGTTAATACAGGAGGTAAAGTAATGGGCAAGACAAGAAATCTCATCGCCTTTGATTTGGGTGCCAGCAACGGCCGTGCGATCCTGGGTCAATTCGATGGAGAGCGCATCACCATGCGGGAGCTTCACCGCTTTGAGAACAATTACATCGAGATGAACGGCGTGTTCTACTGGGACACTCCTTACCTGTATGATCAGCTGAAGCAAGGCCTGCTGAAATTCCGGCAGGGCGGCTTCGGAGACCTGGATGCCTTCGGCATCGACACCTGGGGTGTAGACTACGGCCTGCTGGACAAAAACGGCCACTTAGTAGGTATCCCCCGCTCCTACCGTCTGGGTACCCAGGAGGATATCGACGCGGTTATGGAGAAGATTCCGGCGGATGTTCTGTACTCCCGTACCGGCATCGATAACAGCCTGACCTTTAATACCCTCTATCAGCTTTACCGCAGAAAGCGGGAGGGCGATGTGGCCCTGGAGAATGCAGACACCATGCTGCTGACTCCCGACCTGCTGGGCTATTTCCTTACCGGCGCTAAGGGTACTGAGTACACCATCTCCACCACCACCCAGCTTTACAACCCCACCACCAAGGACTGGGACTGGGAAACCATCCGGGAGTTGGGTCTTCCCGAGCACATCTTCACCAAGATCGAGCCTACCGGCACCATTCGCGGCCATCTGCGCCCCGAGCTGTGCCAGGAGCTGGGCCTGAATCCCGCCGCATTCGTGGCCGTGGGCGGTCATGACACCGCTTCTGCTGTCGCTGCTATCCCCGGCAAGGGCAGCTTTGCCTTCTGCTCCAGCGGCACTTGGTCGCTGTTCGGCGTGGAGATGGATAAGCCTGACCTCAGCCCCGAGGCTGCCGCCACCGGCTTCTCCAACGAGGGTGCTGTACAGGGCGGCTTCCGTCCCCTGCGTACCATCATCGGCATGTGGATCATCCAGGAATGCCGCCGGGACTGGATCAAGAACGGCGTGAACATCTCTTGGGACGGCGTGGTTCTGGAGGCTCAGAAGGCAGAGCCCCTGCGCTCCATCATCAACCCCGACTCCCCCGAGTTCTACGCCGGCGGCAACATGGAACAGAAGATCCAGGACTTCTGCCGCAGAACCGGTCAGCCCGTCCCCAAGACCATCGGTCAGGTTGCCCGCTGCGTCTATGAATCTCTGGCACTGAAGTACCGCCACGCGTTGGAGGGCCTCGAAAAGATGAAGGGCCAGCGGATCGATTCCCTGAACATCGTCGGTGGTCCTATCAATAACCGTTTCCTGAACCAACTGATCGCTGACGCACTGGACCGTCAGGTGGTCACCGGCCCTGTAGAGGGCGCTGCCATCGGTAACCTTTTGACCCAGGCTATGGCACTGGGCGACATCAAGGATCTGGATGAACTGCGGCAGATCGTACGCAATTCCGAAGCCGTTGAGGTCTGGGAACCCGATCACACTCCCGCCTGGGAAGAAGCTTATCAGAAGTTACTTACTTTACTGAAATAAGGAGATGTCAACATGAGCGTAGATATGACAAAATGGCAGGAGATCGCCAAGGAAAACATCCACAACCGTCCCGCCGGACAGGGCCGTCTGGCCGGTAAGATCACCATCGTCACCGGTGCTGCCCAAGGCTTCGGCAAGGGCATTGCTGAGGAGCTGTACAACGAGGGCGCTACCATCATCATCGCAGACATGAACCAGGCTCTGGCTGAGCAGGTCGCCACCGAGATGGGCGACCGCGCCTGTGCCATCGCTGTCAATGTTTCCGACGAGGAGAGCGTTGCAAATCTGGTTGCCCAGACGGTAGAGAAGTTCGGCGGTCTGGATATCATGGTCGCCAACGCAGGCGTTGTCCGCTCCGGCCCTGTTGCTTCTTTCGAGAAGAAGGATTTCGAGTTCGTCACCGCCATCAACTACACCGGCCTGTTCCTGTGCAGCAAGTATGCCGCCATCATCATGCAGGCCCAGCACGAGGCCGACCCTGATGCCATGTTTGACATCATCGCCATGTCCTCCAAGTCCGGTCTGGAAGGCTCCAACAAAAACTTCGCCTATGCCGGCTCTAAGTTCGGCGCCATCGGTCTGGTGCAGAGCTTCGCTCTGGAGCTGACCGCATACAACATCAAGGTCAACGCCATCTGCCCCGGCAACTATTTGGACGGTCCTCTGTGGTCCGATCCCGAGCGTGGTCTGTTCGTTCAGTACCTGCAGGCCGGCAAGGTCCCCGGTGCCAAGACCGTGGCCGACGTCCGCCGCTTCTACGAGGCAAAGGTGCCCATGAACCGGGGCTGCCTGCCCATCGACGTTGCCCGGGCTGTCATGTACTGCGTGGAGCAGAAGTACGAGACCGGTCAGGCCATCCCCGTCACCGGCGGTCAGGTCATGCTGAACTAAGGTGATGCCATGATCGACATTTCTATCCTCAACAAGCTGAATGCACCCACCAAGGAGGAGCGGCTGGCGAACTTAGCCGCCATTCTGCCGGAAACCCAGTTTCCGCCCATGGTGAGCCAGTACATAAACAATCACATCCACACCACCTATTCCTTCTCCCCCTACTCCCCCACCGCAGCTGTTTACGCCGCCCGGATGGGGGGTCTGTGCACCGCCGGTATCATCGACCATGATTCCATCTCCGGTGCGGAGGAATTTTTGGAAGCCGCCAAGCTGGTGGATATGCCTGTGACTATCGGCATGGAATGCCGGATCTCTATGGACGGCACCCGTCTTCAGGGTCGCCGGACCAACAACCCGGACCAGGTTGGTGTCAGCTATATGACCATCCAGTCCGTTCCCCATGACAAGATCGACACTCTGACAGAGTTCTTTAAGCCCTATCAGGCTGCCCGTCACGCCCGTAACCGGAAGATGGTCGATAAGATCAACGCTCTGGTGGGCACGGACCTTGACTACGACAAGGACGTGCTTCCCCTCTCGCAGGCTTCCGAAAACGGCGGTGTCACCGAGCGGCATCTGATGTACGCACTGGCCATCAAGCTGGTAAAGGAAGTGGGTAAGGGCGAAGGCATGGTCTTAAAGCTTGCCAGCATGGGTCTGAATCTCTCCGAGAAGCAGAAAACCCAGATGCTGGATACCGCTTATCCCTTCTATGAGTATGATCTGTTAGGCATCCTCAAGAGCGCCTTTGTGCCTCAGATCTTCATCGACGCCACCGACGAGTGTCCCAAGCTTGCCGACATGGTCAAGTTATGCGGCGAGGTGGACGCCTATCTGTGCTATGCATACCTGGGCGATGTGGGCGACAGTGTCACCGGAGACAAGAAGGCCCAGAAGTTTGAAGACGACTATCTGGACGATGTCTTCGAGTGCTTGAAGGAAGAAGGCGTAAAGGCCGTCACCTATATGCCCACCCGCAACACCCCCCAGCAGCTTCAGCGGCTGCGCGATTTGTGTGACCAGTACGGTATGTTCCAGATCTCCGGTGAGGACATCAACTCCCCCCGGCAGAGCTTTGTGATCAAGGCAATGGAAAATCCCATGTTCCAGAATCTGATCGACGCCACCTGGAAGCTCATCGAACACGAAAATAAATCCTGATAAGGAGGAAATTGATATGAAAACCAAAGCTGTCCGCATCCACGGCAAGATGGATCTGCGCCTGGATGAAATCAATCTGCCCGAGGTCGGTCCCGATGATGTTCAGATTCGGGTAGTATCCGACTCCGCATGTATGTCCACCTACAAGGCTGCCGTCGAGGGCGAAGACCACAAGCGCGTTCCCAATGATGTTGCAGAGAATCCCACCATCGTGGGTCACGAGTTCTGCGGTGACATCGTTGCCGTTGGCGAGAACTGGAAGGATAAGTACAATGTTGGCGACAAGTTCGTTATCCAGCCCGCCCACTACTACAAGGGCTCCCAGGAGGCACCCGGCTATTCCTACGCATACTGCGGCGGTAACGCACAGTACGGTAATGTGCCCATCGAGACCCTGCTGATGAACTGCCTGCTGCCCTACAAGTCCGATACTTACTACTACGGCTCTCTGGCTGAGCCCTTAAGCTGCGTCATCGGCACTTTCCACGCCATGTACCACACCAAGGCAGGCTCCTATGTCCATGAGATGGGCATCAAGGAGGGCGGCAAAATGGCTCTGCTGGCTTCCGTTGGCCCCATGGGTCTGGCTGCCATCGACTACGCCATCCACTGCGACCGCCGTCCCAGTCTGCTGGTCGTCACCGATATCGACGAGGCCAGACTGGCCCGCGCTGCTTCCATCTACACTGTGGAAGAAGCCGCAAAGAACGGCATTGAGCTGCACTATGTGAACACCAGAATGGAAAACGCCACCGAGTACCTGCGCAGCCTCACCGGCGGCACCGGCTACGACGATGTGGTCTGCTTCGCTCCCGTCAAGCCCGTGATCGAGCAGGCTGACGACATTCTGGGCTTCGACGGCTGTCTGAACTTCTTCGCCGGTCCTACCGACTCCAAGTTCAAGGCTCCCTTCAACTGGTACAATGTCCATTATCTCTACACCCACGTGGTTGGCACCTCCGGCGGTAACACCAACGATATGCAGGAAGCCATCGAGATGATGAACGCCGGCAAGCTGAACCCCTCTGCTCTGGTCACCCACATCGGCGGCCTGAACGCAGTGGTGGATACTGTTCTGAATCTGCCCTCCATCCCCGGTGGCAAGAAGTTGATCTACAACCACATCGATCTGCCTCTGACTGCCATCACCGAGTTCGAGGAGAAGGGCAAGACCGATCCTCTGTTTGCAGAGCTGGACCGCCTGTGCAAGGCCAACAATGGCCTGTGGAACCCCGAGGCAGAAAAGTACCTGCTGGCAAACGCCAAGGCTATCTAAATTCACCGGAATAACCTCCCCTACGGGAGGTTATTCCTTTCTAAGGAGGAAAATCCATGAACCTTCAGAATTGTGTTCTGGGTATTGAGCTTGGCTCCACCCGGATCAAGGCAGTGCTGATCGACGAAAACCACCAGTGCGTCGCCTCCGGCTCCTACGGCTGGGAGAATCGGCTGGAAGACGGTGTCTGGGTCTATCCCCTGGAAGAGGCGATCACCGGTATCCGGGCCTGCTATGGCTCCCTGCGCGAGGATGTGCTGGCCAAGTATGGTCAGCCACTGCGCAAGATTGCTGCCATCGGCATTTCTGCCATGATGCACGGCTATCTGGTGCTGGACAAGGACGGTAAGCAGCTTGCCCCCTTCCGCACCTGGCGCAATACCATCACCGGCGAGGCTGCCAAAGAACTGACGGAGCTGTTCTGCTTTAACATTCCCCAGCGCTGGAGCATTGCCCACCTATATCAGGCGATCCTTAACAAGGAAGACCATGTAAAGGACATCGCGCGGCTCACCACCCTAAGCGGCTATATCCACACCCTGCTCACCGGCTGCAACAACATGGGCATCAGCGAGACCTCCGGCATGTTCCCCTATGACGATTCTATCAAAGACTGGGATCAATCCTGCATTGACCGTTTTGACGCCCTGACAGCCCCCTACGGCTTCCCTTGGAAGCTGCGGGACATCCTGCCCCACACTGTACCTGCCGGTACTTGCGCCGGCACACTGACAGCTGAGGGCGCTGCCCTGCTGGATGAGACCGGCACACTGGAGGCCGGGATTCCCCTGTGCCCTCCCGAGGGCGATGGCGGCACCGGACTGGTGGCCACCGGCTCGGTACTTCCCCGTACTGGCAGCATTTCCGGCGGCACTTCCGGCTTCTCCCTTATGGTGCTGGATAAACCTCTCAAGGGCTATTATCCGGAGATCGATGTATCTGCCACTCCCTCCGGCAAGACTATGGCACAGGTCCACACCAACAGCTGTACCCCCGAGATCGATGCGTGGATCCGCCTCTTTGCGGATACCGCCCGGACCATGGGCTGGGAAGTGGACATGAACACCCTGTATACTACCCTGTTCCGCAAGGCTTTGGAGGGTGATCCCGATGGCGGCGGCTTGGTCTCCTTCAACTATTTTGCCAGCGAGCCTCTTGCCGGAACGGAGTCCGGCAGACCCATGCTGGTCCGCCTGCCGGACAGCAATATGTCTATCGCCAACTTCATGCGCGCACAGCTTTACGGTGCCATTGCCACGCTGAAGATCGGCATGGATCTTTTGGTAAGCAAGGAGAATGTGCAGGCCGATACGATTCTGGGCCACGGTGGTTACTTCAAGACTCCAGGTGTGGGTCAACAGATCCTGGCGGATGCGCTGAATGTGCCCATCAGTACCATGGAGACCGCCGGCGAGGGCGGTCCTTGGGGCATGGCGTTGCTGGCAGCCTATATGCAGCGCAAGACCCCCGGCGAAACCATGGAGGAATACCTGATGAACCGGGTCTTCCGGGATGCCAAGATAAACCGGGCCGAGCCGGATCCTGCCGGCGTTGCCGGATTCCAGACCTATCTGGAGCGTTACAAAGCCTGCATGCCTGCGCAAATCGCGGCCGCAGACATGAACTAAACCAAACCCCCGGTCCTTTTGGACCGGGGGGTCTTTTGCACAAATAAAAAGAGGGGGCTAGCGCCCCCTCTTTTTAGGTGTTAGGTTTCTTCTTCGTTATTCACTTCATTTTCATTTTCCTCGGCGGGTGCTTCTTCGGTTTCTGCAGGAGTTTCCTCTACAGCTGCCTCGTCAGCAACCAGCACCGGGGCGGAAGCCCTTTTCTTGCGGATCACCAGGATCACGACCGCTGCGGCTGCCAGGATGGCCAGCACGCCGATGACGATGAAGATCCATGCATCGCCTCCATCGTTGCCGATGGGAGCATCACCGGTCTGTACCCAGGTCAGGAGCACAGGACCGCTGCCCAGCATGGTCACGTAGATCGCATCTGCTTCAGCGGAGACATTCAGGATCCTTGCCTCGCCCAGCTTCATCTGCATCTTGGCAGAATTTTCGGTGGGCATCAGCACAGCACTGAAGGTGTGAGACTCGCGGGATGTGGTGCTGGGATAGGGAAGCTTCACCACGACGCCGTCCATCAGCAAATCCTTTGTATCCGCTGCACGCCAGTTCTTGCCGTTGTCGCGGGTGATCATCAGATCCACGTTGTATGCCTTGCTGCCCTGGGCGGTGTAGCCATCCTTGTTGGCTTCCACCAGGGCATTCATCATAGCGTCCTCAATGGACTTGACATCGGTATACTGCTCCTTCAGAACCTCAGGCACCTCGGTCAGCTCGCTGACCTCGCCCTTGATCTCTTCCTCGGGAACGATTAAGTTATCATCGTCCACCACCAGGAAGTTATCGATGTAGCAGGCCTCACGGATGGTGGTCACATGGACGAAGGTGATGTAGTTGCCGATCTCCAGTGCCATGGGAACTGCCACAGCCTCACCGCCGTTGACGGACAGGGTTCCATAAGGCGTTTCCTCCGCCAGACCCAGATCGAATTCAAAGTGGTTCCATCCGTTCTGCAGGTTGGCTGCAATCTCCACCTCTGCCTGCTTGCGATCAGCTGCCAAGAAGAACAGCTTGCCCTCGCGCAGAGTGAAGGCGATGGGTGCTGCCTGACCGTGAATAAGGCCGTAAGCGGATTCCAGCTCGAACTGCATCTCGTTGGCATCCTTGTTCTCCAGATACATATCAAAGCTGACCTTTCCCTTCTGGAGGTAAGGAACGGAACGAACTACGGAGGAATTGGTCTCCAGCTTCATGGAATAGCTGCTGTCGGTCGCCTGCTCAGCAGACCGGGAGATATTGCCGCTGGTTGTTGCCCAGCCTTCGTACTTGACAGTGCTGTTCTCGAAGGAGTCGTAAACACCTCTGGTACGGTAGAAGAAGTCGCTGAAGTGGTAGATACGCAGGCTCGGTGCGCCGATGTCATCCTGCCAGACCAGGAACAGGTTGTCGTCCACCTTGTCGTAGGCGATATCCGGGTTCATGACATAGCATCTGTCGGACATGGTCATGCCCTGCATAGAGTAGCGGCTGAACATATCCTGGATATGCCCAAAGGTTTCCATGTTGTCGTAGGAAACCGCCACATTGAAGGGCTGGCGCTGGAAGCTGGTGGCACCCAGCACCAGGTTGCCGCCCCAGAACAGGAAATCTTCCTTGTTGATCTCTATCAGCTTCGGGTCGGTGTTGGTGGTATAGACCGTGGACAGTCCGGCAGATCCCCGGTTGCCCTTGGCATCCACCCAGGTCATACCCCAGTCATAGGAGTAGGAAACGGCGAAGTTATTCACATCACCGTACTGGCAGCGAGCCATAAATACCAGTCTGCCGTTATCATCTTCCAGAATGGAACACTCGGTGAGGCCGTTTTCCTGGAGGAATCTTCTTCTGCCTTCTGTATCGGTGAAGTAGATCCGCTCAGTACTCAGTTTCCAGGTCAAGCCTGCGTCTGTAGAGTAACCGCAGCGCACATAGTTATCCTGATCCGCGCCCGCCTTGTTGGCTACATTACCGGTCATGATGGGGATGACAAAGTCCACATTGGGACCATCCTCACCGTCGTAGCAGGAGGTCTCAACAAAGTAGGCGTAGGTGCCCCAGTAGAGCTCTTCGATACCCTGCTTGTCGATTTCCGGACACTGTTTCCAGGTCTTGCCCATGTCATCAGAATACATAAAGCGGGTCTTGATAAATCCACCGGAGGTGGTGATACGGCCCTGGGTAATAATGCGCCCATTGTGATCGTCGTAATATACGGCCTGCACAGTGTGAAGGAAGTTCTGAGAGTTGGCAACGTCAGTCTTATCCTTCCAGGTTCGGCCGTCGTCATCGGACCACCAGTAGGACCACGCGGCACCGACACCCTTCAGACCCATCATCTTGCCGTCGGGCATGCCAACGGCCAGTGCGACGATATCTTCATCCTGGCCTTCGCGGGTACCGTAGACAACTTCGTGGACAAATTCCTTGTTGTCGATGTTCATAGCCTCGGCATTGCCGGAGAGGACGGTCAGAATCGCCTCGCCGTTAGCCGGCACCTTGGTAACACGGACCACAAAGTTCTTGCCGTCATAGTAGTGGTACAAAATCTCATCGCCCAGGAAGAAGCGAACGTCGGACATATCCTCCTTCAGACACTTCACACCTGCTTCCTCGGGGGTGATGACGAAGAACTGGTCAAAGATGGTGTTATCCTTGTCATTCTTCACACCCACAGCAGAGGTGGTAGCAAAGGCGGCATCTCCGTCGCCGAAGATCGCCACATAATCCACCTTGATCATATCCTTCAGAATATTGACCATGTCGGACTCAGCGGGGTTGTAATGGGTGCAGTGGACCTTGATGTACCGGGCCTCGACCTCGAAGCCGTACAGCCAGGTGTTCACGCCGTCCCGCAGGAGCTTGAAGTAATTGTCGATCTCGGTGTAGGTCTCATTGTCGTCACTGTACCAGATGGTCAGCACGCTTTCATTCAGACGGCTGACAGCATCACTGTCAATCAGCTGGATCACATTGACCTTCTTGCTCTCGCCCTGGTCAATGATGATACTGTTGTTATCCTGGTCCAGATTGTAGAAGTGGACTTCATTCTCGGGAACGCCCTGGCCATGGGCAGTGTCACGGTCGTCCTTGACCGCCATGATCTTGCCGTCGGGGTTCAGGCCCTTGACGAACAGCTCGAAGACCTTGCTCTCATCGCCGATGGTAGCAGTCAGCACAACGTACTTACCGTTGCCCTCAGGACGGGTCACATCACCGGTCTCAGCGTTCAGGACGGAGGGATCGGAGCTGGTCCAGGTGATCTTCTGAGGCTCGGGCAGCTGGACAGTGTTCCAGGTCTCGGGCAGTACCAGATCGCGGGTCACCGCGCCCATGTCTCTGCCGTTCTTACCGCGGATGTTATCGAAGATTAGGGTATCCAGCAGAGTATCGCCATAGTTCTTGCCGATAGCGAGATTGCTGACATGCACTTCGATGCTGTCATTGCTGCTCAGGGCTCTTTCATCGTTACGCAAGGTGTTCATGGATACAGAAGCACTCGTACCGCGGGCAGTCTTCTTGATATCCTTCAGGTAGGTGATCTCCTGACCGTCAACGTAGAGGGTCAGGCCGCCGTCTACCTCCATGCGGACACCAAGGCGGAAGTAATCGCCCAGGTATCTGTCCAGACGGACGAACCTATCACCAGAGTTACCACGGGCAACGAAGTACAGACCGTCGCTGGTGTTGATAATACCCAACTGATAGGCCTTGGTGTACTGACCGGACAGGGGCTCCAGACCGATATTCCAGTTGAAGCCGCAGGTTGCGTAGTAGGGATGGGTAACGGAACTGGTACCTAGCTTGTATTCGGGCATTTGCATAGCCTGGAAGTCCAGCTCAGCATAGGTAGCAACAGCCTTGTCTTCAATGGGTTTCAGAATGGTAAACTCCCAAGGCTCCTGGGTAGACACAACACCCATCAGGTACAGGTTGTTCATAATAGAGTGGGGGTTAAAGCCATGCAGATTATAAAGATCGTAGAAGTCGTAACCGTTGCTGCGCTGGAGCATGTACTGATACTCCGTGAACATATCCTCTGCCATGGCGACGGGGCCGCTGGCACTGAAGGCATTGGGGAAACGGGGATAGGTGGTATCGGAGACGATCCAGTTGGTGGAGCTCAGCACGATGGTGCCGGTCCACTTACCCTCACCCAGCTGTACCACAGCGGGGATCTCCGCGCCGTAGTTGTTCACATTGATGCCCAGACTTCTCATGGGAATGGCAAGCTCGGTAACACCATCCACAGTAACTGCATTCTCCAGGCTGATGGAATTGCCCTTCAGGGTAATGCTCAAAGCATCGGCAGTAGCGACATCCAGATCCCGAACGGCAATATACAGATTCTTGGTATCCCACTGGACACCCAAAGTACCGGTCTCGCCCAGCAAGGTGGCCATCTGCCAGCCTTCGTCGGTCACTTCGCCACCCGTCTCAGCAGTAAACTTACCGTCCAGAACCACATTGTCTGTAAAGGCCGCATAGAGGATCTTGGGAGACTGAATGGTGATGGTTCCGGTGCCGGTAGCGTAAGCCTCAACCTTGAACAGCTCTCGGACACGGATATCCTCGATGGTAGCCGTCAGGGTCACGTAGGTGCCGATCTTGGCATTCTTGTGATAGACCTTACCGGTCTCTACATTGATGACATCGGGGTCGGAGCTTTCCCAGGTCAGAGGCACTCTGCCCAAGTAGGGAGAATCGTAGTATTCAGGGAAGCGCATCACGTCGACGTCTACATTGGTGATGTCCACGAAGCCCTTGAAGACCTCTTCAGGGGTCAGCTCTTCCTGCACGTTAGCAAACAACGTACCGGGGGTCAGGTACACATCCTTAATATGGACCTTGACCTCGCCCATACCGTTGGCGCTGATGCCCAGCCGGTCACGACCGCGAGTATCTCCCGCATTGATATAGGTTGTGTTCAGATAGGTGCCCTTAAGTTTGCCGTCCACATAGACAGTAGTGCTATCGTCTGCACCCCACATAAGATCCAGACGGAAGGTTTCGCCCACCTTCTTGCCAAGGACCACATCAGTCAGCACGCCGCTGGTGTGCTCGATCTGGAGCACCAGGCCCTGCTTGGAGCTGTTGTAGATGTTGGCAAAGAACAAGGACTTGTTTTCGCCACGGACGCCATCGGTCATCATAATGATATAGCCATTACCGACTACACTATGTCTGCCGGTGCTGACCATGGGCTGATCTACAGGCATGGCATCGATGCGGATCTCCTGGGACAGGATCAGATCTCTGCTGTGATCAATCTCCAGAATCTCATCCAGATACATGCCGGTGGCGGATGCCTTCATATCGAAGGTAGCCTTGGTTTTATCCACCACCACATCGCCCTGCTTATTGGAATACTTGAAGCCCTGGCTAAAGGTGCTGGTAATGCTAACGTTAGATACCTCTATATCGGTACCGCCGGAGCCGCTGTTGATGAGATATCCGTCATAGCCGCGGGCATTGCTGTCATTTCGGTAATAACCCGAACCGGGAGCAACACCAACAGAGACGCCGTCCACAAACACTTCCACAGTGTTATCAAGGTAGGACAGGTAACCCAGAGTGAAGGTGTCGCCCACCTTCTTGCCCAGAACCACTTCCGTGTATTGGTCGCCGACACCCCTCTGGACCTGGAGCACCAGACCACGCTCAGCATCATTGTACATGTTCGCCAGCGTAAAGTACTTGAGATTTGTACCGCTGGGGCCATCAACCAGGTAGAACATGTAGCCGGTACCCGCCATGTTATATCTAACGCCGGAAGCCATGGGTTGACCCACAGGCATTGCATTGACCTTCAGCGTCTGGTTAAAGAGCATGTTAACGGTGTGGTCGACCTCAGCAAGACCCTCTTCGCGGATCATAAGGGTATCAACCTTGCTTGCGGTGGTATAGGAGCTGGTGATGCTGACATCGGAAACGATCACCTTGGTACCAGCCAGGTTGCTGCCAATGAGATATCCGTCATAGCCACGGGCAGTGCCATCATTTCGGTAATAACCACAACTGACGACTGTGTCCACAAGGACATCGTCCACAAACACGTCAACCGTATGATTGGGGTAGGACTTGTAGCCCAGAGTGAAGGTGTCGCCCACCTTCTTGCCCAGGACCACTTCCGCAAATTCATCGCCGACATTTCTCTGGAGCTGGAGCACCAGTCCCCGCTCGGCATCATTGTACATGTTCGCCAGAGTAAAGTACTTAACATTCGTACCGGTGGGGCCATCGACAATGTAGAAATAATAACCGGTACCGGACATGTTATATTTAACGCCGGAAGCCATGGGGTAACCCACAGGCATGGACACCACATGGATCTTCTGTGTGAATGTCATTTCTGCACTGTGGTTGATCTCGGCCAGACCTCTCTTCTGGATGACCTGGGTAGTGGAAGTTCCTTGCATCTGTGCAGAATAGGTATTTACGATGCTTACGTTGGAAGTGATGATCTTTGCGTCTGCCGCGCCGCAAGCCAGCACGAATCCGTCATAGCCGCGGCCATCGTTAACTTCGTAGTAATATCCCGCACTGGCGACAGTGCCCACAGAGACACCGTCCACAAACACCTCAACCGTGTGGTTGGGATAGGAAAGGTAACCCAGAGTGAAGGTATCGCCTTCCCGCTTGCCCAGCACCACTTCGTCATATTTATCGCCGTTGCCCTTCTGAACCTGAAGCACCAGACCACGCTCAGCATCATTGTACATGTTCGCCAGAGTAAAGTACTTAATAGTCTTACCGGTGGGACTATCGACACTGCTGGGACCATCGACAATGTAGAAATAGTAACCGGTACCGGCAATGTTCCGGCTACCGCCGTCCGGCATCTTTGTGCCGGTGGGCAGGGATACGACCTGCAGGGTCTGAGTAAACAGCATGTTGGCGGTATGATCCACCTCGGAAAGGTCCACCTTGCGGATCCAGGGAACCGCTACCTTGCCTTCCAGAGTCGCGGTAGTGCCGCTGACAGAGGCAGCGCCTACGGTGGTGGCACCAGTCAGGCTCTCTTCAGGCGCTTTGTCAAGGCTCACATTGGAAACCGTGACCTTGTTATCGGAATTTGCCCAGCAGATCCGGTAGCCGTCATAGCCGTTGGTGTTGTCTGTTTCACGGGTATAGCCCGCATCCTCAACGCTGCCCTTCAGTACGCCGTCCACATAGACCTCAACGGTGCGGTTGGAGTGATACTGATAACCCAGAGTAAAGGTATCACCTTCCCGCTTGTCCAGCTCCACTTCCTCGAAGCGGTTGCCGGTGTCGCCTATCTGTACCTGAAGTATCAGGCCTTTGGTGGCATGGTTGTAAATGTTTGCAAGGGTAAAGTACTTGGTGTTGTTATTGCCGCTTTCGCCGTCTACGATCCAGAAGAAGTAACCGGTGCCGGCAAAGCTGTATCTACCGGCTCTCATTCTATTGCCTTCAGGCATATCTTCTACATAGATGGTCTGGGTCAGCAGCATATCTGTGCCACCGTTGATCTCCGGCAGACCGTCCTTATAAATCGTGCTGGACGCACTGCCGGCCACCGGAGTAGCAGAATTGCCATCCGGGGAAACAGTCACGCCATTGACAGTATTGCCGGCCTCAGCAGACAGATTGATTGCCAGAGCAGAAGCGAATGTCACATTAGAGACGACCACCTTCACGCCGCTGGTCTGGGCACTGAGGCGGATGCCGTCATTGCCCATATCGCCGCCGGTATAAGTAACATTTACATCGGTGGCAGTTGCTTTCACTGCGTCGTCCACGCTGACGATCACAGAGTTATTTGCCTGCCAGGTCAGAGTCAGCTTGAAGGTGCTGCCCATTGCCTTGCCCAAGACCACATCGACAGTCTCCAGGCTGTTGTTCTTCAGGATCTGCAGAGTAAGGCCGTTGGTGGCATCATTGTAGATCTTGATGTGCAGGACCGTCTGGGTGGCGTCTGCAGCGCCGTCAATAACCCAGAAATGGTAGCCGCCGGCCATATCCTTGACACTCTTAAAGCCGGGAGTGCCGGCAGGCATAGCTTCTGCCTTGACAGTCTGGTTGATGATCATATCCTTGCTGTGATCCACCAAAGCAAGATCATTCTTCTGGGCATAGTTCTCGCCTACAGCAGTGCTGAAGGTCAAGGTAGTACCGTCATCGGAGACCGCCGCATCGGTAACCAAGGTATCGGAGCTGAAGTCATATACTGCAGTCTCACGCTCAATGGCAAAATTGGAAACCGTAACATTCAAGCCATAGGACATGGCACAAATGCGCAGGGAATTGCTGCCCAACTCTTCGCCGGTATAGTCCAGGTCAATGCCGGTAACAGTTGCCTTTTCTGCATCGTCCACATAGACCTTAAGGGAGCCGTCGGTGCCCCATACCAGCTTCAAAAGGAAGCTTTCGCCAATAGCCTTGCCCAGAACCACCTCTGCAGTCTCCAGGCTGGCGTTCTTCATGACCTGCAGGGTCAGACCATTGGTGGCGTTGTTGTAGATCTTCGCACGAAGCACATCCTGCTCTGCGTTTGCCTCGCCGTCTGCAATCCAGAAATGATAGGCGTTTGCCATATCGGTGAGGCTCTCAAAGCCGCCGGAAGAAACCATCATTTCGCTAACCAGGACAGTCTGAGTGAGGGTCATGGCGCTGCTGTGATCCACATCCTTAAGATCCTTGCCCCAGAAGCCGTTCTCAGCCAGCTCAGGGTTAAAGGTGGCAGTAGTGCCGTCTTCAGATATCTCGGCACTTTCAAGAGCGTTGCCGTTTGCCAGATCCTGTGCCACGACGGGGAGATAGAAGGTCAGGTCGGACACATTGATGTCCGCGCCCTTGGTCTCGCAGCCGGCCAAGAAGCCATTGCTGCCCAGCTCGTCACCAGTATAGGTGAGAGCCAGACCAATGACAGTACCCTTCAGTACGTCGTCAACAATGACATTCAAGGAATCGTCTGCCTTCCACTCAAGTTCCATAGTGAAGGTATCGCCCACGGCCTTGCCCAGGGCAATATCTGCAGTCTCCAGCTGGTTATTCTTCAGCACCTGCAGCACAAGGCCGCGTTCGCTGTCGTTGTAAATCTTCACACGCAGAACATTCTGCTCTGCGGTGGTTTCGCCGTCCACCACCAGGAAGTGGTAGCCGCCGTCCATATCCAGCAGGCTCGCAAATCCGCCCTCGGCAACAGGCAGATAACCAACCTTCAGGGTATGGGTGATAACCATATCCCGGGTGTGATCCACTTCGGGAAGATCGTTCTTGCCGACGGAGCTGATCTCCAGAACAGGCTTCAGTGTTGCGCTGGTACCGTCTTCCGAGATGGTCACATCACCGGTCACAGTGTTGGCATCGTTCAGGTTGATGGCAACAGGAGGAACCTCCATGCCAAAGTCAGAAACTGTCAGCTTCAGGCCCATTTCTGCGCAGTGCAGCTGGAAGCCGTCGTTGCCCATCTCGCCTTCGCTGTAGGTCAGGGTCACATCGGCAATAGTTGCCTTTTCTGCATCGTCCACATAGACCTTGACAGAATTGTCCTTGCCCCAAACCAGCTTCAGCTGGAAGGCCTCGGCATCGCTTCCGGAGGTCTTGCCAAGGACCACCTCTGCGATCTCCATGGAGTTGTTCTTCAGGATCTGCAGCACAAGGCCCTTGGCTGCGTGATTGTAGATCTTTGCCCGCAGCAGGCTCTGGGTCTCATCCTTTGCGCCATCGATGACCCAGAAGTTGTAACCCTGGGACACATCGGTCACGTTCTTGAAGCCGCCAGGCCCCTCAGGAATATCGGTAGCCAGGATGGTCTGCACGATGGTCATATCCACACTGTGATCCACCACAGACAGATCATTCTTGAACACTGCCTGGGGAGTAATGGCGGGAGTCAGGGTTGCGGAGGAACCGTCTTCCGAAACCACAGGGCTTCCGGTCACGTTAAAATCGTTCAGATTCTGCTCGTACTTGACCTCACTGGTCAGGCTGATGTCCATCTGGTGATCGTAGACCGCAGCAGTGCCGCCCTCGCCTACCAGCTTGGCTTCAAAACGCATGACCTGTTCATACTGATAAGCATACATGCCGATGCCCTTCAGCGGGATCTGCAGTTCTACTACACCGCCGGAAATCTTGGCGGCTGCGCCGTAGGACTCGCCCATAAATGTGCCGGTTGCCAGATCCAGTCTCAGCACCTTGTTATTCATCTTCAGCTCCAGGCTGTTGGCGCCGGACTGCTGAATTGCGAGGTACACATTGCCCTGTCCCCATGCACCGTACAGCATGCCGGTGGGAGCAGATGCACCTTCTGTGGCGGCCATGGGCAGCTCGGTCTTCCAAGCCTCCGGACCTTCGTTCATGGTGCCGTCCAGCTTCATGGGAGTTTCATCGGAGGAAACCACCAGGAACTTACCGGTCTTACGGACCACCTTTACAAGGATCTGGGTAGATACAGAGGGATCTCTCTTCAAAGAGGCAGTCAGAATCACGTTCAGAGGGGTCTTGTTGGGAGTGACCTTACCCTCTGTGGTGATGTAGTCCTCTCTTGCGCTGTGCCACACAATCTCCTCAGCGGGGAACTGGCCGCTGACATGGGCATAGGTATCAGGCAACTCCAGATCGTACTCCACCTTGGAAGCATAGTTATTCTTGCCGGAGATGACACTAAAATCCAGACCTGCCAGAGGATTCTCCTCATAGCTGTTGCCCAGACACACATTGGTTGCGGTAACATCGATATCCTGATCACTGCTTGTCGGGACAGCAGACCGGGCCACAGTAAGGGCCAGAATCCGGGCAGCGCGGGTACCTCTGTCACTCAGTGCCTCCTTGTTCGCCTGAGCATTCTCAAAGACCTTAATGAGCACACCGTCTATATACAGATTCAGGTGGCCTTCCAGAGTCCACTCCAAGCGAATCTGGAACTGTTCCTTCAGGGACTTGCCCATCTCTGTATAGGAATAGTTGTTATCCTTGTCCAGAATAGCGAAAACCAGACCGTCTTTGGTATTGATGATGGCCGAAGAGACACCATTGATGTCGCCATCCGTCAGACCGATAATATAGCCGTCCGTAAACCGGTTCTTTGCCGGTTTTGCGGGACGCTGCACCGGCATCTTCTCAGCATAGAAATTAAATTCCAGGCTGATATTGGCTTTCCGGGTCTGCAGCAAATCAAAGTAACCCAGAGTGTAACAGGTTGTCGCATCTCCGGTCTCGCCATAGATGCTAGTATAACGAATGCCGTTTTCTAACTCATAACCGCCCTGGAAATAATTGTCCGCATAGACATTCCAGTCCCGCATGGGCATAGCGGTAACGTTCACAACGCGGTCCACGCTGCTGTACTCCACCGTGCCTGCCCAAGAGGCATTGCCCATAGAAAGGCTCAGGGCCTTGGTGTCATCATAGCTGACAACGGTATTGGGGATGGAGACCTCGATCACCTTGCCCCAGGCAGACTTCGCCCCATCGATACCGGTAGCACCGGCCTTGGTAACGGTCAGCTTCTGATCGCCAAAGGTGATCTCCAGCTTGCTGTCCCCCTGCCGGGGTGCAACTGCCAGATAGAAGGTGTTTCTGTTCCACATGGCACCGAAGGCAGCACCTTCCGACATCTGATAGTTGATCAGGAAGGTCTTGTCCAGTGCGCCATCCACAGTAACAGATTCTGCATAGGCAGCCTGATAAACAGGACCGCTTGCTTCCTCTGCCAGGATGGGCAGTGTGATCGCAGGCAGCACACCGAGAATCATGGTGCATACCAGGACCATAACCAGCAATCTCTTGTAAGTACGGTTCATAGAATTTCCTCGCTTTCTTAGGGGTCGCTTTATAAAACTGTAACAGCTGTCCGCGAATGGTCGTTGCACAGGCTGTTCTCTCACAGTAACTATACCATATCCCTATCGGGATTTCTATATTTTATCGAAAAAAAATGTATGAATTTGTATCGTTTTCTCCTAACTTTTATTCCGTCCCACCGCGACTTTCGGCAATATGCCTAAATTAAATATCCGCGCATTGTGAAAAATAACAGTCCAACAGGAGTGGGCTTACGCTCCCCTCTTTTATAGGTCTTAGGTTTCTTCTTCGTTTTTCCCTTCATTCCTTTTCCGGGTGGCTGCTATGCTGGATGCGGTGCTGATCGGTCTTCTCGCTTTGCTGTTCTACCTCTGCAAGCGGGACAAACAGCTGCTTTCTGCTTGAATTACACAAAAAGCTCCCGAAGCCGCAGCTTCGGGAGCTTTCTTTCTTACTTCTTGATCTGGTTCAGTGCCTGGTTCAGCTGGAGCTTTGCTGCCATGGGGACCGCATCGCCAGCCATCTTGAGAGCATCGGAAAGGCGCATGTTCCGCATGAAGCCCATCATTTCCTCGCTCATCTGACCCATAACGGACATCATGGCGTTGCCGCTCATGAAGGCCTGCATCAGACCGCCCAGGATCTTGGCGGTTTCCGGATTGTCCATCAGCGCGCCCATTTTATCCTTGATGGAGTAGGCATCCTTGGGATACTTGAAGGCCTTCTTCATTGCCACCAGCTCCGGATCGTCAAACCAGTTGACGCCCTCGTTGCCATCGGGCAGGTCGTAGGCGTAGTCGTGTTCCGCAACACCGCAGAGGGTGACGGTGTTAGCCTTGACATCACCTGCGTAAGCGGTAACAGTGTTCTCGCCCTCATTCAGCGCCACATTCTCAAAGACGATCATGTGATCCACCGCCTGCTTGGTCTCGATATCCTTGCCGTTGACCACCAGGGTAACTGCATCGCAGTTGGTGTAGACAGTTACATTCCGCTCACCGGGGGCGCGGTTGACGAAGCGGCCGCCGGCCACATAGACCATGGGCTCTTCATTCCACCATGCCTTGTAGATGTAGAAGGCATCCTTCTTGGTCTTGCGGTCATAGGTCACAAGGCCCTTGTTGTTCCGGCCCTTGACGCCGCCCTCGTTCCGGGCATCGGCGGCAAAGTCGAAGCAGTTCCACTGATGGGTCGCCCACAGGTAGGGACGGGCCGCAAAGGTCTTGAGCATCTCCTGATGATAGTGGTTGGCGTATTCTTCGGTGTAGTCGTGGTTTTCCGGCTCAGCGGAGTGCCAGGTCAGAATGTTCTCCGCGCCGTACTCGGAAACGCCCAGGCACTTGTCGGGGTGCATGGCATGGAACTTGTCCAGCCAGGGACCGTTGTCTTCCACATCGCCGCCGTACCAGCCGAAGTAGTGGTTGTAGGATACCACATCGGTGATGTAGTTGTGCTCGGAATCCATGGGGGTCATGGAGACCTGTGCCATGGTAGTCAGGCGGCTGGGGTCCATGGACTTTGCCAGCTCGTGCAGATCACGCAGGTTCTGCCGCAGGTCCTCCCGGTCTGCACCGATGAGGATCTCATTGGAGATGCCCCAGAAGCAGATGGCGGGGTGGTTATAATTCTGAGCCACCAGCTCGGTCATCTGGGAGATGGTGTTCTCGTAAGCTTCCTCAGTGGGCATGAACTGGGAGATAAAGGGGATCTCCGCCCACAGGACGAAACCGGCGCGGTTGCACAGCTCGTAGAAATACTGATCGTGCTGATAGTGGGCAAGGCGGATGGTGTTGGCACCCAGCTCCTTGATGAGGGCACAGTCCTCCTCGTGGTCGGCCTTGGAGATGGCCCAGCCCTTGTCCAGACGGTCCTGGTGGCGGGAAACACCGTGCAGAGGCACATTCTTGCCGTTGAGCCAGAAACCGGTATTGGGGCACACACGGAAGGAGCGGTAGCCGTAGGTCACGGTGACAGCATCCTGGGCTTCGCCATCACACAGGATGGTAGCCGTAGCGGTGTAGCAGTAAGGGTCTTTCACGCCGTTCCACAACTTCGGCTCTTTCACATCGATCAGCACATGGGTATGTGCCATGGCCTCGGTCTCTTCAGTGCCAACCACATTACCCTCGGCATCCTTCAGCTCCACCCGGACGGTGCAGCCCTCGGCATTCACCGGGAACAGATCCACCCGGGTCTTGCCCACATTGTGGGGGGTGACAAAGACCGCGTCAGTGCCGTCAAGCAGCAGATCGAAGTGGGCATCGTGGACTTCGATGTAGTTCACATCCCGATAAAGGCCGCCGTAGAAGGTAAAGTCGGCACTCTGGGGGTACACATCACTCTGAGCGTTGGTGACCACCACGGTCAGCACATTGTTTTCGCTCTTCATAGCGGGGGTCAGCTCATAACGGAAGGTGGAGAAGCCGCCT
Organism: Faecousia sp.; assembly: GCA_045578025.1. GTDB lineage: Bacteria > Bacillota > Clostridia > Oscillospirales > Oscillospiraceae > Faecousia. The sequence continues at coordinate 17,439 of JAZNJN010000020.1, read as the reverse complement.
CTATGGGTGCCCAGTTCCCGGCCGTTGCAGTAAACGGTAGCCACATGGTTGGCGCCCTGGAACTCGATGTACTGCTTCGTGTCAGCAGTGGGGTTGGGCAGGTCGATCTCATAAGTGCCCATGCCACGCCAGTAATCCGCGCCGCCGTCCTGGCCGTCAAGGGCGTTCCAGGTATGGGGCAGTGCCACAGCGGAAAGGACTTCGCCCTGCTTGGCAAACCGGGCAGAGGTAAGAAGTGTTTTGATACGCATAAATCATTGCTCCTTTCGGGGGTAAACCTTACATTTTTACCCGCCTACTATACCATATCCGGGGAAAACCGGTCAAGCGCCGCCACAGATTTCATCACTTTCCACAACCGCACCGCCCGGTTTTTTGGAACGCAGTGGGTCACATTCCCCTTTTCGGGACACCCCTTAACAAAGAAAACTCCGGCATTGAGCCGGAGTTTTTATATTATCGAATTTTTCTCACCCGGAGGACGCCGTCCATGGCCTCCAGAGCCTTGATCACGCTGTCGGGAGCGGGATGGTCCAGATCCAGAATGGTGTAGGCGTATTCGCCGCGGCTTCGGTTCATCAGATCGGAAATGTTGATGCCTTCCTTTGCCATGGCGCCGGTAAAGCTGCTCAAGGTATTGGGAATGTTGCGGTGCAGGATGGTGACACGGCCCGCCTTATTGCAGATGCCCATGTCGCAGTTGGGGAAATTGACGGAATTGATGATATTGCCGTTTTCCAGATAGTTCATCACCTGCTTGACTGCCATGCGGGCGCAGTTATCCTCGGATTCCTCAGTGGACGCGCCCAGATGGGGAATGGCAATCACGCCGTCCATGGATGCAGTCTTGTCATTGGGGAAATCCGTTACATACCGCTTGACTTTTCCGGACTTCAGCGCAGCCTCCATGGCATCGTCATCCACCAGAAGGTCTCTGGCAAAGTTCAGGATCAGCACGCCGTCCTTCATCTTGCTTAAGGCCTCGGCGTTGATCATCTTCTTGGTATCCTCCAGCAGAGGTACATGGATGGAGATGATATCGCAGGTCTCGTAGATCTCATCCCGGGTCTTGACAGGGATGATATTGCTGTCCAAGTGCCAGGCGGCATCGATGGAAATAAAGGGGTCGCAGCCGTAGACCTCCATGCCCAGCTTGATAGCCGCATTGGCCAGAGGTCCGCCGATAGCGCCCAGCCCGATGACACCCAGCTTCTTGCCGGCGATCTCATGGCCGGCGAACTGGGACTTGCCCTTTTCCACCTTTTTCGCCACATCGCCCTCATCCTTGATGGACTTGACCCACTCGATACCGCCCACCACATCCCGGCTGCCCAGGAGCATACCGCAAAGAGCCAGCTCCATAACGCCGTTGGCATTGGCGCCGGGAGTGTTGAACACCACGATACCCGCCTCTGCGCACTTTTCCAGCGGAATATTGTTCACGCCAGCACCGGCTCTTGCCACCGCCAGCAGATTCTCGGGAAGCTCCAGATCGTGCATGGCCGCGCTGCGCACCATCACAGCATCCGCCTGCTCCAGTGCGTCCACACTCTTATAGTCTTCCTTCCAGAGGGCAGTGCCCTTGGGGGAGATCTTATTCAGATAGTGTACATGATACATAGGTATTTCTCCTTTAACCACGGCGTTCAAAGTCCGCCATGAACTCCACCAGCTTCTTCACACCCTCGATGGGCATGGCGTTATAGATACTGGCGCGCATACCGCCCACAGAGCGGTGACCCTTCAGATTCTGGAAGCCTGCTGCAGCGGCTTCCTTGACAAATTTCGCATCCAGCTCGGCATTGCCGGTGACAAAGGGCGCGTTCATTAAGGAGCGGTCCTTCTTCACCACCGTGCCGTGGAACATGTCGCTCCGATCCAGGAAATCATACAAAATGGCAGCCTTTTCTTCATTATATGCCTGCATGGCTGTCAGGCCACCCATCTTCTTCAGCCACTGAAACACCAGACCGCAGATATAGATGCCGTAAGCGGGGGGCGTATTGTACATAGAGCCGTTGTCCGCATGGGTCTTGTAGCGGAGCATGGTGGGAGTGCCGGGGAGCACATCCTCGGTGATCAGATCGTCGCGGATGATGGCGATGACCACGCCGGCAGGGCCGATATTCTTCTGAACGCCGCCATAGATCATGCCGTACTTGCTCACATCCACCGGCTCGGACAGGAAGCAGGAAGACACATCGGATACCAGTGTCTTACCCTTGGTGTTGGGCAGCTCCTTGAACTTTGTGCCGTAGATGGTGTTGTTCTCGCAAATGTATACATAGTCCGCATTCTCGCTGATGTTAAGATCGGAGCAATCGGGAATGTAAGAAAAGGTCTTATCCGCAGAAGATGCGACAGCATTGGCCTGCCCGTAAAGGCCTGCCTCCTGCCATGCCTTTTTTGCCCACTGACCGGTGATGATGTAATCCGCCACCTTGTTCTTCATCAGATTCATGGGCACCATGGCAAACTGCTGGCTGGCGCCGCCCTGGAGGAACAGCACCTTATAATTTTCGGGGATCCCCATCAGTTCCCGGATATCCGCCTCAGCGGTGTCGATAATCTTCTGATAAGCTGATGACCGGTGGCTCATCTCCATGACGGACATACCGGTGCCCTGATAGTCCAACATCTCTGCGGCAGCCTGCCGCAGCACCTCCTCCGGCAGTACCGCCGGACCTGCGGAAAAATTGTAAACTCTGGACATATCGTTACCCTCCTGAGCCAAAAATGTTCTTGTCGTAAGGACAAGTGTGCGTGATTTAAGTATATTAGCACCTTCCTTCTCAAATTACAAGGGCGCAAAGCACATTTTGTCATAAGTGTGCGGTACTTCGTTTCCTGCAGAGAAAAATTGTGGATTTCCACAAAGCGCGGATGCCGGATTGACAAGGAAAGCCGCTGGATTTATACTGATAGCATGATTCTTCTTTCAGAAAGAGGGTTTCCTATGAAATACGGATTTATCGGCTGCGGCAATATGGGCGGTGCCATCGCCCGGGCATTATCCAAAGCCACCCTGGATTTTACGGTCACCGACCGCTCCGGAAAAGCAGCAGAGCTGGCAAAGGAATTGGGCGTAGCCTACGGCAGCAATGATTCTGTCGTCTGTACCTGCGACCGGCTGTTTCTGGGTGTCAAGCCCCAGATGATGGAAGGTGTCCTTGCGCCCCTGCGCCCTGCACTTAAGGCAAGAAAGCCGCTGCTGATCACCATGGCAGCAGGACTGACCATGGCGCGGATCGAGGAATTTGCCGGCACGTCTCTTCCGGTGATCCGCATTATGCCCAATACACCGGTAGCTGTGGGAAAGGGTATGATCCCCTACTGCTGTAACGCCCTCGTCACTGACGAGATGCTTGCCGATTTTGTCAATGATATGCGCTTTGCCGGGTGCTTAGATGCCATTCCGGAGGGAATGATGGACGCCGCCAGCGCCCTGTCCGGCTGCGGCCCTGCTTATATGTATATGTTCGTGGAAGCCCTGGCAGACGCGGCAGTTTCCTGCGGTGTTCCCAGAGAGAAAGCCCTGACTTACGCCGCCCAGACCATGGCAGGCGCTGCGGAAATGGTGCTGAAAACCGGTATCCACCCCGGTCAGCTGAAGGACGCAGTCTGCTCCCCCGGCGGCAGCACCATCGAGGGTGTGAAATCTCTGGAGCAGGACGGTTTCCGGGGCATCGTGATGGACTGCATCGCGGCCGCTTTCAAGCGGACGAAAGAATTGGGAAAGTGAGGTACTTACCATGGAATACAGAATTCTGGGCAAGACCGGACTGAAGATCTCCCGTTTGGGTCTTGGGGGCATCCCCATCCAGCGCATTGATGCCGAGGGAGTCAAACCCCTGCTGCTGCAGATGATGAAAGAGGGCATCAATTTCATCGATACCGCCCGTGGCTACACCGTCAGCGAAAGCTACTTAGGTGAGGCGCTGGAGGGCATCCGGGAGCACTTTGTCATCGCCACAAAAAGTATGTCCCGCACCAAGGAAGACATGGCACGGGATATCGATATCAGCCTGCAAAACCTGCGCACAGACTATATTGACCTCTATCAGGTCCACAACCCCAGTCCCGATCAGCTCCTAAAGATCTGCGCTCCCGGCGGCGCGCTGGAAGCACTGATGGAGGCGAAGGAAGCGGGTAAGATCGGCCATATCGGCGTCACCGCCCATTCTTTGGAAACCTTCCAGCTGGCGCTGGAGTTTGACTGGGTGGAAACGTTCATGTTCCCCTACAACATTGTGGAAAACCAAGCGGATAAGCTGATCCGCAAATGCACCGAGAAGAATGTGGGCTTTATCTGCATGAAGCCCCTGGCCGGCGGTGCCATCGAGGACGCCACCCTTGCCCTGCGCTACATCATTAAGAATCCCGATGTGACCGTGGTGATCCCCGGCATGGCCGAGGAAAAAGAGCTCAGCCAGAACATCGCGGCCTGCTCTGACACTTCTCCTCTGACCCATGAGGAAAACGCCGCCACCTTGGCTGTGCGGAAAGATCTGGGCACCAATTTCTGCCGCCGCTGCAATTACTGCCAGCCCTGCGCTGCGGGTATCAACATCTCCGCTGCCATCCTCTTTGACGGCTACCTTTCCCGCTACGGCCTGGAAGACTGGGCGCGGGACCGTTATGCATCCTTGTCCACCAAGGCATCTGCTTGCATCGGCTGCGGCGCTTGCGAGGACCGCTGCCCCTACAACTTGCCCATCCGGCAAATGCTGAAAAAAGTCGTAGAGCACTTTGGGGAATAACAAAAAGCCTGCTACCGAAAAGTAGCAGGCTTTCTTTACTCTGTTGGCTGTGTTTCCTCCGCGGTAGTCAGGTAGCTGCTGATACAGTACAGCGTGTGCCCGTTGTACTCCACCCGGGACCAGCCCACATCGGTATTGATGCCGGTGCGCAAAACATACTCGCCGTTTTTCAAGGTGTACACCACTTCCGAGTCCTCATGCTCCACACTGGGCATGGTGCGCAGATTCACCTCCACCTTGGCGGTAACCTGCTCGTTAACAGGGGTAAACGGTGTCTGGATCTGCACCGGCGGTGGTGTCAAATCCGTCGTCAGCAGACTGGACACGGCATAATATATCTGTCCGTTATATTCCAGCTTAGACCAGCCGTAATCGCTGATGGCGATACGGGTCGCTGTCTCGCCGTTTTTCAGCATATAAAGCACGGTGCTGTCCTGGCCCTGACTGGGGATATCGCGCAGATTCGTTTCCTGTTTCGCCGTCACGGTCTCATTCACTTCCCGGAAATTCATCTGGGCATCCCAATCGGGTTTTTCCTGCTCCGACTGGGACGGGTCAACCGGTTTTGTGGTGCCAGAATAACCAAAATAGGCGATATTCATATCCACACTTCCCGAAATTCCGGGAACGCTGCCATTTGCGGTATACTGCCACATGGCGTGGGCACCTGTATAATCCGACTTTTCCGTCTGGGGATACGCTGTCGCTGGATACTGCGCCACCCAGATCTTATATTGGCTTTCGATGCGGGAGGTCTCCCATTGGGCATCATTGCGCAATTCACTTCTGGATGCGTAGAACATGGGGGTATATCCCCGCTCCTCCACCGCTTTCAGGAACGCCAGCGCAATGTCCGTGCGCTGCTGCCTGGTCAGGCTGTGCTGGCGGTTTTCCGGATCGGAAAATCCCTCGCAGTTATAGGCCACCGGATATGTAATGCTGTACTGTGCGATCTGATCTGCCACCCATGCGGCTTCCTCACGGGCTTCCGCTTCCGTAATGGCAGTGGAGAAGAAATAAGCACCGATCTGGATCCCATATTTCTGCGCCTGCTGCAGATTGTACTTCGCATTGCTGTCTATGGCGATGGTGCCATCCACCAAGGTTCGGTATCCCACCCGTATCATGGCAAAATCCACGCCGGCACCGGCGACCTGCGCCCAGTCGATAACACCCTGATACTTGGAAACATCGACACCAAAGGTAATCTCGTCGGTTTCATTTTCCTTCTTGGGTACCGTACCGGACGCGCCGCCTTGATTGAGCACCTGCGGGTCCTGCTGTGCGGGCTGGGTAGGCGGCAGCGTTGTTTCCGGCGGCCCGGCAGTCGCTGGCGGCTGGGTCGTGGCAGGCGGCAGTGTAGTGGCGGGAGGGGCCGTTGTTTCCGGCGGCCCGGTAGTCACGGACGGCTGGGTCTGCGCGGGACGGGTAGTGGTTTCCAGCGGCTCGGTGAGATCCGGCGTTTTCTGTGCGCCCACGCTCACAGCTACCGCAATGACCGCCACTGCGATCAATACGCCCACCGCGACAGCCCCGGCGATCAGCCATTGTTTTCTGCCCCACCGGCTGAACACCTTCACAGAACAGCACCTCCCTTTTCTTTGATGCTCTCATTATACAACAAACCGCCGTGAAACGGAAGTCCCAAATCATGGCGCAGAAAAGCCCGTGGGACCACGGGCTTTCATGATACGTCTATTTTATCTTATGCTCCCCCCGGGCGGTGCTGCGAAGCCCGATCTCTGCGCCATTGCGCAGGCGCAGAATGTTTTCCCGGTGCTTATAGAAGATGACCGCCGTGGCGATCAGCAGGATCAGCGACAGGATCACACTTCCGGTAGCAATCCCCTGCCATACTGGCACTGCTATAATGGCGGCAAAGGTACCCAACACGAGATAATCTGTCACCAGTGTGATGATCACCACTGCCGCCAGCACCACCAACGCCAGCTTCCAGTTCAGTACCAGCGTCATGCCTATGTAGGGCGCAAAGCCCTTGCCGCCCTTAAACTTCAAATAGAACGGGAAAATATGTCCCAGCACGCAGGAAACTCCCGCTGCCGCTCCGGCATATTCCAATTCCGGAAAACACAGCTTTGCCAGCACCACAGCCAGCACTGCCTTGCCGATATCATGGATACCCACCGCAATGCCCGGGCCCCAGCCTAAGAGGATCGCCGCGTTGGAGGTACCCAGGTTGCCGCTTCCGCTGCTCCGCATATCCACCTTTTTCAGTTTTGAGAGATAGAATGCCATATTGGATGTTCCAATCAGATACGCCAGCAGCACGATCAGCATATAACCCACAGGTTTCCACCTCCTTAAGATTTTCTTAAGATAATTATGGCAAAAAAACAAGGAAAAGTCAATAAAAACCGGAGCCGGTGGCTTTTGCCACCGGCTCTCGTCGAAATCACATGGTATAGTTGTCGAAATAACCCTGGACCAGAATGATGGGCGTACCCTTATCGCCGGAGCCGGAGGTCAGATCGCACAGAGAGCCAATGAGATCGGTCAGTCGACGGGGTGTGGTGCCCTGAGATGCCATAGAGCCAGAAAGATCGCCCTTGGCGCGGATGGCATCCTCAATGGCTTTCTTCAGCGCATCGCCGCTGAGGTCTGCAAAGTCATTATCTGCCAGATACTTCAGCTTCAGCTCATTGGGCGTACCCTCCAGACCGGGGGTGTAAGCAGGAGAAACCACCGGGTCAGCCAGCTCCCAGATCTTGCCCACGGGATCCTTGAATGCGCCGTCGCCGTAGACCATGACCTCGATCAGCTTGCCGGTCTTCTCCTTGAACTGCTTCTGAATCTCCAGAACCAGACCGGTGCACTCGTTGGGGAACAGCTTGATCTTGTCCTCGGTGGACTTATTGGAGCCCAGCAGACCGTACTTGCTGTTGTAGCCGCTGCCGTCCACGGGAGCAGTCAGAATATCGTCCAGACCGCAGACCCGCTCACCGCCGTTGGCAAGGAGGATACGATGGGTACGGGCGCGGGTGTGGATATCGCAATGCAGAACATTCTTGGTATAGTTCAAGATGACCCGGGGGTTATTGGCAAAGATGATCTGTGCCTCAGCGCCCTCTTCCCGGATCAGATCGCCGTAGAACTTGACATAGTCGACCAAGGTAAAGGGATGCAGATTCTCGCCGAAGAGCTTGCGGTACTTGGCTTCGTCCAGCACATCGGAGTAGGGATTGATGCCCGCCTCGTCCAGCTTATCCAGAGAAACCAGCTCATTGCCCACCTCGTCAGAGGGGTAGCTCAGCATCAGCACAACCTTCTTGGATGCCCGGGCGATGCCCCGCAGGCAGATAGCAAAACGGTTACGGGACAAAATGGGGAAGATCACACCCACAGTCTCGCCGCCCAGCTTTTCCTTTACATCCTTGGCGATAGCATCCACAGACGCATAGTTGCCCTGAGCGCGGGCGACGACGGACTCAGTGACCGCCACCACATCCCGGTTATTCAGGGGGAAGCCTTCGCTCTGTGCCGCTTCGATCACACTGTTTACAACAATGGCAGCCAGATCATCGCCCTCACGGATGATGGGGCAACGAATACCTCTTGATACGGTTCCGACTTTTCTTTCCATTTTAAAACCTCTTTTCCCAGGCCCAGCATCCGCCAAACCCGGACAGAATAAAATAACACACTATTTATACAGCAAATCATGGGGATTTTCAATATTTTTTTTTAGATTTTTTCCTATGGATTTGCTTTTTTGTATGATACTACAATCTTTCCCCGCAGATAGAGCCTATATTCGTGCTTCCCATGCCCCTCGCTTTACTTTCCGAATCGCGGGTGGTATAATAACCCCGCAAACCCAGCAGAAAGGATGCTTTTATGATCGATCAGGCTTTATACACTTGCGAAGCATTTGAACATACATACACCTATCGCGGCAATGATCTGGGCGCAGTTTACACCCCGGAAAAAACCACCCTCCGTGTCTGGGCGCCTACTGCCCAGACCATGACGGTAAATCTATATACAAACGGCGATCCCGCTGTCCAGCCGGGGCCGGTGGCGCAAGCCGCAATGATGCGAGATGTCAACGGCACATGGGCGGCAATGCTCCCCGGCGACAGGAGCGGCACTTACTACACGTATCTTGCCGACCATGGCCACGACACCGTGGAAGCCTGTGACCCTTACGCCCGGACCACCGGTGTCAACGGTCACCGTGCCATGATATTGGATCTTGCCGCCACCAACCCCGATGGGTGGGCGCAGGACTGTGACCCCCACGGCGGCAATGCCATCACCGACGCAGTGATCTATGAACTGCACCTGCGGGATCTATCTGCAGACAATGATTCCGGCATCCGCAATGCTTGCAAATACTTAGGTCTTGCCGAAACCGGAACAAAAACTTCCAGCGGTATTCCCACCGGACTGGATCACATCAAGGATCTGGGCATCACCCACATCCACCTGCTGCCCATCTATGATTTCGGCTCTGTGGACGAAAGCAAACCGGAGCTGCCCCAATACAACTGGGGCTACGACCCGGTGAACTACAATGTGCCGGAAGGCTCTTATGCCACCGATCCATATGACGGTGCTGTCCGTGTCCGGGAGCTGAAACAGCTGGTAAAGACCCTCCATGACAACGGCATCAGCGTCATCATGGATGTGGTCTACAATCATGTATACGAACGGGACGATTTCTGCTTTAACCGCCTCGTGCCCGGCTACTTCTGCCGGCCTGACTCCAACGGCTCTGCCTGCGGCAACGATACTGCCTCCGAGCGGCGCATGGTCAGCAAATACATCGTAGATTCCGTGACCTACTGGGCAGACGAATATCACATCGACGGATTCCGGTTTGACTTAGTAGGCTTGATCGATACCGATACCATCAACGCGGTCATTGCCTCCGTCCATGCCAGATGCCCCAATGTGCTGTTTTACGGCGAGGGCTGGGAGATGGACACCAAGGTAACCAGGCCCTGCGCTATGACCACCCAGCGCAACGCCCATCTGACTCCCAAATTCGCCTTTTTCAGCGATACCATGCGGGATATGCTGAAAGGCTCTGTTTTTGACGAGGGCATGGGCTTTGTTTCCGGCGCGCAGGGACAGGAGGGTCTTCTGCGGCAATGCTTCCGGGGACTTCCCGACTGGTGTCCCTCCCCTGCTCAAACAGTGAACTATGCCTCCTGCCATGACAATCACACTCTCATGGACCGCATCACCCTCTCCACTCCCGGTGTCAGTCGGGAAAATCGGGTGAAAATGAATCTTCTTTCCGCCGCCATCTGTCTGCTTTCTCAAGGTATTCCTTTTTTCCAGGCAGGCGAGGAGCTACTCCGCTCCAAGCCGTTGCCCAGTGGCGGTTTTGACCACAACAGCTATCAAAGTCCCGACTGCATCAATGCCATAAGATGGGGTGACCTGGGCAAAGAAGAATGTCAGAAGACATTCCGCTATTACCGGGGCTTGATCGCGTTCCGCAAGGCAAATGACACTCTGCGACTGACCTCAAAAGAAGAAGTAGACGCTGCCGTTTCGGACATCACAGGTCTGGATGCCAATGTGGTCGGCTTCCGGGTCAAGGATCTTTTGATCGTTTTCAACGCCAATGACCGGAATGTATCCATCCCCCTGCCGGCAGGAAATTGGGATGTGTATATCGCCGGAGATCACGCCGGCACGGAGGTTCTCCGGTCGGTCAGCGGTACAGCTACCTGCGCCCCAATCTCCGCGCTGGTACTGAAAAAGCAATAAAAGATTGTCTTTTTCGACAGGAAATGCTATACTGAATCCATCTATCCACTTTTTGGGGATTCCCCATGGGAGGACACTATGAACATTATCATTGCAGGCAACGGCAAAGTGGGTTCTACCCTTGCCCGGCAGCTTTCCGCAGAAAAGCACGACATCACCCTGATCGACTCCAATCAGCAGGTGCTGAGCGCCAGCGTGGAGCGCTTGGATGTGATGGCAGTCCACGGCAACTGCGCCTCTATGGGCGTACTGCTGCAGGCGGGCGTGAAAGAAGCGGATCTTCTCATCGCTGTGACCAATGCTGACGAAGTGAATCTGCTGTGCTGCACCACTGCCCACGGCATCAATCCCAAATTACATACCATTGCCCGGATCCGCAATCCCGAATACATCGACCAGATCTATGAGATGCGGGATGTGTTCAATCTGTCCATGACCATCAACCCGGAAAAGCAGGCCGCCATGGAAATCGAGCGGTTGCTGAAATATCCCGGCTTTCTGCGCAGGGATACCTTTGCCAAGGGCAGGACGGAGATCGTGGAGCTGCGGCTGGACGAAAGCAGCAAGCTGTGCAATGTCGCCTTAAGCGACCTGCCCGGCATCGTCAAATGCAAGGTGCTGGTCTGCACCGTGCTGCGGGGCGGTAACGCCATTATGCCCAGAGGCGATTTTGTTCTGCGGCAGGGCGACCGGATTTTCGTCACCGCTCCCACAGAGAATCTGACCCAGCTTCTGAAAAACCTGGGCATCATCACCCGCAAAGCCCACCGGGTCACTCTTTGCGGCGGCGGCAGGATCAGCTATTATCTTGCATATCTGCTCCGAAAGGACAATATCTCCACCCGGATCATCGAAAGCAATTACGATCGCTGCGTGGAGCTGGCGACTCTTTTGCCGGATGCAGACATCCTCCATGGGGATGCAACTGTCCAGTCCCTTTTGGATCAGGACGGTGTTGCCTCCTGCGACGCCCTTGTGACGCTGACCGGATTGGACGAGCTGAACATGGTCGTGTCCCTTCACGCCACCTCCCGGGGTATCCCCCAGGTCATCACCAAGCTGGGACACGCGGAAAACCGGGGCATTCTGGACAACCTGCCTCTGGGCAGTATCATATGCCCGAAAGAGCTGTGCTGCAACAATATCGTCCGCTATGTCCGGGCCATGGAAAACCAGACCGGCGCAGCTATTTCCGTCCACGCCATCGCCGACGGCAAGGCGGAGGCTGTGGAATTTTTGGTGGAGGAATCCACAAAGCACTGCGGCACTCCCTTGAAAGACCTGAAACTGAAGCCGGGTGTGCTGATCGCCGGCATCACCCACGGTGCTATTTCGGAGCTCCCCAGCGGCAACTCTCAATTCCAGGTAGGTGACAGTCTGGTGGTTGTCACCAACGGTCAGCAGATCCTCCAGCAGCTGAACGACATTTTCGCGTAACGGGGGCTGCCTATGAACTATAAGATGATGGGTCGTTTTTTATCCCAGACCCTTTTTGTGGAAGTATTGTTCATGATCCCCGCCCTGCTCATCAGCCTTTTTGGCGGGGAAACCGACAGCGTCCGCGGCTTCATGCTCGCCATCGCCGCCACCGCTGCCTTTGCTCTGATCCTGTATCTACTTTGTAAAACCGCCCCCAATGCCTTAAATGCCCGGGACGGCTTTGTCTGTGTAGGCATCAGCTGGATCGTGATGAGTCTTTTCGGCTGTCTTCCTTTTGTGATCTCCGGGGCGATCCCCCACTACATCGACGCCCTGTTTGAGATCGTATCCGGCTTTACTACCACCGGTGCTTCGATCCTTGCCCGTCCGGCAGATCTGCCCATGGGTATCCTCTACTGGCGCAGCTTCAGCCACTGGCTGGGCGGCATGGGCGTGCTGGTCTTTCTTCTGGCGCTGAATCCCGGCGACGGCAAAGGCGGCGGCTTTACCATGCACCTGATGCGGGCGGAAAGCCCCGGCCCCAACGTGGGTAAGCTGGTGCCGAAGATGCGAAAGACCGCCATGATCCTGTATCTGATCTACATCGGACTGACGGTGCTGAATGTTTTGTTCCTGCTGCTGGGCGATATGCCGTTTTTTGATGCGGTCTGCACCGCTTTCGGCACCGCCGGCACCGGTGGTTTCGGAATCAGGAACGATTCCCTCACAAGTTACTCCCCCTATCTGCAGAATGTCACCACTGTGTTCATGATCCTCTTCGGTGTGAACTTCAGCTGCTACTATCTGCTGCTTTTGGGACAGTTTAAGAGTGTCTTCAAGGACGAGGAGCTGCGGCTGTATATCGCCCTTATCTTAGGCAGCATTGCCTTGATTGCTTGGAATCTCCGGGATATTTACGGAACTATAGAGGAGACCCTCCGCCATGCGGCGTTCCAGGTCAGCTCCATCATCACCACCACCGGCTTCTCTACTGCGGACTTTGACCTCTGGCCCAGTTTCTCCAAGATGATCCTGCTGGGGCTGATGCTCATCGGTGCCTGCGCCGGCTCCACCGGCGGCGGCATCAAGGTAGCAAGAGTGCTGCTGCTGTTTAAGAGCCTGCGACGGAACATCCGGCAGGTGCTTCGCCCCTCCTCCGTACAGGTGATCCGCAGCAATGGGCAAGTGGCAGATGAAAAGATCATCGGCAACACCAACGCATATCTTTCTGCCTATGTGATCATCCTGTTCATCAGCGTGATTTTGATCTCGCTGGACGGATTCTCTCCCACCACCGGCATATCCGCAGTCTTCGCCTGCTTCAACAACATCGGCCCCGGTTTGGAGGCTGTGGGCCCTGCCTGTAATTATGCCGGCTTCGGCGACTTTTCCAAGATCGTGCTGATTCTCGATATGCTGGCAGGGCGGTTGGAGATCTTCCCCATTCTCATTCTGCTGTCCAGAAGCACCTGGCGGCAACGGTAAACAAAAAAGAACTGCTTTTCAGCAGTTCTTTTTTATTATCCTTTGTATCTGGGCTCGCAGGTGAGGTTGACACCCAGGCGCTTAAACACCTTTTCATCCACCGGAGAGAGAATCACTGAGGAATGGACCTCGCAGCCCCGGAGCTTACTCAGCTGTTCCATGGCGAGCTCTGCGGTGGGGTTGGTAGCCGCGCTGATAGACAGGGCGATCAGTGTCTCATCCGTATGCAGCCGGGGATTTCGGTTGCCCAGATGGTCCACCTTCAGATGCTGGATGGGGTCGATGGCCACAGGAGAGATCAAATGCAGATCATCCGGCATACCGCCCAATGCCTTGAGTGCATTCAGCAGCAGTGCTGCAGAGGCGCCCAGCAGATTGGAGGTCTTTCCGGTGACGATCTTTCCGTCGGGCAGCTCCAGCGCCGCCGCAGGAAGACCGGTATCCTTTGCTTTCTGCAAAGCCGCTGCCACCACTTTCCGGGCAGCAAGGTCTACGCCGGCTTTTTTGATCAGCAGCTCCAGCTTCAGCACGGTTTCATCCGTGCCCTTGCCCTGCTTCTGGTCACACAGAGCGCTGTAATACCGACGGATGATCTCCTGCCGGGAGGCCTCCACCGCAGCCTTATCGTCCACGATGCAGTTGCCCACCATGTTCACGCCCATATCCGTGGGGGACTTGTAGGGGCATTCCCCCAAAATTTCCTCAAACATGGTCGCCAGCACAGGAAATGCTTCCACATCCCGGTTATAGTTGACCGTAGTCTGACCGTAGGCTTCCAGATGGAAGGGGTCGATCATATTCACATCGCTAAGGTCGGCAGTTGCTGCCTCGTAAGCCAAATTCACCGGGTGATTTAAAGGAAGATTCCACACCGGGAAGGTCTCAAATTTGGCGTAGCCTGCTTTCATGCCCCGCTTATGCTCATGGTAGACCTGACTTAAGCAGGTGGCAAGCTTGCCGCTGCCGGGACCGGGTGCAGTGACCACCACCAGTTCCCGGGTGGTCTCGATATAATCATTTTTGCCGTAGCCCTCGTCGCTGACCACATGGGCAATATTGGAAGGATACCCCTCAATGGCATAATGGTGATAGACCTTTACGCCCATGCTCTCCAAACGGGACTGGAAGGCCTTTGCCGCAGGCTGACCGTTGAAGCGGGTCAGTACCACGCTGGAAACATACAAACCAAAGCCCCGGAATACATCGATTAATCGGATCACATCCAGATCATAGGTGATGCCCAGATCGCCCCGGACCTTATTCTTTTCAATGTCAGCGGCATTGATGGCGATGACCATCTCCACCTGCTCCCTCAGCTGCAGCAGCATCCGCAGCTTACTGTCCGGTTGGAAGCCGGGAAGTACACGGGCAGCATGGTTATCGTCGTACAGCTTGCCGCCGAATTCCAGATACAGCTTACCGCCGAACTGGGCGATCCGCTGACGGATATGCTGAGACTGGGTCTGCAGATATTTATCGTTTTCAAAGGCGATGTTTCCCATTATGCTGCCCTCTTTCTGTAATCTACCTGCTTATTGTACAGGATTGGACTGCAAATAGCAAGTTCTTTCGCCAAGAATATTTTTCTTGTTCCTGCTTTGGTAAATGATCGTTTAGCTTTCTAAGGCCCCCTTGTGTAAAGGGGGCTGTCAGCGAAGCTGACTGGGGGATTGACACAACCCCTCCGCCCCTAACGGGGCACCTCCCCTTACACAGGGGAGGCTCGCGCTTCGCGCTCCATTACGCATATAAACGATCATTTATCCTCATTATATTTTCTTGTCTTGTCTGACAAATTATGCTACAATGTAGCCATCTTATTTCGGAGGTGGATTTCCAATGGAATTCAGTGTCAACCATCCTGTCCTGTTTATCCTTGCAGGCATTCTGGTAGCCGCGGTGCTTGCCCAGTCCGTGTACTTTCTGGTCAAAGCCATGAAGCGCAGCAAAGCCCTCGGTATGGACCAGAAAAAGATCCGCAAGACCATCAAAACTGCCGCTATTTTTACCATTGCGCCGGCAGTTTCCATCGTCATCAGCGTCATCACTCTGAGCAAGACCCTTGGTCTGCCCCTGCCCTGGCTGCGCTTAAGTGTCGTTGGCTCACTCAGCTACGAAGCCATTGCCGCCAGCAACGCTCTGGGCGCCATGGATCTGGAGCTGGGCAAGGTCAGTGCGCTGACTGCACAGCAGTTTGTCAATATTGCTCTCGTTATGACCATTTCCATTCTGGTGGGTATCTGGTTGGTGCCGGTAATCGGTAAGAAGCTCTTGGGCGGTATGTCCAAGCTGGAATCCAAGGACAAAAAGTGGTCCGAGATCCTGCAGAACACCATGTTCATCGGTATGATCTCCGCATTTTTAGGCTTTGTGTTCTGCGACTTTTCCCGTCTGTGGGCCCCGGTGGAGGGCTATACTCCCACCTCCGGTTTGATCCCTGTGGCGGTGATGATCGTGTCCGCATTGGTCATGGTGGTCTGCGGACTGCTGATGAAAAAACCGAAATTCAAGTGGCTGGGTGACTATGCCCTGCCCATCTCTCTGGTTCTGGGCATGGCCGCCGCCATTCCCATCACCGCATGGTTGGGTTAAGGAGGTGCCGTTATGAAAAAGAATATTAGCTACATGGACTCTGTCCACCGTGACGGTACCATCTGGAACATCGGCGTGATGATCCTTTTGATCCTGTTCCCTCTGACCGTTGCCTTCATTTTCGGCGCCATGCCGGACTGGAAAGCCCTTGTGGTAGGTCTGATCGCCACCGCTCCCATGTACTGGGCAGTGGGTATCATCGAGACCATCACCTTTGTCCCCATGCTGGGTGCCGGCGGCTCTTACTTAAGCTTTGTTACCGGTAACATCTCCAACCTCAAGCTGCCTTGCGCCATCAACGCCCTGGAGCAAAACGAGGTCAGCGCCACCTCCGAGGAGGGCGAGATCATCTCCACCATCGCCATCGCCACCTCCTCCATCGTCACCACCGTGATCATCGTCATCGGTGTGATCTGTATCGTACCGCTGACCCCCATTCTGGAAGCGCCGGTATTAGAGCCCGCTTTTGCCCAGATGCTCCCCGCCCTCTTTGGCGGTCTGGGTGTAGCCTTCGTCAGCAAGAACTGGAAGATCGCCATCGCCCCTGTGGTGCTGATGCTGATCCTGTTCATCTTCATCCCGGCGCTGAACTCCGGTACGGTGGGCATCATGGTGCCTGTGAGCGTGGTATTCACCATCGCCGTGGCGCGGCTGCTGTATAAGCGGGGTGTGCTATAATGGGTTATGTGATCTTAGGACTGGTCATCGCCTTTTTCGCGGTGATTTTGATCCGCACCCTCTGCTTCACCCCCAAGGCGCAGGTTTCCGTTTCCGACGAAACCGTGGACTTTGACCGGGACAGTGCCATCAACGCACTGGGCGAACTGGTCAAGTGCAAGACCATCTCTTACAATGACAAAGGCTTGGAAGATGACGCAGAATTTGAAAAGCTCATCTCCCTGCTTCCCGAGCTGTACCCCAATGTGTTCCTCGCCTGCTCCTTTGACCGGCTGCCCGACCGGGCGCTGCTGTTTAAGTGGCCGGGCAAAGCATCTGATGCTCCCAGTGTGATGATGGCCCATTACGATGTCGTCCCCGTGGACGAAGACCGCTGGGAAAAGCCTCCCTTCAGCGCGCTGATCGAAGACGGCGTCATGTGGGGTCGGGGCACGCTGGATACCAAAGCCACCTTCAACGGTGTCCTTTCCGCCGCCAATGCTCTCATCGGCAACGGCTTTGTACCGGAAAATGACATCTATTTCGCTTTCTCCGGCGGTGAAGAAGTCAACGGCAGGGGCGCAGTCAATATCGTAGACTACTTTGCCGAAAACAACATTCCCGTGGCATTGGTGGTAGACGAGGGCGGCGCTGTGGTGGAAAATGTATTCCCCGGCGTCAAGCAGCCCTGCGGTCTTATCGGCATCGCGGAAAAGGGCATGATGAACGCCCAGTTTCGCACCGCCTCCAACGGCGGTCACGCCTCCTCCCCCAAGCCTCATAC
>JAZNJN010000019.1:0-5038 GCA_045578025.1 Faecousia sp. | reverse complement strand
TGCACTACGGTATCTGCGGCGAGCACGGCGGCGACCCCATGTCTGTGGAGTTCTGCCACAAGATCGGCCTGGACTATGTGTCCTGCAGCCCCTTCCGCGTACCCATCGCCCGCCTTGCTGCCGCCCAGGCTGCTATTAAGGGCTAATATTTCCCAATGACGAATCCCCGCGGATTAATCCGCGGGGATTTTTTGCAAAACAGTTGCATTTTGGAAAAAAGGGTTGTACAATGTAAAAATCATATAAAACTATATGGGGTGACGATTATGGGAGCAATTTTAGATTTCTTTACCGGAACATTGAATACTGTGGCGTGGATGTACATCCTGCTGCCCTGTGTTGCGGTTGGCGGCATTCTTTTCACCGTTCGCAACAGGGGCGTCCAGTTTGGTAAATTCGGCTATGCCATGAAAAACACCATTGGCAAGGTGTTACAAAAGCAAGCTGCGGGAAAAGGTGCGGTTACGCCCTTCCAGGCAGTTACCACCGCCCTTGCGGCCACGGTGGGTACCGGTAACATCATCGGCACCAGCCAGGCCATCGCCATGGGCGGCTACGGCGCCATCTTCTGGCTGTGGATCGCAGCGCTGCTGGGCATGATCATCAAATACTGCGAAGTGGTGCTTTCCGTTAATTACAGAGAGAAGAACGGAAAAGGCGATTGGGTCGGCGGCCCCATGTACTACATCACCAATGGCATGGGCAAAAACTGGAAGTGGCTGGCTGTTTTGTTTGCGATTTTTGCGATCCTCGCATCCTTTGGTATCGGCAACCTGTCCCAGGCCAATAGCATCTCCGGCTCTGTCAACAATGCCATTGCTTCCTTTATCCCCGCTGCTGCAGAAAGCCAGACTGTGATCAGCCTTGTGGTGGGCATTGTGCTTGCTGTGATCTGTGCGCTGGCTCTCATTGGCGGCATTAAGCGGATCGGCAAGATCACAGAACTGCTTGTGCCCTTTATGAGCATTTTCTATATCATCTGCACACTGCTTGTGATCGGTGTGAATATCGGAAACATCGGCGAGGCCTTCAAGAATATTTTTGTGGGTGCATTCACGCCCCAGGCGGTCTGTGGTGCGGCATGCGGTATTGCCATTAAAGAGGCACTGGTTTGGGGCTTGAAGCGAAGCGCATTCTCCAACGAAGCCGGTCTTGGTTCGGCAGGTATCGCCCACGCCGCCGCGGACACCGACAGTCCTGTGAAACAGGGTCTTTACGGTATTTTTGAGGTGTTCGCAGATACCCTTGTGATCTGCACCCTCACCGGTCTGACCATTATCGTCAGCGGTATTGATATTGAGTTCGGCAAGGCGATCAGCTCCGAACTGATCACAGCGGCCTTTGCAACGATCTTTGGAGATAAATTTGCGGCGTTGTTTGTGGCCATTGCCCTGTTCCTGTTCGCTTTCTCTACCATTATGGGCTGGTCTCTTTACGGCACCCGCTGTGTGGAGTATCTGTTCGGCGTGAAGGTCTCCAAGGTGTATCAGGTCATTTTCTCTGTGATGATTGTCGTCGGCACCACCACATCCCTTGAAGTGGCATGGAATCTGGCAGACACCTTTAACGGATTGATGGCGATCCCCAACTTCGTTGCCCTGTTTGCCCTGTCCGGCGTGGTCGCCAAGCTGACCAAAGAACATTTCGCAAAGGATTCTCACAAACTTAAGTAACGTATGACCAAAACTCCCCGCCGGGTTACCCGGCGGGGGTGTTCTTGTACCTTTCTTGGGTCAGCAGACCCTTTGGGCAGGAAGTGCCCCAAAAAGCACCCTCATTTGAGGGTGCTTTTTATGTTACGATTTAGAATTCCTTGCGCTTGGAGACGGTGAGGGCTGTGCAGGCAGCGCTGATGACCATCAGCACGGCGGGCAACAGGATGCTTACATCGCCGGTGTTGGGGTTGTCGCTGTTGTGCTTCAGCACCACGTAATTGGAGAAGTGAGTGGTCTCGAAGGACAGAACGCCGTCTTTGTATTCTGTGGGCATGACGGTGATGGTGCCGTCGTCGGCAACATAGGCCACATAATACTGATCACCCTTGGTGTCCTTGGGCAGTTCAAAGGGAACGGAGATGGTTACCTTGCCGCCGCCGAAGTTTGTGATCTTCGCGGTATCTGCATAAGCCTCCAGAGACAGACAGGTGACGACTTCCTTCTCTTCCAGAGCGCCCTTTTGCTTGTCGTTCAGCGCGGTTTTTTCGATCTCCTTCGCCACGATGGTGACGGCAGCCTGACCGGCCTGTTCACCGATAGAGCTGATGGCGGTTTTGTCAAAAGAGACGGTAACCTCGGGCAGTTTGACCTGCACAGGAGCTTCTGCGTTGGTGATCTTTTCCACGATCTCGGGGTTGATGACCACGCCGGTGACCTCTTCCTTGGTGTCGGTCACATCGATGACCACGTCCTCGCCCTCGGTGATCTCCACGGAGCTTTCGGGGATGGTGGCGTTGCCGTTCTCAACGGTGATTTCTTCCTTTACTTCTTCCTTGGGTTCAAAGACAACAAGCTTTTCAACAATTTCCTTGGCGGGCACACACCAACCCTCGTAGAAACTGTCATAGTCGCCTTTGTATATTTCCTTGATGATTTCGGAGTCAATGCGGCTGATGGCATTCCACTGCTCCTCAGTTCCTGCAAAGTGGATGGCTTTCAGAGTTAGTGCCGCGGTTTTGTTGTCAAGACCGGAAACGAGAAGGGACAGATAATCCATCTCCGTCAGCGTGGAGGGCAGATACAGGTCGGTCAGAGCTGTAAAGCTATTGCCGGGATAACCGAAGGGCCAGCCGGTGAGAGAAGTGATACCCTCGGGGATAGTCAGGGATTTCATGGCTGTGGCCATCATGAAGCTCAGTTCAGGAATCGCTTTCAAAGAGGTAGGCAACTGAATTGTTTCATGAAGAGCATAGTAACCGTTATCAGAGGCAAAGGCAAAGTTGGAAAGGTTTTCTACACCCTCCTCGACAACAACATGCCGAACAGGCAAATACCACCAACCCGGCTCATAATTGAAGTTCCCATTTTGGAAATCTTCTTCTGATTCTGCCACGGTATACATATCGCCGGTGCCGGAAATGATCAGGGTGTCGGTAGTAGTATCGAATTTCCAGGTCATGTTATCACCGCACTGACCGGACGTAGCAGGCAGCTCCAGAACGGTAATGTTCATGGACAGATTAAAGGTATATTCCGTGTCGCCTGCACCTTCAATTTGGGTAGTCTTTTCAAAGGTTACGGTGTATGTACCGGCTTCTGTGGGCCAGTTCTCTACAATGGGGTCGCCATAGGAAATGTCAAACCATTCGCCGTAGCCGTAGCCCTGTTCGCGAAAATCCACATCGCACCGATAACGGTTAGGCATAGCACCATAACCGCCTACATAGTAGGTCATATCGTATACACGAGAGGATAAAGTCGGTTCAGTTGTTTCTGTTTCCTCGGCAGCCATAGCGGGTACAGCAAGCGTCATAATCATCGCCACAGCCAGCAGGATACTTACAAGTTTCCTCATAGATAGTTTCCTCCTATAGTAAAATCTTACAAGAGCCTGTGATTATTTTAGCACATTGAAAAGAAGAAAGCAAGGAAGGAAAAGAAAAAGCACCCTCATAAGAGGGTTCTTTTGATCATTAATCCGCTACATATTCTGCAATATCTTCCAAGCGGCAGTCCAGAACGGCACAAAGCTTGTTCAGCGTTTTGGTTTCCGTGTTTTCATTCGCTCTAAGGCGTCGGATCGTCTTGCTGTCGATGCCACACTGCTCGCGGAGCTGATATGTGGTGATGTGCTTTTGCTCCATAATCGTCCAAAGCTTGTCAAATCGAATCATATGATGCACCCCCATCTTGACACACCTTATTATGGGGGTTATAATCCTATTTATTAAGGGGATATAATCCCCATAAAAAGCGGAGTGGAGAAATATGGAACATTCTGTACAGAAATATCTGGAGCGATTGTCAACAGAGGTGCTGGAACTCTTTTTGGAGCAATATCAGCAGGACGAGGCGGAAAATTACGACCCGGTTCTTCCGCTGATTCAAAAGGAGTTGGAAAGACGGGAATTATTAAAATAAAAAGCACCCTCATGTGAGGGTGCTTTTTTTGATAAGTAAGGATTACATATCGAAGGGGGAGCGATGCGACCGCCGCCGGTGGCGGAAGAAGGGAGCAGAGCGAGTGGCTGCGGTCGATAAAATCGAGGAACTGCGAAAGCCCGAAGATTTTATCGGGCACCGCAACAGGGACATTCAACAATGCCAATGGCATTGTTCACCTTTGTGGAACTCGAGACCACCAGAAAACAAAAAAGGCTCTCCGAAGAGAGCCTTTTTATTAGGAAAAATTACATATCGAAGGGTTCCATGCCCAGAACGGGGTGGCCCACTTCGCCCAGGTAGCCCAGCAGCTCCTCGGGATCCTCGGTGCAGATGGTCTCGTCGGCGATCATGTCGGTGAAGTTCTCCACACCGTACATCTCCAGAGCGGTGGCATCCAGACGCTCGCGCATCTGATCCTTCAGCATCTTGGGCATCCAGACGATACGGCCGGGGCCGCCTTCGGCAGCGATGAACTTCTTACTGGAGATGAAGTGCTTGCCGTGACCCATGAAGCCGGGGGTCTGAACACCACCGCCGGTCATGGAAGCCATCTCGGAGAAGCTCATGCCCAGAGGAGTCATGCCTGCGTGCTCACGGCAGGTGATGACAACACCCATGGAGCAGGGCTCGACACCGCAGATACATTCGAAGCAGCCGCAGGAGGTCATGGGGTCCTCGAACAGGGAGTACAGAGTGATGCGCTCAACAGCACCGTGGGAGTGCTTGTTGACAGCCTCGTCCATGGAGTCGTAACGGCCCAGACGCTCGTCCTGGCAGCCTTCCTTGAGGATGGGCTGGCAGGGACCGTGGGGATCCAGCTCCTTGGTGGCCTTGGCGTCCAGCCAAGACACAGCGCCACACAGACCCAGACGCTCGGGAGTAACGATACAGACGTGGCTGGGGGAGAAGGCCTGGCACATAATGCAGGTGTAGAACTC
>JAZNJN010000018.1:0-10052 GCA_045578025.1 Faecousia sp. | reverse complement strand
TTGGCAAAAGAACTGGAATTTACCATTTTGGGTCTGACCTTCTCTCCGGTGAAAGGCCCTGAGGGCAATATTGAATTTTTGGGGCATTTGACTTTGGAAGACCGCGCCGGTATCGAGCCGGATACGGAAAAGGTGGTTTCCGATGCCCATTTGACATTAAAGGGGTGATCATTCTGTGAATAAGGTGATCTTGACACCGAATCCATACCGGGATAAGGGTTTTCAAACAGTTCGGGAAGCTTACCGGATTTTGACGGAAGCTGGGATCGAGGCAAAGATCTGCCTGCCCTTTGAGGTGGACAGAAGCTTTGAGCTTCCCAAGGACCTCCGTTTCCACCGGTTGGATCGGGAGCTGAATAATGCCCAGCTGATCATCTGCTTTGGCGGTGACGGCACGATCCTCCACATGGCAAAAACGGCGACCAGAGCAGGAATCCCCATTCTGGGTGTCAATATTGGCACCATGGGCTTTATGGCGGAGCTGGAAAGTACGGAACTGGAACAGTTAAAGCGCCTTGCACAGGACGACTATACTGTTGACAGCCGGATGATGCTGGATGTGACAGTACACCGCGACCGGGATATTATCTTCCATGATATTTGCCTGAACGATGTGGTGATCACAAAGGGTGCTGTTGCCCGGATCGTCCATCTTTGTGTGGAGTGTGACGGCGTGCAGGCCATGGAGTGCGGCGGTGACGGCGTAATCATTGCAACACCCACTGGGTCCACTGCCTACAGCTTATCTGCCGGCGGCCCCATTGTAGAGCCGGAGGCGCACAATATTATCATCACTCCCATCTGCGCCCATGATGTTGCCAGCCGTTGTATGGTGGCATCGGAAAAACGGGTCATAACTGTTGGACTCACCCGAAATGCCCGTCGAAACGCATTTTTGAGTGTGGATGGCGGTAAGGCACTTCGTATGAACATGGGAGATGTGGCAACCATCCGTAATTCCAAGCTGGAGACCCGGCTGATCCGCCTGAAGGATCGCAGCTTTTACGATGTACTGAATGTGAAATTCAAGAACTGCATGTGAGGTTTTTAGATATGAAGAGTCAAAGACAGGCAAAAATTATGGAGATCATCACCAATCGAAATGTAGAGACCCAGGAGCAACTGCTGCAGGAGCTGCAAAATGCCGGTTTCCACAGCACACAGGCGACCATTTCCCGGGATATTAAGGAACTGCGGATCGTCAAGGAACTGACCAACTTCGGTACTTACCGCTATACTGCTGCTGCAGATGAAGTGAGCGGTACTTTTTCCAACAAGCTCAATACCATCTTCCGGGAGTGCATCACGAATTTTGACTATGCCCAAAACATGGTCGTGATCCGGACACTGCCCGGTCTTGCTTCTGCGGCAGCCTCTGCCATCGATGCTATGAATATGAGTGTTGTTGTCGGTTCTCTTGCCGGCGACGATACCGTTTTTATTGTCATGCGTGACAGCAATGCTGCTGCTGCATTCTGCGGGGAAATTAAGAGCCTGCTGAACTGAGAGAAAGGGGTGGGGCGCTGTGCTGAGCCTTTTGCATATTGAAAATATCGCGGTCATTGAGCGCTCCGACATTTCCTTTGACAGGGGCTTCAATGTCCTGACCGGTGAAACCGGTGCTGGTAAATCCATCGTGATCGATGCAATTTCTGCGGTTCTGGGTGAGCGGGCATACCGGGATATGATCCGTACGGGAGCGGACAAAGCTTCAGTCCGTGCGGTATTTACCGGTGTGCCGGAATATCCATGGTTTTCTGAGAATGGGGTAGATTACGATCCGGAGACCATTATCCAGCGAGAGATCTGTCTGGACGGCAAGAATGTCTGCCGTGTCAACGGCTGTTTGGTCACTGTGTCCATTTTGCGTAAGTTGGGAATCCAACTGATCAATATCCACGGTCAGCACGATTCCGCATCCCTTTTTGATGAGGGGAATCATCTGCTCTATCTGGATGATTTTGCGGAAAACGGAACTCTTCGTGATGAGTATCGAGAGAAGTTTGATGCTGTGGATGCCCTGCGCCGAGAGATCCACCGTATGACCATGGATGAGGGGGAAAAGCTCCGCCGCATGGAAACACTGCGCTATCAAATCGGCGAGATCGAAAAGGCGGAGCTGGAGGTCGGCGAGGACGATGCACTGGAGCAGCGCCGGAAGGTGCTGCAGAATGCGGAAAAGATTTCCGACGGTATCCATACCGCGGTGGAGTGCCTTTACGGTGGGGATGACTCCGACGGAGCGGCGTCGCTGCTTTCGGAAGCAGAACGAGAACTTTCCCGGCTTTCTAAGTACACAGATTCCTTTGCACAGCTTCATGAGCGGGTCGCAGATCTTATGTATCAAGTGCAGGATGCCGCCGAGGAACTGCGCTATGTGCGGGACGATCTTTCTTATTCTGCCGATGAACTGGAGCAGATCGAATTCCGTCTGGATGTGATCCATCGCCTGCGCCGGAAGTACGGTGCAAGCTGCGAAGAAATACTTACATATCTTGAAAAAGCAAAGCGGGAACTGGATGAGATCGAGTTTGCTGACGACCATCTGGAGCGTCTGAGAGGAAAGCTTGCCAAAGCAGAAAAGGTTGCCTGGGATGCAGCATTTGCCCTGCGTGAAAACCGGAAAGCAGCCGCGCAAAAGCTCGCGGAACGGATCCTTACAGAGCTTGCCCAGTTGGATATGCCCCGGGTGCAGTTCTCCTGCGTGTTTACAGAGCTTGAACTGACAGCGAATGGAGCGGATGCTGTTGCGTTTTATATGTCTGCCAATGCAGGTGAAGCGCTGAAACCGATGAGCAAGGTCGCTTCCGGCGGTGAATTGGCCCGGATTATGCTTGCTATGAAAAATGTTCTGGCGGAACAGGATCAGGTATCTACTCTGATCTTCGACGAAGTGGATACCGGTGTTTCCGGTCGAGCCGCCCAAAAGGTCGCGGAAAAGCTGAGAGGTGTGGCTAAAAACAAGCAGGTGCTCTGCGTGACCCACTTGCCCCAGATCGCAGCTATGGGCGATACCCACATGCTGATCGCCAAGGAAGAACGACAGGGAAGGACCTACACCACAGTGACACCCCTTGACCATAACGGCCGGATGCAGGAGGTCGCCCGGATCATCGGCGGCGCGAATATTACAGAAACGACTCTGAAAAGTGCCGAGGAGATGCTGCGGCAGAATTGAGATATTACATGTTTGTACTTGACAAAATATTAGGTTTTTGTTAGGATATCTCCGATAAACGCATGGATGGGATGAAGTAAGCGCCCACTTTCTTTCAGAGAGTCCCCGGTCGGTGAAAGGGGATAAGAAGACGCGCCGAAATACCTCCCGGAGCGGCTTTCCTGAACCTACAGTAGGGAAAGACGGGTGCGCCCGATAAAGCGCGCAGCGTTAATGGACGCTTTGAGGTCTGCATCGTGAGGTGCAGATAAACCAGAGGTGGTACCGCGTAATTTACGCCCTCTGTCCGTAAGGACAGGGGGCTTTTAGTTTTACATTGGAGGAATGATTATGAAATTATACGACGAACTGGTTGCTCGCGGCTTGATCGCTCAGGTGACCAATGAGGAAGAGATCCGGGAAATGATCGACAACGGCAAGGCAACCTTCTATATCGGCTTTGATCCCACGGCGGATTCTCTGCATGTGGGTCACTTCATGGCCCTGTGCCTGATGAAGCGGCTGCAGATGGCAGGCAACAAGCCCATCGCTCTCATTGGCGGCGGCACTGCCATGATCGGAGACCCTTCCGGAAGAACCGATATGCGTAGCATGATGACCAAGGAAGTTATCGACCACAACTGCGCCTGCTTCAAAAAGCAGATGGAGCGCTTTATTGAGTTCGGCGAAGGCAAGGCCCAGATGGTCAACAATGCCGACTGGCTGCTGAATCTCAACTATGTGGACTTTATCCGGGAGATCGGCGGCTGCTTCAGCGTCAATAACATGCTCCGGGCAGAGTGCTTCAAGCAGAGAATGGAGAAGGGCCTGTCCTTCCTGGAATTCAACTACATGCCCATGCAGTCCTACGATTTCTACTACCTGTACCAGCATTACGGCTGCAATATGCAGTTTGGTGGCAACGACCAGTGGAGCAACATGCTGGGCGGCACCGAGCTGATCCGCCGGAAGCTGGGCAAAGATGCCCATGCCATGACCATCACCCTGCTCCTCAATTCCGAGGGCAAGAAGATGGGTAAGACCGCTAAGGGCGCTGTCTGGCTGGATCCCAACAAGACCACACCCTTTGAATTCTACCAGTACTGGCGCAATGTGGAGGACTCCGATGTCCTCAAGTGCATCCGGATGCTGACCTTCCTGCCCATGGAAGAAATCGAAGCCATGGCAGACTGGAAGGATGCTCAGCTGAATACCGCAAAGGAGATCCTGGCCTTCGAGCTGACCAAGCTGGTCCACGGTGAGGAAGAGGCAGTCAAGGCCCAGACAGCAGCCAAGGCGCTGTTTGTCGGCGGCGGTGATGATGCCAATATGCCCACCACCGAAATCTCCGCTGAGCAGCTGGTGGACGGCAAGATCGGCATTTTGAATCTGATGGTTGCCTGCGGTCTGGCGCCTTCCAATAAGCAGGCCCGGCAGCTTGTGGAGCAGGGCGGTGTACTGGTGAATGATGAAAAGGTTCCTTCTCCCCAGTTTGCCGTGGCCGAAGATCAGCTCAAAGAGGGAGTCAAGATCCGTAAAGGCAAGAAAGTTTTCCACAAGGCAGTGCTTGACTGATACTAAGGACGGCTTTTTAGCCGTCCTTTTCTTAAAAGATATTTAACTGGACTTTTCCTGCGGGAATTGTATAATATATCCATACAGCCCAGAAATAGAATGGAGGATTCCCCCATGAAACTGAACTATAAACGTACGATTCTGGTTGGTTTTGCATTTTTCCTGATCAGTGCCTTCTGGCAGGCTTATGATGCAACCATTCCGGTGATCCTGACCAACAAATTCGGTATGTCCCAGACCTGGTCCGGTGTGATCATGGCGCTGGATAACATTCTGGCTGTCTTTATGCTGCCGATTTTCGGTGCGCTTTCCGATAAGTGCCTTGGAAATAAGTTCGGCAAACGCACACCCTTTATCACCATTGGTACGACCATTGCAGCTGTGGCGCTGGTGGCGCTGTCCTTTGTGGATTCCGCCCAGCTGAACAACATTCAAGATGTCGCCAATATCGATGATCCCGCTGCTTTGACCGTGATCTATGATACTCAGGCAGATAAGGAACTGATGACCCCCGACGGCGATCACTTCGTTCTCTCTGAAGTGTTTACGAAGGAACAGTTTTCTCAAGTCACCAGTCAGGTCACAGATGCAGAATCCGGCAAACTGGTCACCAATCCCGATTATACCAATTATGTCGCACCTGCCCGCCAGGCATATGCGGCGGAAATGACCCGCCAGTCGCCCACGGCGCTGATTGTGTTTGTTGCCTTACTGCTGGTGGTCCTTGTAGCGATGGCAATCTTCCGCTCTCCCGCGGTGGCGCTCATGCCGGATGTAACAGTGAAGCCTCTTCGCAGTAAAGCAAATGCGGTGATCAACCTGATGGGCACAGCTGGCGGCATTTTGGTTTTGGTGCTGGGCATGGTATTCGCTACATCTGCAGTCCGGAACCAGTTGATGAATTATACAGTGTATTACTGTGTTATTGCTGGCATTATGCTGGGTGCGCTGGCTGTTTTTCTGCTTACCGTGCGGGAAAAGGCATGGTCTCAGCAGATGGCAGATGACAGTGTGCGGCTTGGCATCGAAGAAGCAGAGGAAACGAATGAGAAGCGGAAACTCAGTTCTGTTGAGGTACGCAGCCTGATCTTCATTTTGGCATCCATTGCCCTGTGGTATTTTGGTTATAATGCAGTGACCTCCAAGTATGCTGTCTATGCCGGAAACATCCTCAATATGGATTATAATACCACGCTGCTGATCGCCCAGGGCGCTGCCATTGTCGCCTATTTGCCCGCAGGCATGGTGGCAACCAAGATCGGTCGGAAGAAGACCATCCTTGCGGGCGTGATCATGCTGACCGCGGCCTTTGGCGCAGCATCTTTCATGCGTTCCGGCAGCTCCGTCCTTTTGATGAATGTGCTGTTTGCCCTTGCCGGTATCGGCTGGGCGACCATCAATGTCAACTCTTTCCCCATGGTGGTGGAGATGTGCTCCGGCGGCGACATTGGCAAATATACCGGTTTCTATTATACCGCTTCCATGACTGCCCAGATCATCACCCCCATGCTCTCCGGTATGTTGATGGACAATATGGGCATGACCGTTCTGTTCCCTTACGCCGCCATCTTTGTGGCGCTGGCATTTGTGACCATGGTACTTGTTCGCCACGGCGATGCCAAGGTGACCGCAAAACAGGGTCTGGAGGCCTTTGACACTGACGACTGATCTTCCTTGGAGGAAAGCGAATATATGATGATTTTGATCATTGTGGCTGTACTGCTGCTGATTTTACTTTCTTGGCAGGGAAGAAACGGTCACAGAGGCTTGGATGCACTTCGGGGTTGGGCCTATGCCCACCGTGGACTCCACGGAAACGGCGTGCCGGAAAACAGCATACCTGCATTTCAGCTTGCGGTGGAGCATGGGTACGGTGTGGAGTTGGATCTGCACCTTATGAAAGACGGAAATTTGGCGGTAATCCATGACTCCCTTTTGAAGCGCACTACCGGACAAGACGGAAGAGTCGAGGATTTGACCGCTGAACAGCTTCGGGAGTACCGGTTGGAAAATGCTGATGCGCACATTCCGACATTTACCGATGTTCTGGGATTGGTTGACGGCAAAGTACCTTTGATCGTGGAACTGAAATCCGTAGATAATAATTATGCTGCTGTTTCCGAAAAGGCCTGTGACATCCTTTCAACTTACTCCGGGCCTTACTGCATCGAATCCTTTGACCCGAGATGTATTATTTGGCTGCGAAAAAACCGTCCGGATATTATTCGCGGTCAGCTTTCGGAAAATTTTTTAAAGGAGCCCAAAAGCAAATTACCGTTTCTTCTGAGGCTGGTTATGACCTGCCTTTTGGGGAATTTTATCTCCAGACCGGATTTTATCGCCTACAAATATGACGATAGAAAGCGACTGGGCGTCTGGTTTTCCAGGAAATTCTGGGGCATTCAAGGTGTTTCCTGGACCCTGAAAAGTAAAGAGGATTATGATACAGCTGTAGCAGAAGGCTGGTTGCCGATTTTCGAAGGCTTTCGACCTTGAATGTTAAGCGCACCGCGAATGCGGTGCGCTTTGCTTATTGGAAAAATGTCTGGAGTTTTTTCTGATTTTCGGCGGACAGGGCAGTTAAGGGAAGTCTACAACCACCGCAGTCGTAGCCGATCAGTTTCATAGCAGCCTTAACCGGAATTGGATTCACTTCGCAGAACAGCAGCTCCGATAGCTTGCTTAATGTGCATTGTAAGGCAGCTGCTGTGTCGAAATCTCCGTCCAGCGCTGCTGATGTCATAGCCTGGAACTCCTCCGGCATGACATTGGAGCCTACTGAGATTACACCTTGACCGCCAAGGGATATGATCGGAACAGTCATATCGTCATTTCCCGACCAGATCGCAAAATCCTTAGGACACCGGGCACGGATGTTCAGTATCTTTTGAATGTCCGTAGATGCCTCTTTGACACCTGCGATATTTGGGATCCGGGACAGCCGTTCATATACGGCTACGGGTATATCTACGCCGGTCCTTGAGGGTACATTGTAAATAATCAATGGGATTCGTACGGAATGGGCAATGGTTAAGTAGTGAGCGGTTAACCCTTCCGGGGTCGCTTTATTGTAATATGGACTGACCACCAAAAGTGCATCCGCGCCCGCTTTTTGTGCTTCCACACTAAGCTGTGCAGCATGGGAGGTGCTGTTGGAGCCGGTTCCGGCAATGATCAGCATTTTATCACCGACATATTCCTTGCATCTTCGGAACAACTCGATCTTTTCCTCATCGGTAAGGGTTGCGGATTCTCCGGTAGTTCCGCAGATTACCACAGCGGAAATCCCGGCATCCATCTGCCTGCGCAATAGCATTTCCATCATTGGATAATTGACTTGACCGTTCAGAAACGGTGTCACCATTGCGGTACAAGTGCCTGTAAATAACGGTTTGCGCATGATTCATCCCTCCGTGCCAGTTTATGTTTTACGGAAATGTTGGGTGCGGGAAAAGAAAGATTGATTTTTCTTTGGGAAAGTGCAATAATCAAAGCAGGAAAGAAGGGATATACATGAGGAAAATGTTAAAACAGCAAATATTCACTGCCATTTGTCTGCTTGCGCTCATGCTTCCTTTGGTACTGCCTGCGCAGGCTGCAGAACCGGATCGCTATGGCTATTCGTTGCTTACCAATGATGCCCAACGTGCGGCATACCGTGTGCTCGCTGAGGGTATCGGCAATATGTCAGAGAACATTGAACTTAGCAATATCGGCATTAGGGAAACGGATTTGGATATCGTTGCAGATATTTTGTTGTATGACTATCCCGAGTATTTCTGGTATTCCGGCGCATACTACTTAACCGTGGGAGAAGTAGTCATTTCCTTTACTCCTGCCACGAAAGTAAATGGTTCAGACGAACCTGTCAAAGGATATGGGTTAAGCGGCATTGTGGTAAATAAAAACTCTCCGGAACTTGTAGCAGCACAAAATGCGTTCCAAGCAGCTGTAAATACTGCGCTTGCACAGATCCCGGCAGGGGCATCGGATTATAAAAAGACTGAGATCCTCCATGACTATCTGGCTGGTATCGTGACCTATGAAAGCAACTATGACGATCAGACCGCTTATGGTGCCTTGGTGGTTGGCAAGGCGGTTTGTGCGGGCTATACACGAGCCTATCAGATCCTGTTGAACAGGGCTGGGATACCAAGTTTCTATGTTTCCGGCAACGCTTGTGTACATGACGATCATATGATACCACATGCATGGAATCTTTTGTGGCTGGATGGCGACTGCTATTATACGGACGTGACATGGGATGATCAGGGAGAACGCCTGCTCCATGAGTATTTCAATCTCAGCCTGGAAGAAATGCGGGCGGAACATATTGCGGATGATCCGCTCCCGGCATCCTGTGGACATACAAAGTATACATACCACAAGCAAAATACCGTACCAGGCAGTGGGATCTGTAATATGAACGGCGGTGAAACCGGTGCAGATATCGCACCGTATTTTAAGCTTACTTCCCAAACAGGGAGCGAAGTAGCATATACCTGCAATATTTGGTGCCCCGGTGTGGATTTTAATCAGTGGTCAAATGCGCATTATCTAGAGCTTGCCCAAGCCTTAGGCTTAACGGGTAATATCGGCTTTGGCTGGGAAATGCTGGGATCTGAGTATAGGGTCACCATTACGGGGGTTATCAGTGATTCTAGCAATGCAACACAAACACCCAATGGCGGTGGTGAGGTAACACCCCAGCCCAATACGCCACCCGTAAGTTCCCAGCCCTCGGAGCAGCCTGTGCCGCCACCGACGCAGCCCCCACAGCAACCGCAACAGCAACCTGCGGAGCAGACCCAGCAGTCTACTCAGGAAACAACGGAGGCCACAATAGCGACAGAGCCGTCTTCTACACAACCGGCTACAACGACAGAGCCATCTTCTACGCAGCCATCGGACAACACCACCTCTGCGCCTACATCGGAACCAACACTAACACCGGAGTCCTCCGAGCCCATTGCGGCTGAAGGAGAGAACCCTACATCACCGGTAATTCCCATTATGGTCAGTGTAATCGTTGTTGCTGCAGGTGTAGTCACAATTGTGCTGATTAAGCGGAAGCAGTAATAATAAATACCCACGGATTCAAGATCTGTGGGTATTTTCTATGTAAGTGTTGCAAATTTGCGGCATTTCGGCTATACTAATTAAGCTTTTACGAAAATAGGGGGATAAACATGAAGACCCATGATTTTTGGTATGATCTGCCCGAAGAACTGATCGCGCAGACACCGCTTGAAAAACGGGATACATCCCGCCTGTGTGTCTTGAACAGGCAGACAGGCGATATAAGTCACCGTCATTTTTA
>JAZNJN010000017.1:0-18419 GCA_045578025.1 Faecousia sp. | reverse complement strand
CTCTGCGTGAGCGTGGCAAAAGATCCGTACATAAAGGGTGATTATACGGTTTCTATATCGCTGGAATCTTATTACCGGAAAAGCCAGGGCCCGGTGTCTTCTGATAATGCTGTATTTTTACAGGAACAGCAGGAAAAGTTGGCGGCGTTGGAGGAAGAATATGCCGAACTGCTGAGCCTGTACGAAGGCGGATATCTTTCGGATAGTGAATTCAATATCTGCGCTATGCAATACAGCAGCCTGCCGGAAAAACAAGCGGCACTGGAGCAATATGCTGCCGATCTGCAAACACTCAGTGGTATTGAAAATGCCCATGTTCTGCCCCATTGGGTATATGCAGAACTTTTTGGCATAGAGAGCAGCACCGCAAATACCTTGCTGGTGATCAGTGTGGCGGCGGTGTCGCTTATCTGTATTTTGTACTCTTCCACGGAGGCTTCCACCGGTATGACAAAAGCCCGCCGGGCAACCCTGCGGGGAAGAAAGCAGGCGTTGGCGGCGCGCTACAGTGCAGCTGGGGTGTTGACAATCGTGATTTGCGGGATCATTTGGGGACTGCAGATTCTGCTGCTCTCTATGAGCTATGAGGGACTGCCGTACCTGAATGCGCCGATCTGCTGCCTGCGCTATTTCCGTGATGTACCGGTCGATGTGAGCATTTTGGAATATTGGGCAATACTTGCCGCGGGAAGAACGGTTTTGCTGTGTGTTTGGAGCAGTGTGCTTTTGTGGACCGCAGACAGGCTGCAAAAATAGGGGGGATACTATGGAAATCAAAATTGATCATTTATCCAAGCATTATGGTTCTACTTGCGCGTTGGATGATTTTACCATTACCCTGCAGCCCGGCGTATATGGATTGCTGGGCCCCAACGGTGCCGGCAAATCCACGCTAATGGGTCTGCTGACGGATACGGTCAAGCGGGAAACCGGCAGTATCCTCTGCGACGGAAAGGATATCCTGGAAATGGGTGCCGCATTTCGCAAGCTTGTGGGCTATATGCCCCAGCAGCAGGGATACTATGAGGAATTTTCTGTAGGACGGTATCTGCATTATATGGCATCTCTGAAAGGGATGTCCCGGAAACAGGCAAAAGCGGAAGTTGACGAGCTGCTAAAAATCGTGGGTCTGTCCCACTGCCTGCATAAGCGGATGGGAAGTCTTTCTGGCGGTATGCGTCAGCGGATATTGCTGGCACAGTCCCTGCTGAACAATCCCAAGATCTTGCTTTTGGATGAACCCACAGCAGGTCTTGATCCTGAGGAGCGCATCCGGATCCGGAACTATATCTCTGCCATTGCTGCAGATAAGATCATACTGCTTGCGACCCATGTAGTCAGTGATGTAGAAAGCATTGCTGAGCAGGTGCTGCTGCTGCATAAGGGGCGGCTGATCGCGGCGGATACGCCGTCTGCGTTGATCGAGCAGGTGCGGCCTTATGTCAGAGAAGTGCTTTGTCCCAGAGAACAGCTGGAAGAATATCAGAACAAGTATGTTATTTCCAATGTGACCCAGATGGACGGACAGCTTTTGCTTCAGATGGTGGGGGAGGATTTGCCCTCCGGAAGAACAGAGCATCTGCGGGTATCGTTGGATGATGTATATCTATATCATGTTCGTTCTCAAAAATCCCTTATAAAAAATGAGCAATAATATGCTGCTGCCTGAAAAAGACAAGAAAAATACCAGAGCGAAGAACCGCTCTGGTATTTTTCTTTGAAACTTAAGTAATCGATACATTTCCGTTCACATCACAGACAAGACCCATCGTGAAAGAACTGTTGAAGATCAACCATTTTGTTAACTTGCCTGACAAGGTTACGGTGCCACCGCTGGAGGTGAAGGAATTTTGCTTAAAGCTCCAACTTTCGTATGTATCGGTCTGAGTAATTGATTTAGAGGCGACAGATACAGAGGATCCGTCATAATGGAAAGTAGCAGTGAATGCAATGACAGCAATCAAGGTGTCACCATCGTAAAAAGACTTTCTGCGTTCCGCCGTGCGATTGGTTGCGCGGGCGTATTGATTGTAAAGGATAACCTCGTCAATAACGACTAAGCCGTCATCAGTTAGGGTTTCTTCATAGACAATCACGGTGCCGTCGTTTGCAGTGGCGGAAGCGCTAACAGACAGGGTCAGCAGCATGGCAACACATACAATTAGAATCAAGAATCTTTTCATGTTATAGATTTCCTCTCTATGGCATTGTGGTAGTTGTATTTGTAATTTCGGGACCAATGATCGCTTCATCAACAGAGGTGATAGGTCGTTGTTTGATAAAAAAGACATAAATGGTAGCAAACAGGAGTATTGCGACCAAGGCGGCTGCTATCACGCGCAGTAGTTTTTTCGATCTGTGATAGCGCGCTTTTTCTTCTGGGGAGATTCCCTCAGAAAGTACTTCCGCCATGGATGCAGGGGGGCCGAAGGCATTTTGAAGTTCTTCTGCGGTAGGGGAGGGGTTCTCTTCCAGATAGGAATCCAGCATAAGGCGAAGGCGTTCTAACAGTTTTCTTCGTTCGCTGCCGCCACAAGCAAGCTTCTTTTTTACTGCCCGTTCGTATTGGGCGACAGAATTATTCATTGGAATCATTTCCTTCATCAAAAATGCGTGCAACGCCTCTTGTAAATGCTACATAGACTTCCCGCAGCTGATTCAGATAGGCGATACCTTTTGCTGTGATTTTAAAGTACTGCCGCCGGCGGCCATCGGGAGCAATACGCCGAGGAACTTCAGTAATATATTCCGCATCCTGCAACCGGTAAATGGCAGCATAGGGGAAAACAACGGTGAGTGCGCCGTCACTTTTCTCGTGAAGAGCGGCAGACAACTCACCAATGTAATATTCCCGCTGTGCAAGCAGATGGAGAATCAATAGCTCCGTCGTTGCTTTTTTTAGATTTTCTTCAAGAGGGGGTACGGACTTGTTTTGTTCCTTTGAATGCAACGACATCACCTTCTTACTTTGTAAAATAGTACTGTACGCTATTTTTACTATAAGGGAAGGTGCTTGTTTTGTCAATTCATCTACTATTAAAATATTACACATTAACAAATTTGTCAATATTTAATAATTTGTTATTGACAAAAAATGATGTTCGATAATAGAATAGAAGATGAAGAGATGTTTGCTACACTATAAGCAAAGCAAGTAATGTTAGCAAACCAAATGCCGGCACTGTACTTACGAAGTGGCAGAGCCGGATTACAAATATTGAAATTGTCGAAAAAAGTCGAATTATGCCAGTGAACATATGATTTAGTATGTTAGTGGGATTTTTTGAGTTATTTGAGGACTGTGAAATTGTTTTTAATCGTATTTTGGTAAATCAAAAAATAGATTGCATTAAGATTATATTTATAGTCGGAGGTGTTATTTCATGTCTCAATCTATGTTAAAAACGGAAATACTTTACAACCTCAAATTAGTGAAACAGACGATGAGGAGAGCACTATTTCCAAAAACTACTATACAGGAAGTATGGCTCGACATACTCTAATTCAGTTGTGTGGGTACTTGGCATTTTTGCGGATGCTGCTAAAAGAAAAGCGTTATCCACTTGCGCCTATCCTTGTTATTGATCATATATCAAAGCCGTTTGATATAAAAAATGAAAAAGCTATTGGCCAAGTGCTTCAGGGTGCCTTCACTGACATAACTGCAGATGATTTGCAAATATTTATATTTGATGATGAAACACCTTCTAGTCTAGGAATTACACCCAATATCACATCCAATCTAGTAGGAGATAACAAGAGCGGCTTTAATCCATTCTATTATAAACCTAAGGATGGAAGTTCTAAGATTGAATGAGCTCCAAACCTTTAACTGGAAATAGCAAATCCCGGATGCTACACATCCGGGATTTGCTGTTTATATTGAGTATGTTTTAGCAATAAAAATTGATCAGACAGTTTGTTCAAAAACTATTTTTCATAAAACTCAGACAGGGCGCTGTCGACCTTGTCCGGTTTGGCTGCATTTTTCGCATTCATTCGGCACCGCAAATGATCATATTCTTCACACTTTTTTGTGCAGCATGAGTTGTTCAAGGTTTTTTGTGCGCTATGTGCTATTTAATCTTTAAATCGGATTTTAAATGGATAAAAAAGGTTTATATCAGATATGGGTTGGTTTTGTACATTACTAATTGTGGGCAGTGACCTCCACCACGGCGGTGGGGCAGTTGGCGAAGCGGAGGGTAGGACCGTCGGACTGGAAAAGCCGGGTGTCGCTGCGGTAGATGTGTGCCCGGCTGTCCTCACCGCACAGCACCGCCCGCTTGGTAAATACGGCTAAGCCGTACAGAGCGGCGGGGCGGGAGTTGCCGATGGTGGCGTCCGCGAGAATCCGGTAGTAGAAGGTCACATCGATGCAGTAGTGATTCCGGTCAAAGGCCACCGGCTCTACATCGATATAGGTGTACAGCAGCTCCGCGCAGCGCACTTTGGCGGCAGCACAGGAATCCAGCAGCCCTTGAGAGCCCCTGGTCAAATAGAGCCGCAAGTCTTCGATACAGTCCTTATCACGGCAGCTGTCCGTGATCTCTCTTGTGTGAATGGACATGGCCTGCTGCAGATCCTGAGGGTTGCAGCGCAGGGTGTCCTGGCAGTTTTCAGACATATGGATACCTCCCGTCAAGATATGGGACGAAGCAAAAACGCTTACAGGACAGTTTATGCGCGGCTTTCATGAAAGTGCAAAATAAGGAAAAGTAAGAGAGACAGCGATGAGAAAACAAGCGGTGCGCAGAAAATACAACATATTGTGGTCGTGAAAATAAAAAATTCCGTTATTTTGTGATTTCCTCTTGCAAAAACCACAATATGTAGTATAATGGGAGCTACACAGCGTCAGAAAGAAAATGCCCCCAAGGAGGAAAAGTGTTATGAAGATCATAAAAAGAAACGGCTCAGAAGTGGCTTTTGATATTGAGAAGATCAAAAACGCGGTGACCAAGGCTAACGCGGCAGTGGAAGAGGGCGTGCGCATGACGGCGCTGCAGATCGACCGCATCGCCCAGAGTGTGATGATCTCCTGTGAGGAGATGGGCCGCAGCCCCTCCGTGGAGGAGATCCAGGATTTGGTGGAAAAGGCGATCATGGCTCACGGAGCTTTTGAAGTTGCCAAGGTCTACATTACATACCGCTATACCCGCAGCCTGGTCCGCAAGTCCAACACCACCGACGACCGGATCCTCAGCCTCATCGAGTGCAATAACGAGGAAGTCAAGCAGGAAAACGCCAATAAGAACCCCACCATCAATGCCGTCCAGCGTGACTACATGGCAGGTGAGGTGAGCAAAGACATCACAAACCGGATCCTGCTGCCGTCTGACATCGTCCAGGCCCATGAGGCGGGCATTATCCATTTCCACGACTCTGACTACTTTGCCCAGCATATGCACAACTGCGATCTGGTGAACCTGGAGGACATGCTGCAAAACGGCACCGTCATTTCCGGTACGCTGATCGAGAAGCCCCATTCTTTCTCCTCCGCCTGCAACATCGCCACCCAGATCATTGCCCAGGTGGCATCCAATCAGTACGGCGGCCAGTCCATCAGCCTGACCCATCTGGCACCCTTTGTCCAGATCAGCCGGGAAAAGATCTGCAAGACTGTGGAAGAAGAGATGGCACAGTTGGGCGTCGCTCCTACGGAGGAAGCCATTTCCAAGGTGGTGGAATCCCGTTTGCGTGATGAGATTAG
Organism: Faecousia sp.; assembly: GCA_045578025.1. Taxonomy (GTDB): domain Bacteria; phylum Bacillota; class Clostridia; order Oscillospirales; family Oscillospiraceae; genus Faecousia. Next base: position 12,706 of record JAZNJN010000017.1, on the reverse strand, counting down.
CAGGGGCGTGCAGACCATCCAGTATCAGGTTGTGACTTTGATGACCACCAACGGCCAGGCACCCTTTATTACCGTATTTATGTATCTGAACGAGGCAAGATCTGAGCAGGAGAAGAAGGATCTGGCACTGATCATCGAGGAGATGCTCCGCCAGCGCTATGAGGGCGTGAAGAACGAAAAGGGCGTGTGGATCACCCCTGCCTTCCCCAAGCTGATCTATGTGCTGGAAGAGGATAATGTTACCGAGGATTCTCCTTACTGGTATCTGACCAAGATGGCTGCCGAATGCACCGCCAAGCGGATGGTGCCGGACTACATCAGCGAGAAGAAGATGCTGGAATTAAAGGGCGATGTGTATGTCTGTATGGGCTGCCGCTCTTTCCTGACTCCCGACCGGTTTACCGACGCGGGCGTGGGCAATATTGCCAATGCCGGCAATTATGTGCCGGGTAAGCACAAGTACTACGGCCGTTTCAACCTGGGCGTTGTTACCATTAATCTGCCGGATATCGCCCTGTCCTCCGGACGGGATAAGGATAAGTTCTGGAAGATCTTCGACGAGCGGATGGATCTTTGCTACCGGGCGCTGCTGTGCCGCCATGAGCGTCTGAAGGGCACCCTTTCCGATGCCGCCCCCATTCTGTGGCAGTATGGCGCACTGGCGCGCCTGCCCAAGGGTGAGCCCATCGATAAGCTGCTCTACGGTGGCTATTCCACCATTTCTCTTGGCTATGCGGGCCTTTATGAGTGCGTTAAGTACATGACCGGCCGCTCCCATACCGACCCCGAGGCAACACCCTTTGCTTTGGAGATCATGGATGCCCTGAACGCCGCCTGCAAGAAGTGGAAGGCAGCGCACAACATCGACTTTTCCCTCTACGGCACACCGCTGGAGTCCACCACTTACAAGTTTGCCAAGTGCCTGCAGAAGCGCTTCGGTATAATCCCCGGCATCAATGACAAGGGCTATATCACCAATTCCTACCATGTCCATGTCACCGAAGAGATCGATGCCTTTACCAAGCTGGCCTTTGAGGCCCAGTTCCAGCATCTGTCCCCCGGCGGCGCCATCAGCTACATCGAAGTTCCCAATATGCAGCAGAACATCGATGCAGTGCTGGAGGTCATGAAGTTTATCTACGACAATATCATCTACGCTGAGCTGAACACCAAGTCCGACTACTGTCAGGAGTGCGGCTTTGACGGCGAGATCGAGATCCGGGATGATGACGGAAAGCTGATCTGGGTCTGCCCCAACTGCGGCAATAAGGACCAGAGCAAGATGAATGTTGCGAGGCGTACCTGCGGCTATATCGGCTCCCAGTTCTGGAACCAGGGCCGTACCCAGGAGATCAAGGATCGGGTGCTGCATTTGTAAAAACCAAAGCAGGGCTGCGTTCTGCAGCCCTGCTCATCTTGTAAGAAAGGAGCGGTCAATATGAAAGTAAATCTTCATACCCACACAGTCCGCTGCGGCCACGCAGAGGGCACGGATGAAGAATATGTGATCGCCGCTATAGAAAACGGTTACACGAAATTGGGCTTTGCGGATCATACCCCCTTTGTCTATGACAACGGCTACTATAACTACACCAAAATGCTGCCGGAGGAATTCCCCGGTTATCTGGAGTCCATCCGCTGCTTGAAAGAGAAATATGCCAATCAGATCGAGATTTTAGTGGGACTGGAATGCGAGTCCGTACCTCGGTTCTTTCCCTACTTGAAAGAACTGAAAAAGGATCTGGATTATCTGATCTTGGGTAACCATGGTGACTGGAGTATCGGCAATCCCTACACCGGCAGGCTGAACCAGCGGTGGCAGCTCCACCGGTATTTTGCCGACGCGGTGGAGGGTATGGAAAGCGGACTGTTTCTGTACCTTGCTCATCCCGACCTGATGCTCAACGGCTATCCTCAGTTTGACGATACCGCAAAGTATCTTTCCCGGGAGCTTTGCCGGGAAGCGAAGCGGCTGAATATCCCGCTGGAATATAACCTTTACGGTATGTGCAAGCCTCAGGGAAGTGAGGGACTGGGATATCCCTATGCACCCTTCTGGGAGATCGCTGCGGAGGAAAATGTCCAGGCGGTGGTAGGCGTGGATGCCCACAGTCCGGAGCATTTCAAGACCGCTGATATGGATGCTGCTTTTGCCTATTTGAGGGGCCTGGGCATTGAAGTGTTGGAAGACCCCATGGATGCTGCCAAATAAAAGGCTTGCGCCCAAGGGAAAAATGGGGTAAAATGAAGAAAAAAGCAGGAGGGAAGAAAATGGAACTGACACAGGACAAAGTGGTTCTGGACAGGATCGCAGAGCTGTTCAAGGCTTTCGGTGATCCCACCAGAGTGCAGATCCTTTCCAACCTCTTGGGTCGGGAGCTGTGCGTCAATGACATTGCCGACGCAGTGGCGCTGTCCCAAAGCGCTGTTTCTCATCAGCTTCGGATCTTGAAGCAGATGCACCTCATTAAATACCGCCGGGAGGGGAAAAATATCCTCTACTCTCTAGCGGATGACCATGTGAAAACCATACTGGAAACAGGATTGGAACACGTTCTGGAATAAAGCAGCAGTGCCCGGCTTCGGCCGGGCGCTTTTTTGTCGAGGAGTTTTTTGTGTACCGCTCCAGAATCAGCGGCGATTCCCTTGAATCAGTCATGTTCCTTTTTTTATAATGCCCTCATGACAAAAGAGGGGGCAGCGCAATGGGGAAGAAATGGTGGATCTTTGGGCTTGTGTTGGCAGCTACCTTTTTCTTGCTCCCAAAGACGCAGGATTCTGCCCCATTGCCGGTGTTTTCCCAACCTCAGCAGACAGTTCCTGTGTTGGCGACCTCGCCTCAGGCGGAAGTGGAATTTCCCTGTGTCCTGCGCACTACGGGTCTGATCCTGCAAAACCTTGCCCGGTACGATGGCCTGTTCCCGGAGGAGGAAGAGGAATGTGAGGTGGTGGATGCAGCAGCGCTGATGGTGTATAATCCCGGGGAGCAGTGGGTCCGTTCTGTTAAAATACTGCTGATCCAAGGGGGACAGGACTACCTGTTTGAGATCACCTATCTGCCGCCCAACAGCCGTGTTCTGGTGGTAGAAAAGAACGGCAGGCGTTACTCCGAGAAGCCGGTGGAAAGCTGCCGATGCTTATCTTTGTCGGTGGCTGAAAAATCCCTATACTCAGATGATATACGCATCACAGAAACCCAATCGGGACTGGCGGTAGAAAACTTGACCGGAAAGGAGATCTCCCGGTTGGTGGTGTATTACAAGCAGCATATCTCTGATGGGGATTTCTATTTGGGGGGTTACACCTGCCAAAAGGAATTGACAGATCTGACAGTCGGAGAGTGCCAGGAGTTGGAGGCTTACCGCTATGTGCCCGGTTACAGCCGGGTGGTGGCGGTGCAAAAGGAAGAATAAAAGCTGCTGTGGGATTCCACAGCAGCTTTTTTTATAGGACTTTAGAGAGGAAATCCTGCAGACGGGGATGCTCAGGGGAGTTGAAGATCTTTTCGGGGCTGCCCTGTTCCACCAGCTTACCCTCGTCCATGAAGATCACTCGGTCGCCCACTTCCCGGGCAAAGCCCATTTCATGGGTGACCACCACCATGGTCATGCCGTCGTGAGCCAGTTCCTTCATAACCTCCAGAACTTCGCCGACCATCTCCGGGTCGAGAGCGGAGGTGGGCTCGTCGAAGAGCATCACTTCCGGCTCCATGGCCAGCGCGCGAACAATGGCAACACGCTGCTTCTGACCGCCGGAAAGCTGGCTGGGATAGGCGTTCGCCCGGTCCGCAAGACCTACCCGGCGCAGAAGATTCATGGCAGTTTCCTCTGCCTCGTGCTTGCTCTTGTGGAGCAGCTTGATGGGAGCGAGGGTCATATTCTGCAGAATGGTCTTGTGGGGGAACAGGTTGAAATGCTGGAACACCATGCCCATCTTCTGCCGATGGATGTTGATGTCCGCTTTTTTGTCGGTGATGTCCATACCGTTAAAGAGGATCGTGCCGTCGGTAGGCACTTCCAGCAGGTTCAGACACCGCAGGAAGGTGGACTTACCGGAGCCGGAGGGTCCGATGATGACCACCACTTCGCCTTTCTGGATATCGGCGGAAACACCGTCCAGTGCTTTGATCTTACCGCCGCCAAAATGCTTGCACACATTTTGGGCGGAAATAATGCAGTTACCGATCACTGTTTCTCAGCCTCCTTTCCAGCTTGCCTACCAGGTAGGTAAAGAACATGACCATAACCAAATACACCAACGCGGTAATGATCAGCGGGAACAGGTAATCAAAGGAGTTGCCACACACCACATTGCCTGCATAGGTCAGATCCGCCACACCAACAAAGGCGGCCACAGAGGTTTCCTTCAGCAAAACGATAAACTCATTGGCAAGGGCGGGAAGGACCGACTTGAATGCCTGTGGGAGAACGGTGTGCCACATGGTTGGTACATAGCCGAATCCAAGGCTTCGGCCGGCTTCCATCTGGCCGGCATCCACGGACATGATGCCGCTGCGGAAGATCTCGGCAACATAGGCACCGGAATTGATGCCGAAGGCAAAGGCACCGACCATAACGCCGTTACGGCTCTTCGCGAAAACAACGAAGTACCAGATCATCAACTGCACCAGCACAGGAGTGCCGCGGAAAACGGTCAGGAAAACCTTGCAGATCCAGTTGAAGATCCGCAGAATGAATTTACTAATGCCCCGCATCTCACTGCCATTTTTGTCCCATGAGGCACGGATCAGCGCCACGATGACACCGATCACGATGCCCATGCAAAGGGCGAGGAAGGTCATCAGCAGGGTGTTTTTCAGACCTGATACATACAATTCATATCGGTTATCAAAAATTGTGCATTTGTAAATGTCATATAATAGCTCTTCCAGCCATTCCGGCAGGTCGAGGATCCATTGGGGGGCTACTTTCAGCCACTCCTTCGCAGGATTCAGTCCCATTTCATCACTCCTTAAAATTCACAAGTAAGGGGTCCGGTATACCGGACCCCTTGCGGATGGGTTTCTTAGTTGGCGGGGATGTACTTGTCGATGATGCCCTTCACGGTGCCGTCAGCGATCAGCTCCTGCAGAGCCTTGTTAACGGCATCAAACAGTTCCTTGTTGTCCTTGCTCATAGCAGCGGCATAGTCTTCCAGAGCATACTCGGTGTCCAGGATCTTCAGGCCGTCGACGGATTCCACGAATGCCTTGGCGGGCTCGTTATCGATGATGACACAGTCGACCTTGCCGGTCTTCAGAGCCTGCACGGCATCAGCACCCTTGCTGTAACGCTCCACAGTTGCCAGGCCCTCATCTTCCAGATCCCAGGTCGCATACAGGTCGCCGGTGGTGTTCCGCTGTGCACCGATCGTGTAGTTAGCGCCTTCGACAAACAGGTCATCTACAGTGGTGATGGCGCTGTCCTCAGTGACGATGACCACCTGCACGCCGGTGGCGTAGCTGACGGTGAAGTCAACTTCTTCCTTGCGCTCGTCGGTGACGGTCATGCCGGCCAGACCGATGTCAGCCTTGCCGCTCTTGACGGACTCAATGATGGAATCGAACTCGATGTCGTCGATCTGCAGCTGAAGACCCAGCTTGTCAGCGATAGCCTGTGCGATCTCAGCATCGATGCCCACGATCTTGCCGCCCTCAAGGTACTCATAGGGAGGGAAAGCAGCGTTGGTAGCCATGGTCAGCTTACCGGCGACTGCGGTCTTCAGGGAGGAGCTGTTGCCAGCATCGTTGCCTGCATCGTTGTCGGCGGGTGCACAGGCAGCCAACACACTCATCATCATCAGAACGGCCATAATCAGAGCAAACAGTTTTTTCATTTTTCATTTCTCCTTTTCGCGTCCCTTGCGGGGCAGATTTGATGGTTGTATGATAGCACGAATAATATTCATCGTCAAGTGGATAAGGATACAAACTATACATAAATTGGCAAGGGCTTATGTGGACAGAATGCACAAAAAATACTATAAATAATGGATAAACGCATAAAATACGGATTGTGGCGAAAAGAATAAATGAATAATATGCTGCATAAATGAATGCACCTCCCTCGAATTTCGCCGAAGGAGGTACAGCTTATTTTACTTCAGAAAGGTCTTTGATGACTTCCCCTGCCATAATGAGTCCGGCCACAGCTGGGACGAAGGAAGTAGAGCCGGGGGTGGAGCGGCGGGAAGAGCCTTCCCGCTGAGGTTCCAGCGGATCGTCGGGAGCTTCCTCCGGGGTCCGGGGCAATTCTTTGGAATAGACTACCTTGACACCTTTGATGCCCCGCTTGGCGCATTCCTTGCGCATGATCCGCGCCAGCGCACAGCCGGAGGTTTTGGAGATGTCTGCTACCAGGAAAGCGGTAGCATCCAGCTTGTTGCCTGTGCCCATGCAGCTGATCACGGGAACGCCCGCTGCTTTTGCCTGGGCGATCAGCGAAAGCTTCCCCGTGACGGTATCGATGGCATCGATCACATAGTCATACTGGGTAAAATCAAACTGGTCCGCCGTTTCCGGCAGGTAAAAGGTCTTGTAGGTGCGGACCACGATGGTGGGATCGATATCATAGATCCGCTTCTCAGCCACATCCACCTTATATTCTCCGATGGTGGAGTGGAGGGCCAGCATCTGGCGGTTCAGATTGGTCAGGCTCACGGTATCGTCGTCGATAAGGTCAAGCTGCCCCACGCCGCTGCGGGCAAGGGCCTCTGCCGTATAGCCGCCCACACCGCCCAAACCGAAGAGGGCGACCCGGGCATTTCTCAGATTGTCGATTCCGCTTTGTCCCAACAGCAGCCGGGTGCGGGTGTACTGGTCAGCCATGGGTTATACCTGCTCGATGGCCTGCCGGATATCCGCGATCAGATCCCGGGCATCCTCCAGACCGCAGCTCAGGCGGATCAGATCAGCGCCCACACCGGCGGCATCCAATTGCTCGTCGGTCATCTGCCGGTGGGTAGCGGAGGCAGGATGGAGGCAGCAGGTGCGGGAATCTGCCACATGGGTCTCGATAGAGCCGAGGCGCAGATGCTTCATAAAGGTCTCTGCCGCTTTGCGGCCGCCCTTCAAGCCGAAAGAGATGACACCGCAGGAGCCACCCGGCATATATTTCTGAGCCAGGTCGTAATTCTTGTCGCCCTCCAGACCGCAGTACTTGACCCATGCCACCTTTTCGTTGCTCTGGAGATATTCTGCAATGGCCTGGGCGTTGGCACAGTGCTGCCGCATCCGCAGGGGCAGGCTTTCCAGACCCAGATTCAGATAGTATGCGCTCTGGGGGGACTGGATAGAGCCCAGATCCCGCATCAGCTGGGCGGTGCACTTGGTGATGAATGCGCCGGCAAGACCGAACCGCTGGGTGTAGGTCACACCGTGGTAGCTGTCGTCGGGGGTGCACAGTCCGGCGAACTTGTCCGGATACTTGGTCCAGTCGAACTTGCCGCTGTCCACGATGCAGCCGCCCACCGCGCTGGCGTGGCCGTCCATATATTTGGTGGTGGAGTGGGTCACGATGTCTGCGCCCCATTCAATAGGCCGGCAGTTCACCGGGGTGGGGAAGGTGTTGTCGATGATCAGCGGCACGCCATTGGCGTGAGCAACTTTGGCAAATTTCTCAATATCCAGCACCGTCAGCGCCGGGTTGGCGATGGTCTCGCCGAAGAGCAGCTTGGTGTTGGGACGGAAAGCGCTCTGCAATTCCTCCTCGGTAGCGTCGGGGCTGACGAAGGTCACTTCGATACCCATCCGCTTCATAGTCACCGCCAGCAGATTGAAGGTGCCGCCGTAGATAGCGGAGCTGGCGACGATATGGTCACCGCAGGATGCGATGTTAAACATGGCATAGAAATTGGCAGCCTGTCCGGAGCCGGTGAGCATGGCAGCAGTGCCGCCTTCCAGCGCGGCGATCTTAGCAGCCACTGCGTCGCAGGTGGGGTTCGCCAGCCGGGAATAAAAATAACCGCTGGCCTCCAGATCGAAAAGCTTACCCATATCCTCAGAGGTGGCGTATTTAAAGGTAGTGCTCTGAATAATGGGAATCTGCCGGGGCTCGCCGTTACCGGGGGTATAGCCTGCCTGAATGCACAGGGTTTCCATGTGAAGTTTCTGTTCCATTTGTGTTCACCTCGTAGTAGTTTCCTTGGGGATATTGTAACCCCAAGGAAAGTGTTTGTCAAATAAAACAGCGGTGCCGAAGCACCGCTGGTAATATTTATAAGTATCGGATCTCGATCTCACCGAAGCTGACATTGGCATCGAGATGGATAATGCCCTGAGGATCGGGATCGGGAGTACCTGTGATTTCCAGATTTGCAAAGGAGGTGCTGGTGTCCGACTCCACCCGGAACCGTTTGGGAACGCAAAGCGTTATCTGACCGAAGGAGCAGTTTGCTTCAATTTCACAATCCTCCGAAACTTCCTTGCATCCGCTTAAGTCTATGGTCAGTTCACCGAAGCTGCAGTTGGCTTCACCGCAGGAAAGCTGGGGCAGATTGATAATCCGGATAGCACCGCCAAAGGAAAGGGAGCATTCAAAGCTATCTTTGTTAGTGGAAAAGGTGCTTTCGGTTTTTCCGTTTTCGTTATTGAAGTGGATCTTTTTTCCGTTGTGGGTTATCTGAAAAATGGGCTTTTTCGGCTTGCGCAGCGCATCCACCAGCAGGCTGAGGCCAAATAATACAATAATAATAGGGAATACCAGCTCGCCGCCGATCTTCAACTCCCAGACACCAAGGTTGTCTACAAGGAAGTAAGCGCCAAATACGGTACAGCCGATGCTGAAGAAGGAGAAACGGTGGAAAAGTCCCCGCAGGCCGAAGACCAGCAAGCAGCTGGGCCACAGGATACTCCACCAGGAAACGTCCCAGTTCAGAATTTTCCCAGCCAAAGTCAAACCGCCAAAGAGCAGTATCAGCAGGGCAAAGGTCAGCGCATCCCGTCTGCCGCTGCCCCATTTAAATTCCCAGTTACCCTTTTGCAGGTGGACTTCTTCGGACTCATCCTCCTCCACTACTTCCGCTACATGTACTTTTTCTGCGGTGGGGCATCCCAAAAGTTCATCTGTGGTGATGCCGAAAATTTCCGCGAGCTTCGGCAGCATGGTGATATCCGGGCAGGAAAGGTCATTTTCCCATTTGCTGATAGCTTGGGCAGTGACACCCAACCGCTCCGCAAGCTGATCCTGGGTCAGCCCCAGCCGTTTCCGGTTTTCCACGATCCGTTTCCCCAGTGTTTGTTCCATAGCAATGCCTCCTTTGTGTTTCTGAGTATATCATGCCATAAATTCTCGAAAAAAGCTATCAATCATTCGTTAATTTTTTAATCAACGGGCAGTTGAATGTATCTCAACGGTTGGTTGTATGGCTTTTTTCTTGCATTGCAGGGGGTTTTGCGGTATGATAGAGAACAGGAGGCGATGAAAATGGAACTCAGGATCAAGCAACGTGTCTTTTCCTGGTCGGATACTTATGATGTTTACGACGAAAATGGCGAGCCTTGCTACTATGTGCGGGCGGAGATTTTGGCCTTTGGCCATCAAATCCATGTCTATGACAAGCGCACCGGCAGAGAAGTGGGGTCCATCCATCAGAAGCTGTTTGCTTTCCTGCCCCAGTTTGAGATCGTGATCGACGGCGCTGTGGTAGGTACCATCCGCCGGGAATTTTCCTTCTTAAGACCCCGTTACACCGTGGATTTCCGTGGCTGGGATGTGGAAGGCGACTTTTTGGGCTGGGATTACACCGCCAGCCGGGGTGGCTTGCAGGTGCTGTCGGTGAGCAAAGAGCTGTTCACCTGGGGTGATACTTATGTTCTGCGGTATTACAGTATGGAAGACCAGATCCCCGGCCTGCTGTTGACCATCGCCATCGATGCCGCCAACTGCGATAAAAACGATTAGGAGAAGAAAATGGAGAAAATAACCAGTTTTACCATTGACCATATTAAATTGCAGCCGGGTCTGTATGTTTCCCGAAAAGATCAGGTAGGTGCAGAAACTGTGACCACCTTTGACCTGCGGCTCACCAGTCCCAACGAAGAGCCTGTGATGAACACCGCAGAAATGCATACCATAGAGCATCTGGCGGCAACCTATCTCCGGAACGAAAAAGACTGGAAGGATAAAGTGCTGTACTTCGGTCCTATGGGCTGCCGCACCGGCTTTTACCTGCTTCTTGCCGGCGACTATGCATCCAAAGAGGTGCTGCCCTTGGTGCTGGACTGCTTCCGGTTCGTGAGAGATTTTACCGGGGACGTGCCCGGCGCCAGCGCCAAAGACTGCGGAAACTACCCGGATATGAATCTGCCCATGGCAAATTACTGGGGCAAGCGCTATGCATCCCTGTTGGAAACGATTACCGAAGACCGGCTGGTATACCCGGAGTAAGGAGAGAGTATGACAAAGCTTGGAATTATCGGCGCTATGGCGGTGGAGATCGCTGCTCTGAAAGAGAATATGGAAAATATGACAGTCACATCCCGCACCGGCATGGAATTTTATGAGGGAACGCTGCAGGGACTTCCGGTGGTGGTAGTCCAGAGCGGCATCGGCAAGGTCAATGCCGCCATGTGTACCCAGATCCTGTGTGACTGCTTCCATGTGACCCACATCGTGAATACCGGCATTGCCGGCTCTCTGTGCGCAGAGCTGGACATTGGTGATCTGGTCATCAGCCGGGATGCCATTCATCACGATTTTGACCTGCACTTCTGGGGCAGACCCATCGGACAGGTGCCGGGATTTGACGTGATTGCTTTCCCTGCCGACGGCAGGATGATGGATCTGGCCTTTGCTGCAGCGAAGTCTGTCAATCCCGGTCATAACAAGACCGGCACGGTTGCCAGCGGAGACCAGTTCATCTGCAGCCGGGAACAGAAAGAAAAGATCATTGCGGACACCGGCGCGATTTGTGCGGAAATGGAGGGCGCATCCATTGCCCATACCGCTTACCGCAACGGAATCCCCTTTGTGATCATTCGTGCTATTTCCGATAAGGCGGACGACAGCGCGGAAATGGATTACCCCACCTTTGAAGCCATCGCCGCCCAGCGCTGCGCGCAAGTCACCATGACCATGGCGAAAATGCTGAATGCATAAGAAAAAACCAACCCCGGTGCGACAGATTACGTCGCACCGGGGATTTTGTTTTTAGGGAGTGAGGGTCCAGCCATGATCGCCGTGGTAGATCATGAGCCTTGTCTGACCGCCGTCGATACAGATGTTTTCGCCGGTGATAAAACCTGCTTTCTCCGAGGCCAGAAACAGCACCATGTTGGCGATATCCAGAGGATTGCCAACACGACCTGCAGGCTGCTGAATGGCATCAGGACCTTCATAAACTGTGTATTGGTTATCGATCCAGCCGGGGGAGATAGAGTTGACCCGGACTTTTCCTGCAAGGCTTATGGCCAATGCATGGGTCAGAGAAGAAATGCCTCCCTTGGCTGCGGTGTAGCTTTCGCTTTGGGGCTGACTCATCCGGTCCCGGGAAGAGGAAATGTTGATGATACTGGCGCCCGGCGCGAAATAGGGAGCAAACAGCTTGCTCAGGTAGATAGGCGCAGTGACACCCACTGCCATGGCGTGTTGGAACTGTTCATAGCTGCATTCGTGGATACCTACAAAAGCGGGAGGTGCATTGTTTACCAGCACATCCACATGACCGTACTGTTCGATAACCGTCTGTGAGAAATCTTCGAGGGTAGCTTTGTCTCCAATATCGCCTGCATAATGATTGCCGTCAGCACAGTCGATGACGCATACATGGGCCCCATTTTTCTTAAATTCTTCTGCAATGCACTTTCCAATGCCTCCGGCACCGCCGGTGATCACAACTACTTTATTTAGAAACATACGAGCCCTCCTAAGCAGAGACCGGTTGGTTGTTATACCAAGGACCCCTCATATATACCAAATTAGCACAAGATATGCAGGAAGTCAACTGGGTGATAAGTTTAGAATCATCTTGTTAAGTATAGGAAAAAATCGAACCGCGGACCTCTTGAATGCCATCGGGATGTTATGTAAACCAATGAGACTTTATGCACTAAATAGTCCAATTAGTCTAAAATAATCGCATAAATATACAAAATAGTACTAAATGGTATACGGTGTTTCGTCGTAATTCAAGAATAATTCAAGAAAAAAAGTAGCGCTGAACTGAATTGTAGCGCAAAAAGTTTCGCGGTGTTCCGCGGAAAAACAGAATTTTAAGAATTGCGAGGAATATTGTATGGATTACTTAAATGTTAAAGAAATAGCGGAAAAATGGGGTGTAAATGTTTCGCTAGTTAGGAAATATTGCGCCGAAGGACGTATTCCAAATGCGGTGCTTCGGAACGGCGTTTGGTGCATTCCGGAGGACACAGTCCGTCCTGCGAGGACGCAAAAAGCCTATGCATACGATGAGGTGTTGCCAGAACTCCCCAAAAAGTTGCAAAATCAGAAGAAAAAGCGCAATTTTCACGGATTGTACGATTTTGTGGTTATCGACCTTACTTACTCTTCTTCCCGTATGGCAAGCTGCAGACTGACCCGTCAGCAGGTAGAAACCATCTTCCGAAAGGGCAAGATTCGGGAGTCCTTTGAGCCTATGAAGGTGTCTGATGTGATCGAGGTACTGAACCATATCCACTGTGTCAACTATATCATTGACCATGTGATGGAGCCTCTGTCCCAGAAACTGATCCGCAAGCTCCATCAGATCC
>JAZNJN010000016.1:0-2752 GCA_045578025.1 Faecousia sp. | reverse complement strand
TCCGCCGCAAGGCGGAGACGGAGGGATTGTCAATCCCCCAGTCACGCTGTCCGCGTGACAGCCCCCTTTACACAAGGGGGCCTTAGAAAGCTAAACGATCATTTACCTCATTATCGTCTGCTTCTATTTTACGCGGGAATCTTTCTGCCGTCAAGGTTGACAAGACGCAAAAACGAGGGTAAAATATGGGAAGATATGAGTAAGAAGGAGGGAACACCATGGAATCCGGCAGTACTGGCAATATACCCGGTCGAAGTAGTCAGCGGCCGCGATTCGTGGCGCTTTCCTAATTTTTGACCGGTGTATCGACTTCTGAAGAAAAAAGGAGGAAATGCACCATGGCAGAACAGTTTGACATCATTGAAAAGGCATTGCTGCGGATGCTGGAAGAGAAAAAATATGCCGCACTGCGGGATATTCTTGTGGTCATGAACCCCAGCGACGTGGCGGCCCTTTTTAATGATATTGAGGAAGAACGGATCCCGCTGCTGTTCCGTCTGCTCCCGAAAGAGCAGGCAGCGGAGACCTTTGTGGAGATGGAGCCGGATGCTCAGGAGCTGCTGATCCGCAGCTTTTCCGATAATGAGCTGAAGGAGATCGTGGATGAGCTGTATGTGGACGATGCCGCGGACCTGGTGGAGGAAATGCCCGCCAATGTGGTCAAGCGGATCTTGAAGCAGGCAGACCCGGAAATGCGCCGTTCCATCAATCAGATCCTGCGTTACCCGGAAAATTCCGCCGGCGCGTGGATGACTACGGAATATGTATCCCTGCGCCCCAATATGACGGTGGAGGAAGCCATCCTGCGCATCCGCCGGCAGGGCGTGGACAAGGAGACCATCTACACCTGCTATGTCACCGGCAAAGACCGGACGCTGCTTGGTATCGTCACGGTGAAGGATCTTCTGCTGGCAGAAGACGATGAGATGGTCATCGAGGATCTTATGTTAACCAATTTCATCTCCGTCACCACCCATACCGACCAGGAGGAAGTGGCGCGGATGTTCAGCCACTATAACTTCATCGCCCTGCCGGTGGTGGACGGCGAAAGCCGGATGGTGGGCATCGTCACCTTCGATGACGCCATGGACGTGATCGAAGAAGAGACCACCGAGGATATCGAGCTGATGAGCGGTATGTTACCCTCGGAAAAGACCTATCTCAAGAGCTCGGCATTTGACCTGTTCAAAAACCGCATTCCCTGGCTGATGCTGCTGATGGTGTCCGCCACCTTTACCGGCCTGATCATCACCGCCTTTGAAGGTGCGCTGGCGGCCCAGGTGGCGCTGACTGCCTTTATTCCCATGCTGATGGGTACCGGCGGTAACTCCGGCGCCCAGTCCTCCGTTACGGTGATCCGTGCGCTGAGTCTGGACGAACTGGACTTTTCCGACATCTTCCGGGTGCTGTGGAAGGAACTGCGGACGGCGATCCTCTGCGGCGTGGCGCTGGCAGTGGTGTGCTTTGCCAAGATCTGGCTCATCGATAAGCTGCTGATGGGGAATGATGACATTACCCTCATGGTAGATCTGGTGGTGTGCCTTGCCCTGTGCGTGACGGTCATCGTGGCGAAAGTGGTGGGTTGCCTGCTTCCCATCGGTGCGAAGGCGATCCATCTGGATCCCGCGGTCATGGCAAGCCCCTTCATTTCCACCATCGTGGATGCGCTGAGCCTTTTGGTGTATTTCCTGTTCGCAAGAACCATTCTCGGGGTATAAAGGAGTATTTGCTATGAAAGATCAAAATTGCGGCTATTGCATGGGCGGCGAAGTGCTTGGTAAGTTTGGTATCCCCATCTGCGACCTGCAGGTGAGTCAGCTGATCCTGTTTAAGGAGCAGAGCCATCCCGGCCGGGTGATCGTTGCTTACAAGGATCATGTCAGTGAATTGGTGGACATCAGCGACGAGGAGCGGAATCTGTTCTTCGCCGATGTGGCCCGGGCGTCCAATGCCATCCATAAGGCCTTTTCCCCCGACAAAGTCAATTACGGTGCTTACGGCGACGGCGGCTGCCACCTCCATTTCCACCTTGTGCCGAAATACAAGGATGAATTTGAGTGGGGCAGCGTGTTCCAGATGAATCCCGGTGAGACCTTCCTCAGCGAGGAAACTTACGGGGAAATGATTCAGAAAATCAAAGATAACCTCTAATAAAAATCGGGTCTGCTAAGCAGACCCGATATCTTTTTTACTTAACCAGCAATTCTGCAATCTGGATGGCGTTGGTGGCAGCGCCCTTGCGAACCTGGTCGCCACAGCACCACAGCGCAACAGCGCAATCGTCCGTCAGATCGGGACGGATTCTGCCAACGAACACGATGTCCTGATCGGAGGTGTCCAGAGGCATGGGGTACATCTTCTTGCTCAGATCGTCCACCAGCTTCACACCGGGGGCCTTGGCAATAACCTCACGGACCTGCTCCACTGTCACCGGCACATCAAAGTGGCAGGAAACGGAAATGGAGTGGCTGCGGACTACGGGAACCCGAACGCAGGTGCAGGTGACCTTCAGCTCCGGCAGATGCATGATCTTCCGGCCTTCGTTCTGCATCTTCATCTCCTCGCTGGTGTAGCCCTCGAAGCTCTCGCCGCCGATCTGGGGGATCAGATTGTAGGCGATCTGGTGGGAGAAGATCTTGGGCTCGTAGGTTTCGCCCTTGCGCAGAGCTTCCACCTCGTTCATCAGCTCCACAGGGCCGCCTGCACCGGCACCGGAAACGGCCTGGTAAGTAGAGGCGGTCATGGTGCGGAT
>JAZNJN010000015.1:0-5913 GCA_045578025.1 Faecousia sp. | reverse complement strand
AGCCCCAGCTGACGGGATAGTCGAACTTATCGTTGTGCTTCTCCAGCAGAGCCACTGCATCGGTGTAGGTGATGCGGCCGAAGTCGTTATTCAGGATGTTGTTCAGGCGATCCAGCAGACCCTTGTCAACAAACTGGTTGAAGAATGCCATTTCCTCAGGAGCGTGCTCCAGAACATAGGAAATGATGTACTTGAGCATATCCTCTTCCACCCGCAGCAGGTCATCCAGATCCGCAAAAGCCATTTCAGGCTCGATCATCCAGAACTCCGCGGCATGGCGGGTGGTGTTGGAGTTCTCTGCCCGGAAGGTAGGCCCGAAGGTGTAGATGTTGCGGAAAGCCATGGCGAAGGTCTCGCCGTTGAGCTGACCGGACACCGTCAGATTGGTGGGCTTGCCGTAGAAATCCTGGCTGAAATCCACCTTGCCGTCCTCGGTCTTGGGAACGTTGTTCAGATCCAGGGTAGTGACCTGGAACATCTCGCCTGCGCCCTCACAGTCGGAGCCGGTGATCAGGGGCGTGTGGACATACACAAAGTCCCGATCCTGGAAGAACTGATGGATGGCCATAGCGGCAAGGCTGCGGACACGGAACACAGCCTGGAAGGTGTTGGTCCGGGGACGCAGATGGGTGATGGTGCGCAGGAACTCCATAGAGTGCCGCTTGGGCTGCAGGGGGAAATCGCCGGTGGATGCACCCTCGACGGTGACAGAGGAGGCCTGGATCTCAAAAGGCTGCTGGCCATCGGGAGTCAGCACCACAGTGCCCTTGACGATCAGCGCAGCGCCGATGTTGATCTTGGAGATCTCCTGGAAATTCTCAATGGTATCGTTATAAACCACCTGTACCGGGGTAAAATAAGTGCCGTCATTCAGCACGATAAAGCCAAACTGCTTACTGGGGCGGCGATTGCGCACCCAGCCGCCGATCTCGATCTCAGCGCCGGCATACCGGTCGGTGTTTTTGAATAGTTCACGGACAGTGATCAATTCCATAGTAAGTCCCTCATTTCTTTGCGGAATTATAGATTAGTATACGTCAAATGGTGAAATTTTACAAGAGGGAAGTTGCATTTTTGTGGAAAAAGCCCTCCGAATTTTCTCGGAGGGCTTGATTTACTTGTTGGATGCCACGCTTTTGCGTACCAGCGCCCGGCGAAGCCGTGCTTCTGCCAGCTTGATATCCGTGGAAGAGGCATCCTTGTTCTGCAGGATGCGCTGGGCCTTGTCATAAGAGGCATCCACCCGCGCGGTATCGATTTCGTCGGCCCATTCAAAGGTGGTAGGCACTAAGGTTACTTTGCCGTCCACCACGCTGAGCATACCGCCGATGCAGGCGGCATAGCGGGGTTTTCCCTCCACTACGATGGTGGCCCGGCCCATGCCCAGAGGGGCAACGCAGTTTACATGGCCGGCAAGAATGCCCAGATCACCGGAGGTGGTCCGGACGATCAGTTCTTCCGCCTGACCGTCATATTCCATTCCGTCTGGGGTTACGATCTGCAAAGAAAAGGGGGTCATTTGCTCTCACCCTTCCATTTTTCCACCACATCGTCAATGGTGCCGGCATAGAGGAAGCAGGATTCGGGAATCTGATCGTGCTTGCCCTCGATGATCTCCTTAAAGCCCCGGACAGTCTCCTTCAGGGGCACATACTTGCCCTCATAGCCGGTGAACTGCTCGGCAACGCTGAAGGGTTGGCTGAGGAACCGCTGTACCTTACGGGCGCGGCTGACGGTAAGCTTGTCGTCTTCACTTAGCTCGTCCATGCCCATGATGGCGATGATATCCTGCAGCTCCTTGTACCGCTGGAGGATCCGCTGAACGGCCCTGGCCACCTCATAATGCTCCTTGCCCACCACATCGGGGGAGAGGATCCGGGAGGTAGAGTTCAAAGGATCAACTGCGGGGTAGATACCCAGAGATGCGATACCGCGGTCCAGCGCGGTAGTAGCATCCAGATGGGCGAAGGTGGTGGCGGGAGCGGGGTCTGTGTAGTCGTCCGCGGGAACATAAACGGCCTGCACGGAAGTGATAGAGCCATTTTTAGTGGAAGTGATCCGCTCCTGCAGTGCGCCCATTTCCGTTGCCAGGGTAGGTTGGTAGCCAACTGCGGAGGGCATGCGGCCAAGCAGTGCGGAAACTTCAGAGCCTGCCTGGGTGAAACGGAAAATGTTGTCGATGAACAGCAGCACATCCTGATGCTTCACATCCCGGAAATACTCTGCCATGGTCAGGCCGGAAAGACCGACCCGCATACGGGCTCCGGGGGGCTCGTTCATCTGGCCGAAGACCATGGCGGTCTTGTTGATAACGCCAGACTCGGTCATTTCGTTATAGAGGTCGTTACCCTCACGGGTACGCTCGCCGACGCCGGTGAACACGGAGTAGCCGTTGTGAGCGGTGGCGATGTTATAGATCAGCTCCTGAATGAGAACGGTCTTACCAACGCCTGCGCCGCCGAACAGACCGATCTTACCGCCCTTCGCATAGGGGCAGATCAGGTCAACGACCTTGATGCCGGTCTCCAAAATTTCGGTGGCAGACTGCTGTTCGTCGTAAGCAGGGGCAGCGCGGTGGATGGGCCACTGATCCGCGCCCTTGACGCTCTCTTTGTTGTCGATGGGCTGACCCAGCAGGTTAAAGACTCTGCCGAGGCATTCTTCGCCTACAGGTACCTTGATGGGCGCGCCGGTATTGACAGCTTCTGCGCCCCGCTGCAGACCGTCGGTGGAGGACATGGCGATGCAGCGCACCACATTGTCGCCAATGTGCTGGGCGACCTCCGCCACGATGGTATTTTCGCCGTGGGGGATTTCGATGGCAGAAAGCAGCTCCGGCAGAGCGTTGTCCCCAAAGCGGATATCCAGAACGGGACCCATGATCTGGATCACAGTTCCTTTTGTGTTGGACATGGGATTCAACTCCTTGTGTTGAAATAACGGTTCTTACGAACCGGCAACGATTTCCGTGATCTCCTGGGTGATGGCAGCCTGTCGTGCCTGATTGAATTTCAGGCTCAGATCTGCGATCATTTCGTCAGCATTCTGGGTGGCGGAGTCCATGGCGGTCCGTCGGGCCGCTTGCTCCGCAGCACGGCTTTCGCAAAGTGCGCCATAAAGAATGCCGCCCAGATATTCGGGGATAATGGCATCAAAGACTTCCATGCTGTCCGGCTCGTAAAGAATGTCGGAAGAGGAAGGTTTTTTGCCGGGCTGCTGCAGCAGGGGCAGCATCCGCAGGGTTGTCGGGGTCTGAGACAGAACGGAAACGAAATTGGTGTAGCCAATGATAATCTCGTCATATTCCCCGCTGCGGTAGGCCTTGGCAAGCTGTTTGGCAACGCTGAAGCAATCGCCGACAGACATATCCGCAGCTTCCGCATAGCTCTGGGTCAGCATGGGCACTTTCCGGGAGCGGAAGTAATCCACAGCCTTCTTGCCGATGGGAAGGACGGTCACATCCTTACCCTCCATTTCGGCGCTGACCAGCTTTAAGATGTTGCTGTTGTAGCCGCCGGCGAGACCTCTGTCACCGGCAATGACCACATAGAGGGATCTTTTCACATCCCGCTTGGTCAGATAGGGAGAAGAGAAGTCGCTGTTGGAGTTCACGATATCAGTAATGGTAGAATAGAGAATTTCAAAATAGGGGCGGGAATTGTTTACCCGCGCCTGGGCGTGGCGCAGCTTGGAAGCGGCGACCATTTCCATGGCCTTGGTGATCTGCTTGGTAGATTCCATGCTGCGGATGCGATTTTTGATTTCCTTGGTGGAAATTGCGGCCATGGGGCACCTCCTTCCTTATTCGGGCTTTACAAATTCGGGAAGCAGCTCCGTAAGAGCGGTTTTCAGCGCTTCCTCAGTATCGGGTTCCAGCTTGCCGGAGGTGCGGATGGCATTCAGCACAGCACCGTGGCGGTTGTCCATGAACTCATACAGCCGGGCTTCAAATGCGGGGATTTTTGCCACATCGATGTTGTTCAGATACCCGTTGGTAACGGCGTAGAGGATGCACACCTGATGGGCGACCTCCACGGGAGCATTGTTGCTCTGCTTCAGTACCGCCACGATCCGCTCGCCCAGGGCAAGACGGCTCTTGGTGTCTGCATCCAGATCAGAACCGAACTGGGCAAAGCTCTGCAGCTCCCGGTACTGGGAGTACAGAAGCTTCAAGCTGCCGGAGACCTTCTTCATGGCCTTGATCTGGGCATCGCCGCCCACGCGGGAAACGGAGATACCGGGGTTCACAGCGGGCATGATGCCGGCGTTATAGAGCTCGGACTCCAGGAAGATCTGACCGTCGGTGATGGAGATGACGTTGGTGGGAATGTATGCGGAAACGTCGCCTGCCTGGGTCTCGATGAGGGGAAGGGCAGACAGACTGCCGCCGCCAAGCTCCTTAGACATCTGAGCAGCCCGCTCCAGAAGACGGCTGTGAAGATAGAAAACGTCGCCGGGGTAAGCCTCCCGTCCGGGGGGACGGCGGATCAGCAGGGAAATGGCGCGGTAAGCCACCGCGTGCTTACTCAGGTCGTCATAAATGACCAGCACATCCTTGCCCTGGAGCATAAAATGCTCACCCATGGCACAGCCGGAATAGGGAGCGATATACTGCATGGGCGCCAGCTCCGAAGCGGTGGCGGAGACCACGATTGTGTAGTCCATAGCGCCGCCGGCGGTGGGGTTTTCCACCACCTGGGCAACGGTGGACCGCTTCTGACCGATGGCAACATAGATACAGATGCAGTTCTTGCCCTTCTGGTTGAGGATGGTGTCCGTTGCGATGGTGGTCTTGCCGGTCTGGCGGTCGCCGATGATCAGCTCACGCTGACCCCGACCGATGGGGATCATAGAGTCGATGGCCTTGATACCGGTCTGCAATGGCCTACTGACATGCTGCCGCTCGATGATGCCCGGAGCGGGCATTTCGATGGGGCGGTAACCCTCTGCCTCGATAGCGCCCTTGCCGTCGATGGGCTCGCCCAGTGCGTTGACCACGCGGCCGATAAGATTCGTGCCCACGGGGACGGATACCACCTTGCCGGTGCGCTTGACGGTGTCGCCTTCCTTGATGCCATTGTCAGAGCCCAGAATGACGACAGACACAGTATCCTCTTCCAGGTTCTGCGCCATGCCGAAAGCGCCGTTGGGGAATTCCACCAATTCGCCTGCCATGCACTTGTGCAGACCGGAGACCTTGGCGATGCCGTCACCCACCAGAATGACCACACCGGTCTCGCTGGCCTCGATCTTGTTTTCATAGTTTTTGATTTGGGCACGAATGATCTTCGTGATCTCTTCAGGTCTTAATTCCATAGTGTACCTGCTTTCTGCATCAGAGTACGGTATTGCGCAGCGCTGCGCGGACGGCGTTTAGTCGGTTGGAAACGGTATCGTCCAGGCGCTTGCCGTCATAATCCAGGCGAACTCCGCCCAGAACACCGGGATCCACCCGGTTTGTCATGTCGATCTTTTTGCCGGTGATGGCAGCCAATTTGCTGCTGAGCTTATCCCACTGCTCTTTCGTCAGAGCAACGGCAGTGACAGCAGTTACCGGCAGGATGTTATTGTCCAGATTGTATTGCCGGCGGTATGCCTGAACACATCCGGAAAAATGTCGGGCGTAATTTCTTTCTGTCAGAATCTTCAGAAAATTCACCACATAGTCGTGGAGCCTTCCCTTGAAGCTGTCATCGATGATGCCGCACCGCTCCTGCTTGCTGAGGTTATGTGACTGCAAAAGCCCTAGAAAATCCGGCTCTTTTGCAAAGCTTTCCTCCAGCATCAGCAGTTGGGTGAGGATTTGGTCGGCAAGGCCTTCGTCCTTCGCTAGGTCGTATAGTGCCTGACCGTATGCGTTTGCAGCCTCTGTCATACCTGATCACCCAATTCGCTGATAAAGTTGTCGATGAG
>JAZNJN010000014.1:0-4422 GCA_045578025.1 Faecousia sp. | reverse complement strand
GTGGTCCGCAGGATCGAGACGGTGATGGCAGGAGATCAAAAGCTATATCTTTGGGGACTCTGTGTGGAAAAGGGGCGTGAAGACCGGTGAACAAAACGCTGGTAGAGATCGTGGTGGAAACGCTGAATGCGGAAGGAATCCCTGCCCAGAGAGCCTTTTCTGCCAGAAAGATGCCCGCAATCGATTGTCTGGAAACCACGGTAGGACTGAAAGAGCTGGATGTCGCGGCGGGGATTGCTACCGTGAAGGTGTCGGTATTGATGCCGGCACGGATGGGCGGCCCGGCGTGTGAGGATGCGGGTCTGCGGATATACAGACTGCTGGGGAATATTGGCGGAAGCTGCCGGCAGGGGGAAGTGACATATGATTCCCGCGGAGATTTCTTTTGCGTGCCCGTAGAGGCTACCTTTGCTGGACATGAAGCATTGGATGGCTGGTGCAATTCAGCACCTGTCCCTACCTTTACGGTGAAAGTGGAGAATGCTGTTTTGGAACATGCGGTATCTTTTGATGCAGAGTATACTGTCGATACAACAGACCCTTTGACCGTTAAGAAATACTGGACATTCCGGCTGAAGGAGATCACACCTCTGAACAGGCAGGAAGCTGTCATGTCCGAAGAACCTTTCAGCATAACTGTTGTCCGGGATTTTAGCACAGAGGTATATTCCGGCTGCAGAATCACCGGCCGGAAACGGCAGTTTCGCGAGGACGGACTGCACCACATTTGGGAGGGTACAGCCACCGGTATGACAATGGATATTTGATCCAAACATACAGGAAGCCCGCCGGGTAATCCCCGGCGGGCTTTTGTTTATTTTTTGGTTTCCTTCAACAGGTCTGCAAGGGTGATGCCCTCAAAGAAATCGTCGATCATCTTATCCAGCTTTTCCCACATGGGAAGTGCCTGGCAGCACTCCGACCGGGAGCAGGCGGAAGCGCCTTGTGCGGTGCAGGAGGCCACATTTAAAGCGCCCTCTGTCAGCTTTAAGATCCCGCCGACGGTGTATTCTTCCGCAGGGCGGTTCAGCTTATAGCCGCCGCCTTTTCCGTGGACGGCATCTACGAAGTTTGCCTTGGAAAGGGTGGTCATGATGGTTTCCAGATATTTCTGGGAGATATTTTCGCTTTCTGCGATCTCTTTTAAGGGGATGTAGTCTCCACTTTCCCGCAGAGCAAGGCAGACCATGACCCGCAGGGCGTAACGCCCTTTTGTCGATACGATCATAGGCTTACTCGCAGTGGTGGCAATGCTCGCAGTCGGGGAAGAGGGCCTTGTCATAAGCAATGCCGTTGCGGTCATAGTAGTCCTTCAGGGCATTCTTAATGGCTTCCTCCGCCAGAACGGAGCAGTGGAGCTTGTGTGCGGGCAGACCGTCCAGTGCCTCTGCCACAGCTTTATTGGTCAGGGACAGAGCGTCATGGATGGACTTGCCCTTGATCATCTCGGTAGCCATGGAAGAAGAAGCAATGGCGCTGCCGCAGCCAAAGGTTTCAAACTTCACATCCACGATGATCTCGTTTTCGATCTTCAGGTAGATCTTCATGATATCGCCGCACTTGGCGTTGCCTACTTCACCGACACCGTCGGCATTTTCGATAACACCCACATTCCGGGGATGGGTGAAATGGTCCATTACTTTTTCACTGTACAGTGCCATAGTCAATTCTCCTGTTACAAAATATATTCCCGCTTGCCGTTTTGGAGGTCTCTCCAGACGGGGCTCATGTTACGAAGATAAGATACCACCTCGGGGACGACGGTGAGGATGTGTTCGATCTCCTCATCAGTGTTGTACTCACTGAGGGACAGCCGCAAAGAGCCGTGGGCCACATCGTGGACTCTGCCGATGGCCAGCAGCACGTGGCTGGGGTCTAAGCTGCCGGAGGTGCAGGCAGAGCCGGAGGAAGCGCAGACACCCTTCATATCCAGAAGCAGCAGCAGGCTCTCACCCTCGATGCCCTCAAAGCAGAAGCTTACGTTGCCGGCCAGCCGGTTGATGGCGTCGCCGTTCAGGGCGCTGTGGGGAATCTGGGAAAGACCGGCGATCAGCTTGTCTCGCATTGCGGTGACCTTTGCAGTATTTTCTGCCATATGGGAGCAAATTTCTTCCAAAGCTGCCGCCATACCCATGATGGCGGGGATGTTTTCTGTACCGGCCCGCTTGCCCCGCTCCTGTGCGCCGCCCTCGATAAGGTTGGTCAGGGCAAGACCCCGGCGGCAGTACAGTGCGCCTACACCCTTCGGTCCGTGGAACTTATGGGCGGACAGGCTCAGCATATCAATGTTTTGCGCTTTCACATCAATGGCCACATGGCCTACTGCCTGGACAGCATCGGTGTGGAACGGAACGCCGGCCTCTTTGCAGACAGCGCCGATCTCGGCGATGGGAAGGATAGAGCCGATCTCGTTGTTGGCGTACATGGCTGTGACCAGGCAGGTGTCTTCCCGGATGGCGTCCTTTACCTGCTGGGCGGTAATGTTATGGTTGTTTTTTACATCCAACAGAGTAACTTCAAAGCCTTCTTTTTCTAGCTTGTTTAAGGTGTGCAGCACAGCATGGTGCTCAAAGGCGGTGGAGATAATGTGCTTTTTGCCCTTTCGTGCACCGATGCGGGCGGCGGAAACAATGGCCTGATTGTCCGCCTCGCTGCCGCCGGAGGTGAAATAGATCTCCCGGGGTTCGCAGCCCAGAATCTTGGCGACTCTTAAGCGGGCATCTTCCAGAGCCTCTTTGGCTTCCTGACCGGCGGAATGCAGGCTGGAAGGGTTGGCATAAACGGTATCGTAATAAGGAATCATAGCATTGATCGCCGCGCGGCTCATCTTTGTGGTGGCGGCGTTATCGGCATAAACCTGAAGCATGATACCCCTCCTTTGTATTTCCCTAGTAAGTTTATGGGTAATATAACATTATTTACCTACTTTGTCAATAGGCAAAAGACACATATGAAAGCAAAACGACAACTTGTTTTTGGGAAAATATTCCATATCTTTCGACTTTTTCAGCGGTTACAGAAAGCTGTCACCAGGCATATTAAGAGGGCAGACGAAATGGAGGGCTGGGAAAAATGAAAACATTATTAAAACGCATCGTTTCTGTGATGCTGTGTTTATGGCTCCTGCCGTTCCACACCTACGCCGCAAAGGAACTGGCACCGGTGGGGCAGGTCGTAGGGCTGGAGCTGCGGGATGGCAGGGTAACAGTGGCATCTTTTGATGAAGAGTTGGGGGAGAAATGTAAGCGCGCGGGGATGCAGGTGGGGGATGTGATCAAAAGCATTGACGGAGTTCAAATTCACTCCTCGGCGGATGTGCGCAAGGCCATGGCGCAGTCCGATGGTACGGTGGATATTCAAGTAGATCGAAACGGCAAAAGTCAAAGCATTCGCGTGATGCCCCAGATTACCGACGAAGGGCCAAAGCTGGGGCTGTATCTGCGGCAGGGGGTCACAGGGATTGGAACTGTCACATGGTATGATGCCGAAACCGGTAAATTCGGTACACTGGGGCACGGGGTAAATAGCACAGGTGGCAAGCTACTGCAGATGACCGACGGAAATGCCTACGATGCCCGGGTTATCACGGTAAAAAAAGGAAAAGCAGGAACGCCGGGACAGTTGATGGGAGCTGTGGAACGGTTGGAGCCGGTGGGAGAGTTGAGTAAAAATACGGCGCAGGGTGTTTTCGGAATCAGCAAGGATGGTTGGGAAGCAGAGCAAATACCGGTTGCAGATGAGTCTGAGATACGAACGGGGAAAGCAACAATCTTGTCCACAGTTTCCGGCGGCATTGCTCGGGAATATTCTGTGGAAATTCTAAAGATTTATCCAAAGTCCAAGCAGACGGGGAGAAACATGCTGATCCATGTAACTGACCCGGAACTGCTGGAGATCACCGGCGGTATCGTGCAGGGCATGAGCGGCAGTCCCATCATCCAGGACGGAAAACTGTTGGGTGCGGTGACCCATGTACTGGTGAACGATCCGACCATGGGGTATGGGATCTTTATTGAAAATATGCTGGATGCAGCGGGATAAGGAGGATTTATTATGGATTTTTATAAGGTACCCATCGGCTTTGGCATGGCTCTGGCCATGAATCAACCTGCGATGAACACCTATGCCGCCATGACGGAAGCGCAGAAAGAGGATATTCTGAACCGTGCCCATAACGTCCGGACTGAGAAGGAAATGCACGTTTTGGTAGCGTCTTTGGCCAACGGCACAATATCGAAACAATAGCAATGGGAGCAGCAGATACTACTGCTGCTCCCATCGTTAAATACATAGTTGCGCCGTTGCATCCAACCTTTTACTGTCCGTTATCATAAAATCCCCAGAATTTTCTCATTTGTTACCGCTTCACCCATCGGAAAGATTCCTGCGGAAATTATAGCCGATGCATATGCGCCTGCAACA
>JAZNJN010000013.1:0-2789 GCA_045578025.1 Faecousia sp. | reverse complement strand
TTCGCAAAACCTCTCTGCCTCGGCAGGTCTGCTTCTGTCACCGTTATGTATGCGAAAATATTTCCGAAGCAGCCAATGTTTTGCGTGATACCTATATCGCCGCAGCCAACACGGGAAAGATGTCCATGCTCGGTCGTATGTTTACCATGCGAATGTCACCGATGACAGAGAAATTGGATATTATGTGCTGTATCCCCGTTGAGGATGATTATATCGGACAGGAGCGTCTGGAGTTTGCAGAAACACAGGCTTTGTGCATCTATTATCGTGGCCCATACGAGGGAACAGGTACTGCCATTCGTGCACTTATGGAATATGTAAAAGAAAATAATATCGAAACCGTTGGCCCATTCCGCAACATTTATATGGAAGGTCCACCCAACCGTGGAGAGAACAAAGAAGACTACATTACACAGATTGCTGTTCCGGTTAAGGGATAATCATAATTCATTATTGCAATATAATTATTTTGATTGTTATGCTATTAGAAATAAAGTAAAGGTGTCGAAGTCATATTTGGCTTCGACACCTTTTTGTTGCATAACGAATACTACCAGCAGTGCTGGTAGTTCCAAAAAGCTTTAGCTATGCATAGAAAAAGAATCCTCCTTCGTCTAAAATAGAAGTGGGTTTGCCAACCACAACAAAAAGACGAAGGAGGAATCAAGTATGAAACTTGACACAGATAGTTTAGCACACACGAAATGGAATTGCAAATATCATATAGTTTTCGCACCAAAATACCGCCGCTAAGTAATCTATGGAAAGATAAAGGCGGATATAGGAATAATGCTTAGAAAATTATGTGAATACAAGCAGGTAGAAATAATAGAAGCAGAAGCCTGCAAAGACCACATACACATGCTGGTATCCATACCGCCCAAGTATAGTGTATCACAAATAATGGGATATCTCAAAGGAAAAAGTAGTTTAATGATTTTTGAGAAATATGCCAACATGAAGTACAAATACGGAAATAGACATTTTTGGTGCAGAGGATACTATGTAGATACAGTAGGAAGAAATAAAAAAGCTATTGTAGAATACATACGAAATCAATTGCAAGAGGATATATCTTACGACCAAATGTCATTGGTGGAGTATGTAGACCCGTTTACGGGTAAGCAGGTAAAAGAAGGCAAATAAAAAGCCCCTTTAGGGGCAGCCGGTGAAAGAGTTGCGGTTGGCAAACCTTTCGACGAGCCTATAGGCTCTGCCGGTCTTATGCCCTAAGGGGGCAGTGCATACTACCGGCACGGCCGGTAGTTATGATTTATGATGCGTCTTTTTTGCCTGCTCTGTTGCTTATTCTGCTGCCGAGAGCATATTTTCGATAAAGATGCCGTAGCCGGCGGTGGGGTCGGAGATGAGGACGTGGGTTACGGCGCCGATGAGCTTGCCGTTTTGCAAAATGGGACTGCCGCTCATTCCTTGGACGATGCCGCCGGTGGCAGCGAGTAGTTCAGGATCGGTGACCTGAATGCAGAGGTTGCGGTTTTCAGAAAGGTTATTGTTGATTTTTGTAATCTGAACGGTATAGGTCCTGGGGACGTTTCCGCGAACGGTGCTAAGGATTCGAGCTTCTCCCACAACGATTTCGTCTTTGAGGGCGATGGGGTAGCTGACACCGCTGAATTCTACAGAAGCATCGCCGAAAAGCCCGGCACTGTTATTGGCGGTGACCTCCCCCAAAGGGCGATCTTTTAAGAAGCCCAGAAGCTCGCCGGGATTGCCTTCTTCCCCCATTTTTGCGCCGGTGATTTCGGCAGAGACCAAGGTTCCGCTATCCACCGGCATAGTCAGACCGGTATCAACATCCGAAATGGAATGCCCCAATCCTGCCAAGGTACCGGTGGAGGGATCGTAGTAGGTGAGGGTCCCCAGTCCGGCGGCGCTGTCCCGCACCCAAAGTCCGATGGAATAGTCATCCTGATTTTGGGTGGGAGTGACCCAGACGGTCTGTTCCCGTTGATTGCGGAGCAGGCGAACTTTTTGTTTCTTTCCGGCACATTTTTGCACCTCTTTCGCCAGTTCCTCGTTGGAATGAATGACGGAATCGTTATAGGAAAGAATGATGTCGCCCACCTGAACACCGGCTTTAACGGCCGGGCTGTCTTCTTCCGCATCTACTACAATCACACCTTTGGTATAAAGTTTGACCCCGAAGGGGGTGCCTAACACTACCAATTGCTTTTGTGTGATACGGTTGATCAGGGCATTTTTGATGGGCAAAAGCCCAAAAAGTTTGATTTTTGCGGTATAGCTTTCGTCTTCGGAACGGTTGGCGGCATCTGCCTCCAGCGTATAGAAAACGCTGCCTGCCGGATCTTCACCGGGATAGCAGTTATAAACCGTCGGGATACGGGAAACATAAATACTGAGCATTGCCAAAAAAACGGCAGGCAGAGTAAGAATGCCGATCCATCTCAATGCTTTTTTCATCGTTTTTTAACACCTCAAGAGTTATTTTTTGATAAAAAAAGCAAAAAACACGAAGTATAAAAAGGAAAAAGAAAAAGGCTTTCGCGGTGTTTTTACCACAAAAGCCTTTTTGTTGTTTTTGGGTTGTGCTTATCTGAAGAGTATGCCGCAGTAACCGTGGATGTGTTTTCCTTCAAGATAACGCTCTTTGAGCTTGCGCATCAGCGTGGTGTCTTCGGGGAGATCCTTATAGTCCCCCTTGAAGCCGATGAATACAAAGCCAAAGATTTCCTTGCCCTCGCTCTTGCCGGGCCACTTTTTAAAGCCGTTCATGAACTTGGAAATTTTTGCATTGGGACCCAGCAGCT
>JAZNJN010000012.1:0-2717 GCA_045578025.1 Faecousia sp. | reverse complement strand
AGCGCGGGCATCAGAAGGCCAAAGAGGGGATAGCCTTTGATCGTGAATTTCCGGGTCAGCCACATAACAAGGGCGGCAAAAAACGATGCCCCGGTGCCTACCAGAAAGTCCAGCGGCAGCGCCCCGGCAAAGGTGAGATTAAACAGCAGGCAACCTACCGCCAGACCGGGAATGGCGGCGGGGGTGAAAAAGGCGAGGACGCACAGGGCCTCCGACGCCCGAAACTGGATCGCCCAGCTGGCAGAGCCGGGGATCAAAAAGTTTTGCAGATAGGTCAGTGCTGCGTACAGCGCGCCGATGAGGGCGGCATGGGCAAGAAAACGGGTGTTGCGAGTCATAAAAAGCTCCTTAAAAGAAAAATGGGCGCAACGCGCCCATCCGGAAAAGTCCCTAGTTTTGTTTACCGACAGGATGGTTACGAACTGTCCTATGAAGTTAGGGCCATTATAGCGGTAAGGGGGCGTTCTGTCAAGGGGAAAACAGTTGCAAAAAGGTGCAGTATTTGATATAGTAGGAGCAGACAAAAAGAAAGAAGGCTAATTTATGGCAGAGAAT
Organism: Faecousia sp.; assembly: GCA_045578025.1. Taxonomy (GTDB): domain Bacteria; phylum Bacillota; class Clostridia; order Oscillospirales; family Oscillospiraceae; genus Faecousia. The sequence continues at coordinate 2,162 of JAZNJN010000012.1, read as the reverse complement.
GTAACGACTCCCAAGCGGTTTTCCCGGGAGTACCTGACCCAACAGCGTTCCAGCGGTAAGTGGATGATCCTGCTGATCGTGATCTTCACGGTGCTGAACATGGTGCTGTTGGTGTGCGGCACGGAGCGGTATTTCCTCTTCTCCGCGGATATTCCCCATTATCTTACCTATTACGGCATGCAGATGGACGGTGGCAGCTTTGGCGGTTATTCCGTAGCGATGCTCATTGTGGCGCTGTTCTTCCTGGGTAGTTATACCATGAGCTGGCTGCTGGTCAATAAGAACGGGTTGTGGCTGAAGGTGGCGCTGATCCTGTGGGCCATGGACATGGTGGCGCTGATCGTTATGGCGGTCGTCATGAATATGATCCAGGCGCGGATCATGGATCTGGCAATCCACGCCCTCCTGCTGTGGGAAATCTTTCAGGCGTTCCGGGCGAACAAAAGGCTTGAGAATATGCCGAAAGAAGAACAGAAAGCATAAAACGGGCATTATGCCCGTTTTTTGCTGTTTCTGCCTCCTTGTGACGGGAAAAGACAGGTTTCTTTGCCAAGAATTAGTTGACTTCCCGGCGGGGGCATGGTATCATAATTGAGTAAATTTCCTGTGAGGGAGTAGCAAAGGCGCATTTGCGTGTAGTGAGTCAACATTTCGGCATTTGCCTGGCTTGCTTTTATTTGCGAGACTCATGTGTAACAGCCTGGCTGCGCATGTTCCCTGGGAGGATCTGTCCGCGTGGCTTGCGCCATGGCGGATTTTTTAATTATAGGCAAATGTTGCCAGAATATCATTAAGGAGTCTTGTAAAAATGTTTGAAGCATTCTTTTCCTGGTACAATGGTCTGACAGACACCCTGCTTGGGTCACTTGCCCTGTTTGCTGTGGGTCTGGTGCTGCTGATTAAGGGCGGCGACTGGTTTGTTGACAGTGCTACCGGCATCGCAAAGCGGTTCCGGGTTCCTGAGATCATCATCGGTGCCACGGTGGTTTCCATCGGCACTACTCTGCCGGAGGTCATGGTCTCTGCAACGGCAGCTGTCAACGGTAACGGCGCCATTGCATATGGCAATGCCATCGGCTCTATCATCTGCAACACGGCGCTGATCGCTGCGCTGACGATTGCAATTCGTCCCGCTCCCGTGAACCGCAAGGCCATTACCATGCCGGTTTTGTTCTTCTTCATTTCCGCTGCCATTTATCTGATCGCCGCTTACGGCTTCGGTTCTTTCGACCGCTGGCTGGGCATCGTGATGCTGTGTGTGTTTGCTGTGTATATGATCCTGACCATCCGTCAGGGCTTTAAGAACCCGGTGGCTGCAGATGACCATGAGGAAGAAAATGCTGCAGAGGGCTCTTTGTTGAAGGATATCGTGGTGCTGGTAGTCAGCGCTGCGCTGATCGCTGTGGGTGCGGATATGCTGGAGGGTTCTTCTGTTTCTCTGGCGACCATGGCTGGCATTCCCACTGAGGTGGTGGGTGTGACCATCGTGGCACTATGCACCAGCCTTCCTGAGCTGGTTACTGCCATTGCCGCTTTGGCAAAGGGTCATGGCGCGCTGTCTCTTGGCAATATCATCGGTGCGAATATTTTCAATCTGGTGCTGGTGTCCGGCGTGGCAGTTACCCTGTCTCCCTTCCAGGTCCCTGCCGGCAGCGAGATTTTGGGGCTCAACACCTCTTTGGTGATGGAAATCCCGGTGATGCTGGGCGTTATGGCGCTGATGACCCTTCCTGCGCTGCTGCGCAAAAAGCTGTACCGCTGGCAGGGCGGTGCGCTGCTGGCCATCTATGTGGCGTTTGTGGTGGTGCAGGTGCTGATCGCACTGCATGTGCTGTAAAAAATGAGAAAAGGCGTGTCGAAAGACACGCCTTTTTTATATGGCAGAGATGACGGCGGTGAGCGCCTTGACGGTATCACAAAGAGGCAGTGATGGTGTCCCTTGCTCCGGGAGATAGGGAACATGGATGAAGCCCACCTTTACCTGCGTGCCGGCGTAGTGGTGCAGCAGGGTGTAGAGAGTATCGTTGCAGACAAAAGTGCCGGCGGTGTTGGATACGCTGCCGGGCAGTCCGGCGGCGGTGATGGCGTCTGCCATGGCCTGTACCGGGACGGTGGAGAAAAGTCCGTCCGGGCCGCCCGGCACGATGGCCTCCTCGGCAGGT
>JAZNJN010000011.1:0-6143 GCA_045578025.1 Faecousia sp. | reverse complement strand
CCGCCGCCGGATGCAAAGAATGCACCGCCTTCGGTATAATTAGTAAATACGATCTTACCGCCGCCAACCGTATCATAAATGTTGATCTTGTTGGCCGTGCCGCCGTTCATGGTGAACAGACGGGTGGTCATAGTGATGGTGTGGCCTGCCAAGTCCAAATTGTAGGCAGCCGTTGGCCCGGATTGTCCAGGTTGGAGCCGGTCACATCGCCGGTCAACTGCCAGTTACCGGCAGTGGTGGGGAAAGTTGCCGTCTCGGTCCAATCGATGTCGGAGCCGGGGACAGTGGTCTCAGTTTCTGCTGCAAATGCGATCGCAGGCATCAGAGACAGGACCATAGCTACCGCCAGAAGGAGGCTAAGCAGCCGCTTTGTTTTTGCCATATGTATCCCTTCCTTTTGCATATAATTTGGGTACTTTGCTATGATAAATCTTACCATGCGAAAACTTTGTTTGCAAGCCACTGCCTGCAAATTTTATACTATCCACAAAACAGAACCCCCGTTTTCGGTCATTCTGCCGAACCGCTTGTCCTATTTTTGTAACGAATATTCCCATTCGCCCCTACTTTTGCATTATGTAACCCACATTTCCGTAAGAAATGTTCGCAAATTCGAACACCTTGGAAAACCCAAAAACCGCCTGCGCCATCCAATCGAATGTTTTGGGGCGCTTTTCCGCTCCCCTCCCTTTCATAAAAGCACCGCGTTCCTTAACCAAGGAACGCGGTGCTTATAATCTTACTTCTTTCCAGTGGAACCTATGGGGCAGGTCTTGATGCACAGCCCACAGCCAACACATTTTTTATTATCAATCTGCGGATACAGAAACCCCTCTTCATCCTCTACCATAGCAATGGCATGTTTTGGACAAGCCGCATAGCATGCTGCGCAGCCGCAGCAGTCCTTTTTCTTCTTATACAGAATTGGAATCTCCATTTTATACCCTCTTTAGTAATTGCTTGATCGCTTTCTTCGCCTTCCTCAACACCCGTTCCGGCAGGCTATCTTTTTGCCACACCAGCTTTTTCAGATTCTCAAAGCTTGGATCCTGCCAAAACTTTCGACGCTTACCCGGCTCCGCAACAGAAGTTTTCAGACTCTTATTAAACTGTTGGTACTCTTTTGTTTTTAGCTCCCTGATTTCCATGGCAGAACAGGCCGCCTGCCAAATGCTGGCTCCTATTTCTGATTGAACCAGCACCAAAGACACGCCTTTATCGTCAAACATGTCCGGTGCAATCGTTTTACAGCCCCAAAGATCTGCCAAGGTAATGTCCGTATTGCGATGCTCGCCCCGGAACCGGCACTGATAGCAGGATGGACGCAGATAAATATCCTGCAGAAAACCACGCATAAAGAGATCTTCTTTAAGTGTTTTTCTGTAGATTTCTCCGTTTTCAAAATCAATTTTCAAAGAAAACACGAGCCAGCCCTGGGTTTTATCCCGAAAACTGATGCTCTTTATTCCTCGATTCCCCGATTGAAGCTGCAAGTACTCCCGCCACACCTTGGGGCTGGGCACGCCATGGCAAATAAGATCAACTGTTATCAGGTTAGTATAATGCTTTCCCAAAAAGGCTTTTAGGCCGTATATTTGGCAGGTCGTTCCGGAAAACAACACCAATCTCCCCTGGTTCAGAAAGTCTCTTGCCTGCATGTAAGTATCGCCAATGCGGCTTTGCACATATTTACTGCCCATAAATGCCGCTGCGTCATCCATGCGCTCTGCATAACCGTGGACAACTTCCCAATCCGCATTATACCGAGCACCAAATACCACGCCACCGCGGCTGATAACATGCTCTGCCAGCAGATAAAACACACCACCGGAAGAGCTTTTTTCCCGAACTGTTGAATTGTGATTGATCGCTGCATATGCTACAGGAAAATCCATGCCACAACCTCTTAATTACTTTTTGATCTTTTTAAGCATCCCGGAAACCAGCGCCTTTTCTTCGCCGTTCATGCCCCACAGCCACATACACATGCCATACACCGCTGTATATGCCAACGCCAGCACAAGCAGCATGCCCCAGCTTGTGCACGGCACAAACAACATCAGTGCTGTACCGACCAAGCAAGGTAAGATCAGTGCAGGGATAAATTTGCTGACCTCTTTCCAGAAATACAAAATATTGATCCCTATCTTTTTATGATAATACCAGTTCATGAAAACAACATTGCCGGCGGTTAGTGCAATTGCCGTTCCTGCCGCAGCACCAACCTCACCAAACAAGCGAATCAGGGGGATGCTAATAAATACATTTGCAATCGCAATTATAAAGTACACGATTGACCGGGCCTTGTGCTTATTTTTGGCCCTTTGGATCTCAATGCCGATATTTTGAATTAGGGGTACTGTTACCGGAACGATCAAAAGCAGCGTAACATAATACGTGCGTTCATACCCTTCTCCTGCCCAAAGGCTAACAAAAGGCTTGCCGAAAAATACGAAGCCGGTCAAAACCAAAGCCACGATGATAAACTGAATTCTGCCAATACGAGTAAATAACTTTGTCAGCTCCCAATCGGACTGCCTTTCTGCTACGATTTTGTTTACTTTCGGCACAAATACATTGGAAACAGCTGTCGACATCTGCAGATACATGGTGTTGATCTGGCCGCCTGCTCCGTACACCGCAGTCGCTGTTGTTCCGATCATTCTGCCAAGCAAAAATCTATCAATGCTCCAATTCGCCTGATTAATAATCTGATTTAAGAAAATGAAGAAGGTAAACACCCACATTTCCTTAAGTAAAGAGAGCTGAAACCCACGAAAAAGGAATCGGATGCGTAATTCCCTGAAGCAGAAACACGCATTTACAATCAACACACCAAGCGTCAGCACCGTTTGAATCACCACCACTGCTACAGAACTGTAGCCCATAAACAGCAACGGCAGAGTTAAAAACGGTGACAACAAATTCTGCAGCACAAAGAGCAACTTTTGGAACAGGAATTTTTCATGGGCTGTAACATGGCAATTAAAAACGCTGTTTGGAAATGTCAAGGCCATATTCACTACCATCAATGCCATAAGCACCTTGGCTTTTTCCAGCTCGGCCGGGGTCAGACCATCTCCAAAGATCGCTCCGGCATTTCGTACCATCACAGTTCCGCACAAAACGCAAATTGCGGACATGGCGCAGAAGATCGCCATAAACATTCCGTTTAATCTGGCAATTCCAACCTGGTCATTTTGTGCCTTATAGCGGGAATAAAACCGCATATAAGCACTGCCAAAGCCCAAACTCAGCAGACTGAGATAGGAAACCACCGAGAAAACCAGCTGATACAGGCCATATTCACTTTGTCCCAAAAGACGCAGCATGATGGGCGTGTAGACAAGACCGGTCAATATTTTGATTGCCTCACCTACATATGTAAGGATCACGCCTGCTTTTCGCTGATTGATCGCCATTTTTACTCCTTGTGAAACACTTTATCTAAAAAGCGCTTTGATCGTTCCCGCTCACACGCAAGGGTCTTATACCCCTCCGAATAATCCGCATCCGGGATATGCTCCGGCAAGTTATTGCCTTGTACCCGGCACTCTTCCAAGTGGAACTTCCTTGTGAATGTATCGATTCTGCTTCCCATATTATTTCCATGACCTTCCCGGTCAAAGATGGCCAGCTTTCGCTGATACAGGAAGGAAAAAACACTGCCATGGAAAGAATCCGTGCAAACCAACTGCGCATTTTTAATCAAATAAACAAACTGATCCGGACCAATGGCATAAAACGGACTGTTTTTATCCATCACTTCTATGAGCGTACAGCCCATTTTTGTCGCCTTATCCTGAATCGCCTTTCTGCGTTCCGGCGAGACCGGTCCCAAAAAGTAAGTCAAAACATACTTCTCGGGCAATTTTGTCTTGGGCGCGCGCAGGATCTTGTCCCACTCCTGGGTGGTCAGCAGCATCGTGGGATCAGCCAGCACTTCCACATCTGTACGCCCGGTCAACTCTTCCACAATCCGCTTGCCGGCATCCTCCCGGACAGAGATGTGCTTGATATGCTGCAGCCCCTTGCGTATCGCCTCTTTTTGCGCTTCCGGAATCTCGTCAACACCGAAACTGGCTGCATAGGAAAATGTCTGCTCCGTGTCGGCAAATCCAAGAAAATCAAACTGATTGGCGCGGCCAATTGCAGGATTCCATATCTGATCGCTGCCGGAGCAGTACATATCACAATTTTCTTTTAACGTTGCAAATGCGTCTTCGCAGCAAACGCTCCGTTTCGAAATTACAAGGTGTTTCTTGTTAAACCAAAGCGCCTCTGCTTTGCGCTGCTTTCCCATCAGACGGTTCGCCAAAACCGACTCCGCCAAAAGCGAGGATCGCACTATTTTTTGTTTAAGACTCTTTCCTCTCGGTTTGTTCTTCGCTGTCACAACCCAGTCGGCATATTTCAAAAGGGTCTGCTGTAGCGCATAATTTTGCAAACGATTGCCTTGATTATTGTTGTCAAAAATAGTCACAATCCCTATCTTCAAAACGTATCAAATCCTTTTGGTGAAAAATCTGTAATATATCTTTTTAATTCTCTTTTTTGTTATGCTCACAAACCGCTCCTTGTAAAGCTGCCTCAATATATGCTTTGCATCGGCACGCAGAATGTGGTGCTCCAGCTTTGAAGAATAGTTTTCACTATTTACGGTATCTCCATTTAAATAAGGGGCGTAAATTTCCAAACACTCCCGGGTTTTTTGAACAGCATCATTGAATTTGCAATGTATCAGATGGTGGGTTGCGCATGCTGTAAAACCATCCCGAATCGCTTTATTCCAAAATGCTTCGGGAACGTTATTTTTTCCGCCGCAAAACACGCAGTAAGCATTCAGCAGCGCGAGAGACAGCCTACATTTATCAGGATAGTATTTAACCGAGGATGCAAGACCACCTAACCGATACTTATAAACAACTTCGTTGCTCACAACGATTTTATCGGCATGTTTGCAGTAATGTAGGTTGAAAATGTGGTCTTCACCATACGGAATAGACCAATCAAAAGAAATATTATTCTCTATAAGAACTGCCCGTTTATAAAGCCGTCCCCATGGGAACTGAAGCAACCGATTAAATTCTGCTAAATCTATTTTTGCGGTTTCATAGGAGTATTCTGCTTCTTTTCGGATTACTGCTTTCCTGCTATTGCCGCGAAATTCCTCATGTGAGCCAATCACCATATCTGCTCCCGTTTCCGCTGCAGCAATCATAACTTCAATTGCTCTTTCAGTAAGAAAATCATCTGCATCAACAAAAGCAACGTACTCCCCCGTCGCTATTGCCATAGCATTGTTGCGCGCCGCAGACACGCCTGAATTCACTTGCCGGATTATTTGGATTCGATCATCATCTTCTGCGAGCCTTTGTACAATTTCGTAGGAATTATCAGTCGAGCCATCATCAACCACAATAATTTCTAAATCGTGATAGCTTTGTCCTATAATGCTGCGCAAACAGCCCTCTATAAATTCCGCACCATTAAAAACCGGAACAATAACGCTAACTTTCATTGATCGTCCTCACTGAGCGCCAGATCGTTGTCTGTAAACCGCCAAGAACTTATCCGCCAATGCATCCCAAGTATAGTTCTCTGCAATCGTCTTAGCTGCATTCTTGCCAATCGTTTCTGCCTTGGTATTGTCACTTAAAACGTCACAGACCTTATCGGCCCATTCCGCTTCATCCAGCTTATCAATCACGATGCCATTTTCGTCATTTATAAGGGTGCTGGAACCGCCGTTATATGTAGTAAACACCGGCAAACCAAAATACATTGCTTCCAGCAGCACCATGCCGAAGATTTCATACCGCGTAGGCAATAAAAACGCATCACAGGACTCATACACTGCCTTAAGATACTTCTGCTCTACACGTTCCCGGCAAATCACTTTATCGCGAATCCCCAGTTCATCCATCAGCGCAAAGCATGACTCTACATACGGCTGCTTCCCTTTTCCTACAAGCACCAGCTTGCACGCAGGCATTCTTTGTGCCACTTTGGCAAAGGTACGCAGCAGAAAATGGATATTCCGCCGTTCCTCCAATGCGCCAATATACAGCAAGTATTTACCGTCGCCCTTTTGCTCATGCAGCTGTTTTACCAGCTCGTGCTCAGATGCACGCTCAGCCGCC
>JAZNJN010000010.1:0-2212 GCA_045578025.1 Faecousia sp. | reverse complement strand
AGAATCCTGCGGAAATTCGGTCTTTCCGGCAAGTCCATCATCCCCATGCTGGTGGCCACCGGCTGCGGCGTCCCGGGCATTTTGGCCTCCCGCACCATCGAGCAGGAGCGGGATCGGAAGATCACCGTCATGACCACCGGCTTCATCCCCTGCGGTGCGAAGATGCCCATTATCGGTTTATTCGCCGGTGCGGTGTTTGGTAATTCTCCGTTGATCGCCCTGTCCGCATTCTTCATCGGTGTGGCGGCAGTGGTGCTCTCCGGTGTGATCCTCAAGAAATTTAAGACCTTCTCCGGCAAACCTGCCCCCTTTGTCATGGAACTGCCGGCTTACCATCTGCCATCTCCGCGGAACATTGCCCGTACTACGCTGGACCGTGGCTGGGATTTCGTGAAGAGAGCCACCACCATCGTGCTGCTCAGTTCCATCGTACTGTGGTTTTTGCAGAGCTACGGCTTCCAAAATGGCGCATTTACCGCGGTGGAGGATGCCAATGTGTCCTTGCTTGCTGCCATCGGCAATGCGGTGGCATGGATCTTCTATCCCCTTGGCTGGATGGGTGACATGGCATGGAAGGCAACAGTTGCCACCGTTACCGGTCTGATCGCCAAGGAAGAAGTGGTCATGACCTTCGGTACACTGTACAACTATGCCGGCGAGCTCAGCGAGGCCGGTGACGAGATCTGGGCGCTGATCGCCGCGGATTTCGGCCCTGTCCGGGCATATAGCTTTATGATCTTCAACCTGCTCTGCGCCCCCTGCTTTGCCGCCATCGGCGCTATCAAGCGGGAGATGGGCAGCGCCAAGTGGACAGCAGGAACGATTGCCTATATGTGCGGCTTTGCGTATGCGATTTCCATGATCGTCTATCAGCTGGTAGGGCTATTTACCGGCGAGGCGGTGTTCAGCGTGTTTACGGTGATCGCCATCGCGGCGCTGATCGCCCTCGGCTGGCTGCTGCTGCGCAAGGGCTACAGCGAGAAGAAGACAAAGACACTATTGAAGGTATAAGCTATGGGTGATATCATTGTAATTGCAGCGATCCTTGCAGTGGCGGCACTGGCAATCTGGTCGCTGCTGAGAGATAAGAAAAAAGGCGGCTGCTCAGGCTGCAGCGGAAACTGCATGGGCTGCCCCCATAAAGAAAGACATTAAAAGAGGGAATCGTTATGGATCACGGAATCAAAGCGGCAGAATTGTTTTTGCAGGGTTATAACTGCGCTCAGGCGGTGGCGGTAGCTTTTTGCGATGTTACCGGACTGGAGGAGGAATTTTCTGCGAAAATGGCATCCTCTTTTGGAGGCGGCATGGGTCGGCTGCGGGAGGTCTGCGGCGCGGTCAGCGGTATGCTGATGGTGGCGGGCTTGCTCTACGGCTACGCAGACCCCGGTGAGGACGACGGGAAGAAAATGGAGCACTATGCGCTGATACAGGAACTGTGCGGGAAATTCCGGGAGGAAGTGGGCAGCATCGTCTGCCGGGAGATCCTGAAAAATCCCCCCTCTGACCCCAATCCCACCCCCAGAACGGCAGAATTTTACAAGGTGCGTCCCTGCGCCAGAATGGTTTTGCTGGCAGGAAATATTCTGGACGACTACATAAGAGAGCACCCCGTATCCTAAGAAACGAGATTTCAGCACCGGCAAGTCTGCCGGTGCTGTTTTTTTGCCTTCTATTTACTGGAAAGTTCCCCAAACCCCTTTCAAAAAGATTTTCTAGGGTAACATATATACTGCCCTTTGCAGGTGGTAAGCCGGCAGAGGAAAGGAATACAATGCCCCGGCACTGGCGCAGCCCATCTTGAATCAGGTGCAGTTTGCCGATACCCGTACCAGCGTAGAGGATGGCGCTGTGCTGTATTTCTCGGAGCTGCCGGAGAGTGCCCTGCCTATCGGCATCTCCTGTTATACTTTCCAGGCACTGTCTTATATCATCGATGTCTGCCGTGGCGATGTAAAGGCCCACAAAAGCTGGGTCAATTTCGCCATGTACATCAGCCTGTTTTTCATTGACTTTGCGTTCCTGCCATGATAGAATGAAACCTAACGCGAACAACTTCATATCTGCGGATGTGGTGGAATTGGGGAGCGATGGGAGCGCCGCCAGCGGCGGAGTCAAGCGACCTGAGCGAGTGGCCGCGGTCGGTGAGCAACGCAGCTGCACCGTCAGCAAGGCGCACGCCGGGCACCGCAACAGGAAGACAAATCAATAA
>JAZNJN010000009.1:0-3188 GCA_045578025.1 Faecousia sp. | reverse complement strand
CCTCCGAACAGGTGGAATTGCAGAAAGGTAAGGGAAATGATCGTTTATGTGAGCAACGGAGCGCGTAGCGCGAGCCTCCCTTGTGCAAAAGGAGGTGGCTCCGCCGCAAGGCGGAGACGGAGGGATTGTCAATCCCCCAGTCACGCTGTCCGCGTGACAGCCCCCTTTACACAAGGGGGCCTTAGAAAGCTAAACGATCATTTATTTTAGCATCAGAATCAGAGAGAGGATGCCGCTGAGGATCGGCTGGTGCAGCAAGTAGATCCACAGGGAGTTTTTGCCGCAGAAAAGCAGAAAACGAACGACAATGTTGCGCTCATTCACATTGGGGAGCAATGATTCCTTGTTCCGATATACCGTCTTACCCAGCACCGTGCCCAGCAGGAAAAAGCCCAGATGGGGAAGCATCGGGAAATAATCCGAGGAAACAAAACCCTTGTAGGGCAGTCCGATGGGCATCAGCCAAGGATAACTGACCGGGGGCAGAGTGTCCATCCACAGACCCAGACCGGTGAGGGCAATACCGATGACTCCCAGCGCCCATGTGGGGAGTCTCCGAAAAAGTCCCCACAGCAGCATACAGATACCCAAACAGTGCAAAACGCCGAAGTAGATGATGATCCCTTTTCCGGAAAAACCGAAGTAGTACATTCCATAGGTCACCGCGGTGCAGACAAGTCCGCAGCCGAAAACCAGAAGACCCCGCTTGATGTGCTTACTGCCAAGGGTGACGCTGATGCCGGAGATCAGCAGAAACAGCACGCCGCCCCATTGCTGCAGGAAGAGAAAGGATTCGGGCAGCTTCCAATCAACCAGACCGTAAAGATCCGTAATGTCATAGATAAAATGGACGATCACCATGCCCAACACGCACAGTCCTCGCAGGGCATCCAGTTCCCATATGCGCTTTTTCACCGGTGTCACCTGCCTTTATACAATAATAAACCATTATAACAGCCGAAACAAACAATTTCTACCCCTTTGGGAAAAAACTCTTTGGTTACATTTTATCCTTGTTTCCTGGGAATAAAAGGGTTATAATAGAGAAAAACTACGGCTTTGGAGGAAAAACCATGTTGTTGGGTGCCATTACCGTCATTTCTGCGGTGGTTGCTGCGGTCATCTGCGGTGTCACCGGTGCATACGCAGACTTCAGCTGGCTGCTGTGGCTGCCGGTTTCCTTTGTTGGGAGCTTTCTCGGCTGCGCCGCCATCGTGTTTGTTACCATCTGGATCTCCTGTGCCTGTGTGGATCTAAATAAGCCACAGGAAAAGGAGAGCAAATATTTCCGCCTGCTGGTGAAGCTCATTCCCCGGGCGGCGTTGCCCATTCTGCTTGCCAAGGTACATACCCGGGGGCTGGAGCAGACGCCCAAAACGGGCAGATTTCTGCTGGTGTGCAACCATATCAATGACCTTGACCCGGTGACGCTGCTGGCGTTCTTCCCCAAAAGCCAGCTCTCCTTTATCACCAAGCGGGAGAATATGACCATGTTCTTGGTGGGCAAGATCATGCACAAGATCCGCTGCCACCCCATCAACCGGGAAAATGACCGGGAGGCATTAAAGACCATCTTAAACTGCGTCAAGATGCTGCAGCAGGATGAAGCCTCCATCGCGGTGTTCCCCGAGGGTTATACCAGTGTGGATGGCAAGCTCCACCATTTCCGCCACGGTGTGTTCAAGATCGCTCAGAAGACCAAGGTGCCCATCGTGGTCTGCACCTTGCAGGACACCAATAAGGTATTCAAAAATGTGCTGAAGCTGAAAAAGACCCATGTCCACCTGCATCTTTTGAAGGTCATTCAGCCCGAGGAATACGAGGGCATGACCACTGTGCAGATCGGCGAAACAGTCTATCAGATGATGGCAGAGGACTTAGGCCCGGAGCTTGTGCTGCAGCCGGAAGAAAATGCTTGATTTGCCATAGGAACTTGAGTATAATGCAAGAAACATCCATTGGAATTTGGAGGAAAGAAGTATGAAAAACAGCGAAAAGACACTGGATATGATCGTAAATCTCTGCAAGAACAGAGGCTATGTCTATGCCGGCTCTGAAATTTACGGCGGTCTGGCAAACTCTTGGGATTACGGCCCTCTGGGTGTGGAGTTCAAGAACAATGTAAAGAAGGCATGGCTGAAGAAGTTCGTGCAGGAGTCTGAATATAATGTGGGTCTGGATGCCGCTATCATCATGAATCCCCAGACCTGGATCACCACCGGCCATGTAGGCTCTTTCTCCGATCCTCTGGTGGACTGCAAGGGCTGCGGCTCCCGTCAGCGGGCAGACCAGCTGATCGCCGCCTCCGAAAGCGGCAAGGAAGTCAATGTGGATGCCATGAATACCGACGAGATGAACGATTTCATCCAGGATCATGAGGATGTGGTCTGCCCCAACTGCGGCAAGCATCACTTCACCTCCATCCGGAACTTCAACCTGATGTTCAAGACCCAGATCGGTGTCACCGAGGACTCCTCCTCTACCGCGTATCTGCGGCCCGAGACCGCCCAGGGCATCTTTGTGAACTTTGCCAATATCCAGCGTACCACCCGGAAAAAGCTGCCCTTCGGCGTCTGCCAGGTGGGTAAGGCCTTCCGGAACGAGATCACCCCCGGTAACTTCACCTTCCGTACCCGTGAATTTGAGCAGATGGAGTGCGAGTTCTTCTGCCAGCCCGGCACGGATCTGGAGTGGTTTGCCTACTGGAAGGATTACTGCGTCAACTGGCTGACCAGCCTGGGCATCAAGTATGAGTCCCTGCGTCTGCGCGACCACGATCCTGCAGAGCTAGCCTTCTACTCCCGCGCCACCACCGATATCGAGTACCAGTTCCCCTTCGGCAGCGGCTGGGGCGAGCTGTGGGGCATTGCCGACCGTACCAACTATGACCTGGGCCGCCATCAGGAGGCCTCCGGCAAGAGTCTGGAGTATTACGATCAGGAGCGCAACGAGCATTATATCCCCTATGTTATCGAGCCTTCTCTGGGCTGCGACCGTGTGGCACTGGCCTTCCTCTGCGAGGCCTACGACGAGGAGGTTGTAGGCGTGGACAAGAACGGCAAGGAAGATGTCCGCACTGTGCTCCGCCTGCATCCCGCGCTTGCTCCCTTCAAGGCAGCGATCCTGCCCCTTTCCAAGAAGCTCAGCCCCAAGGCAGAGGAGATCTATAAGGAGCTGAAGAAGGACTT
>JAZNJN010000008.1:0-3027 GCA_045578025.1 Faecousia sp. | reverse complement strand
TGGTGGAAGGCCGCGCACTGAAGCTGCATCCCCTTTGCTGTACTGCATTTAACGCCGACTTTGACGGCGACCAGATGGCTATCCACGTGCCCCTGTCCGCAGAGGCACAGGCCGAGGCAAGACTGCTGATGCTGTCTGCCAATAACCTGCTCCGTCCCCAGGACGGCAAGCCTGTTACCGTTCCTACCCAGGATATGATCCTTGGTGCTTACTATCTGACCTACACCAGACTTGGCAAGGCAGAGAAGGGCGCAGAGGAAGTCTTTGTCACGGATAGCGGCGAAACCAATTTGCCCGCAGGCCAGGTTGTGGATGCAGACGAGTTCCTGGCTGCCAACAAGGCTGCCAAGGCAGAGGGCAAGGCAATTGCCAAGTTCCGTCCTGTCCACAGCTACTCCAGCGTGGAAGAGGCTATCGCTGCCTATGCTGACGGCAACATCGGCCTGCATGCTCCCATCCGTGTCCGTTACGGCAGGGAAGTGGAGGGCGAAATGCAGTACCGCATCATCGATGCCACTGTTGGCCGCCTGATCTACAATGAGCCCATTCCTCAGGATCTGGGCTTCGTGGACCGGGGTGATCCCGAGCGTGCTTTCAATCTGGAAGTGGTCTTCCTGGTCGGCAAGAAGCAGCTGGGTAAGATCATTGACAAGTGTATCCGTAAGCACGGCTTCACCACCGCCACCGAGATGCTGGACCGCATCAAGGCTCTGGGCTACAAGTACTCCACCAAGGGCGCTATCTCCGTGTCCATCGCGGACATGGTGGTGCCTGAGATCAAGTACCAGCTGGTCAAGGAAGCCGAGGGCAAGGTTGTGGAGATCGAGCAGTTCTACCGCCAGGGCTTCATTACCAATGAGGAGCGCTACCGTCTGGTGGTCCAGCAGTGGGAAAAGACTACTGCCGATGTCACCAACGCCCTGTCCGGTAATCTGGACGAGTTCAACCCCATCTATATGATGGCAGACTCCGGCGCCCGTGGTAGCATGGCACAGATCCGTCAGCTGGCTGGTATGCGTGGTCTGATGGCGGATACCGCCGGCCGTACCATCGAGATCCCTGTTAAGGCAAACTTCCGTGAAGGCCTTTCCGTTCTGGAGTACTTCATTTCCTCCAGAGGCGCACGTAAGGGCATGACCGATACCGCTCTTCGTACCGCTGACTCCGGTTACCTGACCCGCCGAATGGTTGACGTTTCTCAGGATGTGATCATCCGTGAGCACAACTGTGGCACTGTCAACGGTATCTGGGTAGGTGCTGTGTACGACAAGAACGGTGATGTTGTGGATTCCTTCGGTAACCGGATCCGCGGCCGTTATCCTGTCAATGATGTTCTGCATCCCATTACCGGTGAACTGATCCATTCCAAGGATGTCATGATGATGCCCGAGGATGCTCAGAAGTTCGAGGATGCCGGTATCGAGAAGATCTATATCCGTACCATTCTGGGCTGCCGTGCCCGGGTGGGCGTCTGCGCCAAGTGCTATGGCATGAACCTGGCTACTTCCAAGGAAGTGGATCTGGGCGAGGCTGTCGGTATTATCGCAGCTCAGTCCATCGGTGAGCCCGGTACTCAGCTGACCATGCGTACCTTCCACTCCGGCGGCGTTGCGGGTGACGATATCACCCAGGGTCTGCCCAGAGTTGAAGAACTGTTTGAGGCACGCCGTCCCAAGAAGATGGCTACCATCTCCGAGGTCACCGGTACTGTCAGCATCGACGATACCCACCGCACCGCTCTGCGTAACATCACCGTTACCGCGGAGGACGGCGAGGTCAAGGTGTACCAGGTGCCTTACTCTGTCGGCCTGAAGGTCCAGCACGGCAAGATTGTCCAGAAGGGCGAACCCATCACCGACGGTGCCCTGTATCCCCAGGATGTCCTGCGGATCTCCGGTGTGGAGGCTGTTCAGGATTATCTGGTGCAGTCTGTTCAGGCTGTGTACCGTCAGCAGGGTGTTGAGATCAACGATAAGCACATTGAAGTCATCATCCGTCAGATGATGCGCAAGGTGCGGATCGAGGAGCCCGGCGATACCGCTCTGCTCACCGGAACTGTGGTGGATACCTTCGAGTTCGAGGATGCCAATGCCGCTGTGCAGGCACGGATCGATGCCGGCGAAGAGGATCTGAAGCCCGCAACCGCCACAGCTATGCTGCTGGGTATCACCAAGGCTGCTCTGGCTACGGATTCCTTCCTGTCTGCCGCTTCCTTCCAGGAGACCACTAAGGTCCTGACTGATGCCGCTATCAAGGGCAAGGTTGACCGTCTGGTTGGTCTGAAGGAGAACGTGCTGATCGGTAAGCTGATCCCTGCCGGTTCCGGCATGATGGCCTACCGGGATTACAAGCCCGGTGCTACTCCGGAATCTCGTTTTGCTGAGGTCGCTGAGATCGAATAATTAATAAAGACCGTCGCCTGCAAAGGTGACGGTCTTTTTACGCACTGCAATACCCAAAAAGTAGAATTTTTTCAAGGATTTTTGTTGACTTTTTCAAAAATATGCGTATAATAGGTTTTTGTATGGACACTAAAAAAGATTGTAAAATACCAAAGTGCGGCAGTTTGCCGGATTTGCACAATAAAAAGGTGGTTGTCGGGGCAAAACAGCTCCGAAAAGCCTTGCATTCCGGCCGTGCACAGCAGGTATTTCTGGCGAAAAACGCCGACCCCGCCATTACTCAGCCAATCGCATTGATCTGCCAGGATCTCCGCGTCCGTCTGGATTGGGTGCGCAGTATGGATGACCTCGGTCATGCCTGCGGCATTGAGGTGGGAGCTGCCGCCGCGGCGGTAGTCAACTGATTTGTTTCTACCGGGAAAAACCCGTAGAATATAATCCACCATTCGGTGAGAACAAAAGAAAGGAGAAAATTGATGCCTACTTTTAATCAGCTCGTTAAGAATGGCCGTCAGCAGGTCACCTACAAGTCCACCGCTCCTGCTCTGCAGAGAGGTCTGAACACTCTGGAGAACAAGGCTACTACTCTGCCTTCCCCCCAGAAGCGTGGCGTTTGCACTGCTGT
>JAZNJN010000007.1:0-14794 GCA_045578025.1 Faecousia sp. | reverse complement strand
AAGGGACTTAAGTCCGTGGGAGTTACGGAGCATGCCGTGAATCTGGTACAGGATACCTCCCGGGAAAGCGCAAATGCGCTGATGAAAGCCAACGGCTATATTGATCTGCTGATCCCCAGAGGCGGCGCGGGTCTGATTCGGGCCTGCGTGGAAA
This sequence comes from Faecousia sp., assembly GCA_045578025.1. GTDB lineage: Bacteria > Bacillota > Clostridia > Oscillospirales > Oscillospiraceae > Faecousia. The sequence goes on along the minus strand of JAZNJN010000007.1, from coordinate 14,640 downwards.
ATGCCACAGTGCCTTGTATCGCCACCGGCACAGGAATCTGCCATGTATATGTGGAAAAGACTGCGGATCTTGATATGGCGCTGGAAATAGTAAACAATGCCAAGACCAGCAGACCCAGTGTTTGCAACGCAGAGGAAGTGCTTTTGGTAGATAAGCAGATTGCCCCGGTGTTTCTGCCTATGCTTTACAAAAAGCTTGTGACAGAGCGGCAGGAGCAGGGACTTGTTCCTGTTGAGTTGCGACTGGATGATGCTGCAATTTCCATCATTCCTGGTGTCGCAGCTGTGGCAGAGGATTTTGATACAGAGTTCTTGGATTATATTCTTGCAGTGAAATGTGTAGATGGGGTAGAGGAGGCTGTCGCCCATATCTCTGAGCATTCTACCGGGCATAGCGAAGCCATCGTCACCCAAAGCGAGGAAGCGAAGGCGGCATTCGTTGCCGGTGCGGACAGCGCGGCTGTTTATGTGAATGCTTCTACCCGGTTTACCGACGGCGGAGAATTCGGACTTGGCTGCGAAATGGGCATCTCTACCCAGAAGCTGCATGCCCGGGGACCGATGGGCTTGAAAGAACTCACAAGCTATAAATATGTAGTGACGGGACAGGGGCAGATTCGCTAAATGAATTTAATCTGGCTGTGTGTTGCGTTAAAAGCAGCGCACAGCCAATTCTCTGTAAATACCCGGAAAATATTGCTAAAATACAGTTGACTTTAGTAAAGTAAAGTGATAAACTGGTGAAGTAATATTTCAGGGAGGGAGCATTATGAAATTTCGCTCTGAATCCGTAGACCGTTTATTTGATACCATCCTCAGTCTGAAGGACAGGGAAGAGTGCTATGCCTACTTTGCAGACCTGTGTACCATTAAGGAAATTCAGGACATGGCACAGCGGCTGGATGCAGCTGTTCTGCTGGCAGAGGGTTACAGCTATCAGAAAATCATAGAGAAGGTGGCCATCAGCACCGCCACCATCGGCAGAGTCAGCAAATGCCTTAATTATGGTAGCGGCGGTTACAAAAAGGCTATTGAAGGACTGAATAACAAAAAGGAGCAAAAGGAATGACACAGCTTCCCATGGGATTTTATGAGCAGGTGATCTACACCTTGCGTTCGCTGTACAGCCAGTACGGCTATACCCAATATAAAATGAGTAAATTTGAGGAATATGACCTCTATGCCCGGAATCGGGATTTTCTGATCTCGGACAGTGTCATCACCTTTACTGATGCCAACGGCAAGCTGATGGCTTTAAAGCCGGATGTGACCCTTTCTATTGTGAAAAACAGTAAGGATATGCCAGACACGGTGCAGAAGCTTTACTATAACGAAAATGTCTACCGCGCACCCAAAGGCTCCCGTTCCTTCCGGGAGATGACCCAGGTGGGTCTGGAATGCCTGGGTAAGGTGGATGATTACTGCATCTGCGAGGTGCTGATGCTTGCAGCGCAGAGTTTGCAGAGCATCTCCGGGAACAGCGTGCTGAATATTTCCCATTTGGGACTCCTATCCGACCTGTTTGCCGGTGTGGGTATTCCCGAAAAGGACAAAGCAGCTGCCATAAAGGCGGTAGGGGAAAAGAACACCCGTGCGTTGGAAAAGATCTGCCGGGATGCAGATATTAAGGAAGAGCGCATCGCGCTTCTCAAGCAGGCGGTGGTTGCAAGCGGCGCACCGGATGCGGTGTTAAGCGTGATTCGTAAGGCTATGGACGGCATTGCGCCGTTCAATGCATTGGATCAGCTTCTTGCCGTAACGGGTGCGCTGAAGGGCACGCCTGTATACGGCATGCTGCGGTTTGACCTTTCTGTGGTGGACGATGTGAATTACTATAACGGCATCGTGTTTAAGGGATTTGTGGACGGTGTTCCCAGCAGTGTGCTGTCCGGCGGTCAGTACGATAAGCTGATGCAGAAGATGGGCCGTAAGTCCTGCGCCATTGGCTTTGCCGTGTATCTGGATACTTTGGAGCGGCTGGAGCAGCGGGAAAAGAACTATGACGTAGATACGGTGTTGCTGTACGAAGAGGGCGCTGAGCTTTCTGTGCTGCTTAACCGGGCAGAGGAACTGACACAGAAAGGCAACACGGTTACGGTGTTGCGGCAATTGCCGGAGAATATCCGGTATCGGCAGTTGATGAAATTACGGGGTAGTGAGGTGGAGATCCTTGAAAACAATGCTTAATATTGCGTTGCCCAAGGGCAGACTGGGCGAAAAGGTCTACGCCATGTTTGAAAAGGCAGGCTTTGAATGCCCCTCTATCCACGACGGCAGCCGCAAGCTGATCTTCGAAAATGAAGAAAAGGGCGTCCGGTATTTCTGGGTAAAGCCCTCAGATGTTGCCATTTATGTTGAGCGGGGCGCGGCGGATATCGGCGTGGCGGGAAAGGATATCCTGCTGGAGTATGAACCGGAGATCTATGAACTGCTGGACCTCGACATCGGAAAATGCCGAATGGCGGTGGCCGCAAAGAATGACTTTGTGGAAGATCCTCAGCGGACTCTGCGGGTGGCAACCAAATTTGCCAATATCGCGGCCCAGTATTACCGCGCCAAGGGTAGAGATATCGATATCATTCATCTGAATGGCTCTATTGAGATCGCGCCGATTTTGGGGCTTTCCGATGTGATCGTGGATATCGTGGAAACAGGAACAACCCTAAAAGAAAATGACCTTTCCGTAGTGGAAACGGTAGTGCCCATCAGCGCAAGGCTGATCGCTAACAAGGCAAGCTATCAGTTTAAGAGCGGTGTGATAAACGCTCTGATGGAAGGGCTGGCAAGGCAGACGGAGGCGTAAATAATGATCAAGATTATGAAAGTCGGCGAGGTAAGCAAGGATGAGATCTTTGCGAGAACTGAGCCTACTGTGGATGTAACGGCCATTGTGGCTGACATTATCGCAGATGTAAGGGAAAACGGTGACAAGGCTTTGCTTGCGTACTGCGAAAAGTTTGATAAAGCAAAGCTGACTGCGCTACAGGTATCTGCGGAAGAAATTGAGCAGGCGGTCAGTACTGTCGACCCCGCATTTGTGGCGATTTTGGAGAAAGCGGCTGCCAATATCCGCAAGTTTCACTCCCGGCAGGTGCGCACCGGCTTTTATATCGAAGAAGATGGCATGATCATCGGACAGAAGATCATCCCCGTTGACCGGGCGGGTCTGTATGTTCCCGGTGGTACGGCGGCGTATCCTTCCACTGTTTTGATGGATTCGATCCCTGCAAAGCTGGCAGGTGTCAAGGAAGTGCTAATGGTAACGCCCCCCAACAGCGAGGGAAAGATCAATCCTGTGATCCTGGCGGCTGCAAAGGTGGCGGGTGTGGACAAGATCTTCAAAGTCGGCGGTGCGCAAGCCATTGCCGCATTGGCCTACGGAACGGAGAGCATTCCCAAGGTGGATAAGATCGTGGGCCCCGGCAATGCATTTGTGGCAGAGGCGAAAAAGCAGGTCTTCGGAAAGGTTTCCATCGACATGATCGCAGGCCCTAGTGAGATTCTGGTGGTTGCTGACGGCGGCGCCGATGCCCGGCATGTGGCGGCAGACCTGCTGTCCCAGGCAGAGCATGACAAGCTGGCAAGTGCTGTTCTGGTCACGGATTCCGAGGAGCTTGCTCTGTCCGTACAGCAGGAGCTGGAACGGCAGATTCCCATGCTGGAGCGGTGTGAGATCGCCAGAGCGTCTATTGATAATAACGGCAAGATCATCGTTGCAGAGGACTTGGAGCAGGTCATCGACGTCGTCAATGAGATCGCACCGGAGCATCTGGAGCTGTGCGTGGAAGAACCCTTTGATTATCTGGACAGCATTCGCCATGCGGGCTCTGTGTTCATGGGAAGATACTGCCCGGAGGCGTTGGGCGACTACTTTGCAGGTCCGAATCACACCCTGCCCACCAGCGGCACGGCAAAATTCTCCAGTCCGCTGTCCGTGGACGATTTTATTAAGAAGACTCAATTTACATACTACACCAAGGAAGCCTTGGACAAGGTTGCAGATGACATCGCGGCCTTTGCCACGGCTGAGGGCCTTACCGCCCACGCACGAAGTGCATTGATCCGCAGAGAGGAAGAGGAAGCATGAGCCGTTTTTTCAGTAACAACTACAACAAGCTGGTCCCCTATGTACCCGGGGAGCAGCCCAAGGATATGCAGTATATCAAGCTGAATACCAATGAATCTCCCTTTCCGCCCTCGCCCAGAGCCCAGGAGCTGGTTAAACTGGCGGCAAAGGATCTGCAGCTGTATTCTGACCCGGAGTGCAGAGATCTGACTGCCAAGGCGGCCCAGGTCTTTGGCGTGGAGAGAGATGAGATCATCTTTACCAATGGCTCTGATGAAGGACTGAACTTCGCCTTTATGGCATTCTGCGATGCGGACCACCCGGCGGCATTTCCGGAGATTACATACGGTTTTTATCCCATCTATGCGGAGCTTCATGGCGCGCCCTATACCCGCATTCCGCTGAAAGAGGATTTTTCCATTGATGTAGACGACTACATTGGCCGCAACGAAACGATCTTTATCGCCAATCCCAATGCCCCCACCGGTCTTGCGCTGACCCTTTCTCAGATCGAGGACATCGTCAAGAGCAAACCCGATAATGTGGTGGTCATTGACGAGGCCTATGTGGATTTCGGCTGCGAAAGCGCAGTGCCGCTGATCCACAAGTACGATAATTTGCTGGTGATTCAGACCTTTTCCAAATCCCGCTCCATGGCGGGCGGCAGATTGGGCTTTTGCATCGGCTGCAAAGAACTGATCCGGGATCTGAATGCCTTGAAGTTCTCCACCAATCCCTTCAATGTCAACCGCATGACCATGGCGGCGGGTATCGGTGCATTGGAGGATGAGGATTATTTCCTTAATAATTGCCGAACGATCATCGAGAATCGTGAATGGACAACAGATGCGCTGCGGCAGTTGGGCTTTACAGTTATCGATTCTACGGCCAATTTCATTCTGGCGAAGCATCCTGATCTGGTGGGTAAGGAGCTGTATTTGACTCTGAAACAGAGAGGAATTTTGATCCGGCATTTTGATACCCCCAAGCTGACGGATTACAACCGAATCACCATCGGCAGCAAGACCCAGATGGAAGTGCTGGTCGCAGCAATTAAAAAGATTTTGGAGGAGCAGGTATGAGAGCTGCGGAAATCAATCGCAATACCGCGGAAACAAAGATCGCCCTTTCCCTTTGCCTGGATGGCAGCGGTAAGGGAGATATCGCCACCGGCTGCGGCTTTTTGGACCATATGCTGACCCTGTTTTCCAAGCACGGAAGATTTGATCTGACTCTGCGCTGTGACGGCGATACCTATGTGGATGACCACCATACTGTTGAGGATGTAGGCATCGCACTGGGTCAGGCGTTCAAGGCTGCCCTTGGGGACAAGCGGGGCATTCACCGCTATGGGGATGTGATCCTCCCCATGGACGAAACTTTGATTCTGGCGGCGGTAGACCTGTCCGGAAGAGGGTATCTCGGCTATGACCTGCAGATTCCCACCCAGAAGGTGGGCAGCTTTGATACCGAGTTGGTGGAGGAGTTCTGGCTGGGCTTTATCCGCAATGCGGAGTGCACGCTGCACATCTGCCAGCTTGCCGGCAGCAACTCTCACCACATCATCGAAGGCACATTTAAGGCTGTGGGGCGGATCTTGCGCAACGCCGTCGCCATCGATGCTGCCTTTTCCAATGAAATTCCGTCGACAAAGGGTGTTTTGTAATGATCGCGATCGTAGACTACGGTGTTGGTAATTTGTTTTCTCTGAAAAGCTCTTTTGCTGCGATTGGTGAGGAGGTCATTGTGACTGCCGATGCCGATGTTCTTAGGCAGGCGGATAAGATCATACTGCCCGGTGTTGGTGCGTTCGAAGATGCGGCTAAGAAGCTTCGCGCCACCGGTCTTGACCGGGTGATCGTGGAGCAGGCTCGCAGCGGCAAGCCTTTGATGGGCATTTGCCTTGGTATGCAGCTGCTGTTTGACAAGAGCTATGAGTTTGGTGAGCATGAGGGACTGGGGTTGATCCCCGGTGCGGTAAGACCCGTCTCAGATGTGATCCCCGCAGAATACAAGATTCCCCACATTGGCTGGAATCCGCTGAATATCAAAAAGGAAAGTCCTCTGTTTTCCGGAATCCAGCCGGGGGACTGTGTGTATTTTGTTCACTCGTTTTATGCGGCGGAGTGCGACGAAAGTGTCATCGCAACCTCTGAGTACGGCGCTGAATTGACTGCCGCAGTTCAAAAGGGGAATGTATTTGGCTGTCAGTTCCATCCGGAAAAAAGCGGAAATGTGGGACTGAACATCTTAAAGGCGTTTGCCCAAATGTAAGGAGGAATGGACCATGGTAATATATCCTGCCATCGACCTGTATCAAGGGAAGGCGGTCCGTCTTTACAAGGGCGACTATGCCCAGATGACGGTTTACAGTGAGCATCCGGAGGAAGTGGCGAAGGACTTTCTTCAGCAGGGTGCGAGCCATATCCATCTGGTGGACTTAGAGGGCGCGAAGAGCGGTACGACACCCAATCTTCAGACGGTCTGTGCCATCAAAAATGCCACAGGACTATTCTGCGAGGTCGGCGGCGGCATCCGCAGCATGGATGTGGTGGAACGATACTTAAATGCGGGCGTGGACCGGGTGATCCTGGGAACGGCTGCGGTAACGGATGCAGCATTTTTGCAGGCTGCGGTGAGTAAATACGGCGATAGAATTGCGGTGGGTATCGACATTCGGGACGGCTATGTGGCCATCAAGGGCTGGACGGAGAAGTCGGAAGAAAATGACCTTGACTTCTGCGCGAAGATGGAGAAGCTGGGGGTCAAGACGCTGATCTGCACGGATATTTCCCGGGACGGCGCTATGAAAGGTGCAAACCACGGTCTGTATCAGACCCTCGCCCAGCAGTTTTCTATGCAGATCATAGCCTCCGGCGGCGTGTCCTCTATGGAGGATGTAAAGGTGCTGGCGGCAATGGATATCCACGGCGCTATCGTGGGTAAGGCCTACTATACCGGTGCCATTAATCTGAAGGAAGCGATCGAGGTAGCGAAATGATCACAAAAAGAATTATTCCCTGCCTGGATGTGAAGGACGGCAGGGTGGTAAAAGGTGTTAACTTTGCAGGGCTGCAGGATGTTTCTTCTCCTGTGACATTGGCAAAGTTCTACAGCGAATGCGGTGCGGATGAACTGGTGTTTTATGATATCACCGCGTCCTCCGACGGGCGGAAGCTGTTTACGGACATTCTGCGGGAGACAGCGAAAAGTGTATTTATCCCGCTGACGGTTGGCGGCGGTATCAACACTGTTGACGACTTTGACCGGGTGCTGAAATGCGGTGCGGACAAGGTCAGTGTCAATTCCGGTGCGATCCGAAATCCCCAGCTTGTATATGACGCGGCAAAGCGGTACGGCAGCCAGTGCGTGGTGCTGTCGGCAGACATCAAGCGGGTGGATGGCCAGTTCCGGGTCTTTGCCAAGGGCGGCAGAGAGGATACCGGCATGGAGGCCATCGGCTGGATCAAGCGGTGTGTGGATAATGGCGCAGGTGAGATCGTGGTCAATTCTATCGATACTGACGGCGTGAAGGGTGGATTTGACCTACCCATGCTGCAGGCGGTATGTGACGCGGTGAGCGTGCCTGTGATTGCCTCCGGCGGCGCAGGAAAAATTCAGGACTTTATCACCCTGTTTGATACACTGCCCCAAGTGGATGCGGGTCTGGCGGCTTCGATCTTCCATTTTGGAGAGGTGCAGATCCCGGAATTGAAGCGCCATATGGCACTCTCGGGAATCCCCACAAGACTGTAAGGAGCGAAAAAGATGATTGACATTAACGAACTTAAATTTGACGAAAAGGGACTGATCCCTGCCATTGTCGTGGATGCTGTGAGCAAGCAGGTGCTGACCCTGGCGTATATGAACAAAGAGAGTCTGCAGATCTCCATGGAGAAGGAACTGACCTGCTTCTGGAGCCGCTCCCGGAATGAACTGTGGCTGAAGGGGGAGACCAGCGGCAACTATCAGCACATCGTGTCCATCACAGCAGATTGCGACAAGGATGCTCTGATCGTTATGGTGGAAAAGGAAGGACCTGCCTGCCATCTGGGCACAGAGTCTTGCTTTGAGAATCCCGTGTTCCAGAGTGAAGAGCGCCATGAATTCTCCTATGAAGGCCTTATGAAGCTGATTGAGGGTCGGAAGGCGGAGAAGAAGGAGGGCTCTTACACCACCTATCTGTTCGAAAAAGGTCTGGATAAGATCCTGAAGAAGGTTGGCGAAGAATGCACAGAGGTGATCATTGCCGCAAAGGATCAGGACAAAGCGGAAACGGTCTATGAGATCGCAGATCTTGCCTACCATGTAATGGTACTGATGATCGAAGCAGGAATCTCTCTGGAGGATATTCATAAGGAGCTTGCCTCCCGCCATGTAATCGACCACAAGGTCAAGCAGGAGAAGATGACGAAATAAATTACCGCCCCATCGAAAAGGATGGGGCGGAATTCGTTAGCAATTTTGTTAGCAAATTGATAGGGTTTGAGATTAGAAGGAGGGATTTGTTTGCATTTTGCTCTAACGAGCAAAATTAAGGTAGCCACCAGTTTTTGAACTGGTGGCAGCAATATGCCAGTGGCATATTGCGATTGGATTTTTCGAATCCCTCCCGGTATAAAAATAAACACCCATCCAAAGGATGGGTGTTTATTTTTATGGCGGAGAAGGAGGGATTTGAACCCTCGATACCCTTTTGGGGTATACACGATTTCCAATCGTGCGCGCTCGGCCAGCTACGCGACTTCTCCATATCGCTTTCTTTTGGTCAGCCTTGATATATTACAATACTTAAGGGTGTTTGTCAAGCCTAAATTTTGCAAATTTCAAGGAACTGTGACGGCCTGTGCAAAGGGGACACGCAAGGAATCTTCTGAATTCGCAGAGAGGGTCTGGTATACTGTATCTGCAGAGCAGGCGCGATGAGAAATGCTGATGCCGGGGAGGATTTCCCGGATGTCCCGACAGCATTTCTGTGACACTTCGCCCATGGAACAGGAAAAGCCCGGAGCGAAATGCTCCGGGCATATTCTTATTGTTCAGAATTGGTTTGGTCCAGCTCCTGGATCATAGGAGAGTGAGTGTAATAGGTCCTTGCGTAGCCTATAAACGACACGATCATGGACAGGCAGTCCACTGCTGTGATCCAGTAGATGATAGACTGCTTCAGATCCGGGAACAGTACCAGAATGATCAGGCTCACAAATAAGACGGCTGTGCAGATCTTTCCTGCCAGCAGAGCGCCGGTAAGCATCTTTCCCTTGCGAAAAGTAAGATACCCTGCGATGAGCTGGAAACTTTCCTTGATCACAAACAGCACTACCAGTGTCCATAGGACCGGCTTCTTGATGGCAAGACAGAGGATCAGGGTGAACTGGGTGGCTTTGTCTGCGAAGGGATCCAAAACCTTTCCGATGGTGGATATCATATTAAAATGTCGGGCGATCTTTCCGTCGATCGCATCAGTCAGACAGGAAACCGCCAAAATGCCTGCGGCGATACAGTAATCCGTCAGGTCTTTAGCCTGCAGATAGATCACGATATAGACCGGGATCAGCAAAAGCCGGAACAGGCTGAGCAGATTTGGTATTGTCAGCAGATCTTTCTTCCAATTCTTAATGAGCATGATTTATCCTCCGGGTGTCGGTCAAAGGTTTAAACCGACACATTCTATTATAGGCATAATTTCCGGAGAATCAAGGGGAAAGGATTTTTTTTGTTGGAAATTTTGTGTGAACAAATTAAAGTTTACCGGTTTTGGGATATTTTGCGGGTTTCCGAGGCTCCGGTGACAAGCCGGGCGGCTAACGGATAATGCTTCGCCAGATTGTACCATGTAATTCTGTCCAGATCGCCGGTCATGGGGAGCTGATTCATGGATTGGAAAGAGGAAAGAGATTCGGTTGTGGGGATATCCAGAATGCCCGTCAGTCCCGGGGCGGCAATGCTGCTGTAGGCTTCGGCAAGCACCGCAAGCATTGCCTGAGCCAGATATATGTTTGGATGGCTTTCGCCTTGCCGGATTACTTGATTGGCGTTCCAAATCACTTCAATGGGCTGGGCTTCGCCTACAAGGATCAGAGCCGGCTCATAATCGGCGACGATGGCTTCCCATGTGGCCTGATCGGCAATTCCGGTGGCAGGGAGACCTTTTCTGCGCTGGAATGCAGAAACGGCGGCCATGGTGTTTTTTCCGTAAATGCCGTCGGGGATCACACTGGGTTGACGGTCGTCGCTTTCTGCAATGACCCGGAGCATGGTTTGCAGGCTGCGGATAGGCTGAGAAATAAAGGATTCCGGCGGTCTCATCTGATCACCTCCTGACGAACGGGATCCTGCTGACCCATCATAAGATCCCGACCGGGGAATTGGGTCAGCGTGGTGGTATTTGCGTATCGGGTACGGTTCTGGGCTTGGTTCTGGGAGGCAAAGGCGGTCACTGCCGTATTGGTGTTGGGGAACACTTCCCGATCCCGCAGGCTGGTGTTCTCAATGCCGGAGAACTGGTCGTAAATCTCATCCCAAGTGGCTGCGTCCACAGCTCCGGTTTGGGGCAGTCCAAACCATTGCTGGGCGCCAATGACCGCGTTGCGGGTGGCTGGGCCAAAGATCCCGTCCACTTCTACAGGGGGGATGGAGTCGATATATGCGGACAAAACAGAGAGCATATATTGCAGATGACGGACCTTGTCACCGGTGTCACCCTCATAAAGGGCATTAGGATACTCCCAATCGATGGCATAAAACTGCTGACCTTGACTGCGCAGCTCCGACAAGGATGTGACGGCGGTATACAGCCGCACCAGGGCATACCAGGTTGCCGGGCCGACGATGCCGTCAGGTGATAGATCGAAGATCTCCTGAAATGCCCGGACGGAGGCTTCTGTCCGACTGCCGAATATGCCGTCCACTTCGGGGATCTTAGGTATGGCGGGGTAATTTTGGGCAATACGGTTCAATTCTGTCTGCACGACCACCACGCTGGGACCGGAGCTTCCCCGGCGCAGGGGTGTGCCCGGATAGGAAGAGGTGATGCCACGTATGGGGGCGTTGGGGACGATCTCCACATTGCCGTAATAATTTCGCAGGATTTGGGTGGAATTTAGGCCCTGCTGGGCAAGATTCTGGCTGCCCCATTGGCTGAGTCCCTCACAGGTGACGGTAGTGCCGTTGCAGAATTTGGCTGCCAGTGGCTCTACAAAACCCGGGCGGCGGAGATAGTCATTGAATAATTCGTCCACAATTCGGGAAACATTACTGAAATAGCTTCTGCCGTTGACAAAATACTGGTCGTAGGCGGTGTTGTTGGTGATGTCAAAATCATAGCCCCGGCTGCGGTAAAATTCAGTATACACTCTGTTGAGGGCGAAGGAAACGATGGCGAGAATGTTGGCTCGCAGGGCGCTTTCTTCCCATGTGGGATAGATCTCGCTGGATGCCACATTTTTGACATAATCGATGAAGGGTACGGTTACATTGGGCGCGTTTGATGATGGCGCACCCAGATGGACGGTTATTCGCTGAGGTACAAATGGCAATACGGTAGGCATACTTACCTCCTATAGATTTTGCGGCGGCGTGTCAAACAGCTCTGTTTGATCCCATGAGCCGGGCAATTCGGACAAAGGTACCATTTCCAGATCCTGGGTGGTGGTAGTATCGGGGAAGACCTGAACTCGCTCGGCGGTGATCTGTTCGTAGCCCCGCAGCTGGGCATGGAGATTGACTGTTGCAAAGGGAACTTGACCGGTATCCGGTGACTGGCTGGCGGAAAGATCCGGGACGGGAAGATCAATCGGTGTGATGCGCCCGCTGCGGTCTGTAAGGCGCATAGCGATGGCAGTGCCATCCAGCGCGGTGACGGTGATGGCAACCCCTTGCAATGGTATCTGGGCGTAGCTTTCATATGCGCGTACCTGTATGTAGCCTGTGGCTGGCAGAAGAACCCCTCCTTTCAGGTTTCAGATTATGATATGCGGAAGGCAGGGATTGTGTGACGGTATGTACCCGGAATTGCTTCCGGGGTTGCTTAAAGAAAGGTTTCCATTTGGCGGATGTTGGCGTTTTCGTGATCCAGAAGCCGCTGAGCAAGGGATGTGATCTTCCCGTCCGGATTTTCATGGTGGTGCAGATTTTTCGTGCCGGTAATGACACCCTTGGTGTTGCCCTTGATCATCATGCCTGCGATTTTGGAGTCGGTGTTTCTGCCGTTTAGCTGCATTCGGGTCATCATGTCCGCCATCTTTCGCAGTCCGGGACTCAGCTCCTGCAGCCGCCATCCCCGCTGGGCAGCGATCTCATGGGCCATAGTTTCAATGCTGTCATACTCCCGCAGCTGATCAGCCAGTGCCTGCTTTAGTTTTTCGCCTTTAGCAGCCTTTTGGACGCTACGAATGCCCATCTGTCCCATCTGGGTGGTTTTTAAAATGGAGGATAGGACCTCTTTGTTTGTTTTCATACTTCATCACCTGACGGTAGTATGACCACTGTGAAAGGCGCTATGCGTGCCAAATCCCGGCAGGGCGGCATAAGATGAGGGGTGAAAGGAGGATTCATATGTGTGCAATAGCGGGAATCCTTGGTTTAACAGCAGAGAACTGCGTTATTGATGCGATGCTGAATACCATGAAACGCAGAGGGCCGGATGCGGCAGATTTTTGGCAGGAAAAGGACTGCACACTGCTTCATGCAAGGCTTGCAGTAATTGATATTGAGGGCGGCCGCCAGCCAATGACATGGCAGCAGGGGAATCGGGCATATACCATCGTCTATAACGGTGAGCTTTATAATACCGAGGAGATCCGAAGGGAATTAGCAAAGCTGGGGCATCAGTTTTTAGGGCACTCGGATACGGAGGTGCTGCTCCATGCCTACGCCCAATGGGGCGAGGACTGCCTTGCAAGGTGCAACGGTATCTTTGCTTTTGGCGTTTGGGAGCATCACAATCGCAGACTGTTTCTGGCAAGAGACCGGATGGGGGTAAAACCCCTGTTTTATAAATTACATCAAGGCGGTCTGCTCTTTGCGTCGGAAATCAAGACGATTTTGGCGTATCCCACTGTAAGAGCGCAACTGGATGAGCAGGGCGCAGCGGAGATTTTGCTGCTGGGTCCCGGCAGGACACCGGGGTGCGGCGTGTTCAAGGGGATACAGGAGCTGGAGCCGGGGTGCTGCGGATACTATGAGGATGGCCGTTTTCGGTGGAAGCGGTACTGGGCGCTGAAAGATCGGGAGCATCGGGAAAGCTTTGAAGAAACAGCGGAGCAGGTGCGGTATTTGGTGACAGATGCCATAAGCAGGCAGATGGTTTCCGATGTGCCGGTGGGAACATTTCTCTCCGGAGGACTGGACTCCAGTTTGATCACATCGGTTTGCGCCCAGAGGTTAAAAGAGCAGGGAAGACAGCTGCCGACTTTTTCCGTAGACTATGTGGATAATGACAAATACTTTACTCCCAATAAATTCCAACCAAACTCCGACGGGCATTATATCCGGCTGATGCAGTCGGCACTTGATACGGACCATCACTGGTGCATTCTGTCGCCGGGGGAACTGGTAGATGCCTTGGAGGCTGCCACGACCGCCCGGGATCTGCCGGGGATGGCAGATGTGGATCTTTCGCTGCTGGTATTCTGCCGGGAGATCAAAAACCATGTGACGGTAGCCTTGTCCGGGGAGTGCGCCGATGAGATATTCGGAGGGTATCCCTGGTACCGGGATCCTGAGGTTCGGGGCAGAGATGGCTTCCCCTGGGCGCAGAACACCGCCCAGCGGTGCGCCATGCTGACACCCCAACTGGCGGCAAAGGTGGATGGGGAGGACTATGTCCGGCAGCGGTATGAAATGACCTGCCGGGAAAGCGACATTCTGCCGGGAACAGCCCCTGAGGAGCGGCGGATGAAAGAAATGGTCAACTTAAATCAGCAGTGGTTTATGCAGACACTTCTGGACAGGAAGGACAGAATGAGTATGTATTCCGGTCTGGAGGTACGGGTGCCGTTTTGCGACTACCGGATCGCGGAATATCTGTACGGTGTACCTTGGGAGTTTAAGGATTATCAAGGAAAGGAGAAGGGACTTCTTCGGTATGCCATGCAGGATTATCTGCCGGAAGAAGTGCTTTATAGGAAAAAGAGTCCCTATCCAAAGACCTACGACCCCCGGTATTTGCAGCTGGTCAGCGAAAGACTGCGGCTGCTTTTGGAGCGGGGAGATTCGCCGCTGTTTCATCTGATTACCAAAGCATCCGCAGAGCGTATTTTGACGGAGGATGCCCTGTGGCCCTGGTACGGCCAATTGATGCGAAGACCCCAGACGATCTGCTATCTGCTGCAGATCGATGCATGGCTGAGAAACAATCATGTAGAGCTATTGTTCTAATTTCGTCGCATAAAATTCAGCAATTTTACCACATGAAATTTTGATTTCCGTGTGTTATAATTTATCATAGATAAAATAAATTACACGGAAAGGAGCAGGAGATGTACAGTTTGGGCGATTTTGTGGTATACGGCAGCCATGGTGTTTGCCGGATACTGGAGCTGGAAGAACGGATCGTTGACCGTAAAAAGCTAC
>JAZNJN010000006.1:0-17292 GCA_045578025.1 Faecousia sp. | reverse complement strand
GTGGTATGATTGCCACCGGCAATCATTGAGATTTGTTACGCTGCGCTTTGCAACAGCCCCTCCGCCCCTAACGGGGCACCTCCCCTTACACAGGGGAGGCTCGCGCTTCGCGCTCCGTTACTCGCATAAACGATCATTTACGGAACGAAGAAGAAAATGGTATGGATTTTCCATCTGCGGGAATTGACAAGTTACACCCCGGAAGGTATAATATATGCGGAAAATCACAAAGGCGACGGGTCGTCTTTGAAAAGAAAGGAAATTTGCCATGATTTATAGTAGCGAAGTACAACATATGTGCAGCGTTGCCAAGGGCGCTTATCACGGCCCCGCTCCCATCCCCGAAGAGGGCAAATGGGTGCAGGTCAAGGAGATTAAGGATGTCAGCGGTTTCACCCACGGCATCGGCTGGTGCGCTCCTCAGCAGGGCTGCTGCAAGCTGACCCTGAATGTGAAGGAAGGCATCATCGAGGAGGCTCTGGTGGAGACTCTGGGCTGCTCCGGTATGACCCACTCTGCCGCTATGGCTTCTGAGATCCTCATCGGAAAGACCCTGCTGGAGGCTCTGAACACCGACCTGGTGTGCGACGCCATCAACACCGCTATGCGGGAGCTGTTCCTGCAGATCGTTTACGGCCGCAGCCAGTCTGCGTTCTCCGAGGACGGTCTGGCAGTTGGCGCTTCCCTGGAAGACCTGGGCAAGGGCCTGCGCAGCCAGGTGGGCACCATGTTTGCCACCAAGGTCAAGGGTCCCCGTTACCTGGAGATGGCTGAGGGTTACGTTACCCGCATCGCTCTGGATGAGGACAACCTGATCACCGGCTACGAGTTCATCAATCTGGGCAGAATGATGGACATGATCAAGAAGGGCATCGATGCCAACGAGGCTCTGCAGAAGGCCAAGGGTTCCTACGGCCGTTTCGCAGATGCTGCCAAGTACATCGATCCCCGCCACGAATAAGAGGAGGACGCAAGTATGGCTTTGTTTGAAGGTTACGAAAGAAAGATCGACAAGATCAATGGTGTCCTCGCTCAGTACGGCCTCCAGTCTGTTGAGGCTTGCCGTGAGATGTGTGTCGCCAAGGGCTTTGATCCCTATGAGATCGTCAAGGGCATTCAGCCCATCGCTTTTGAGGATGCCGCTTGGGCATACTGCGTTGGCGCTGCCATCGCTATGAAGAAGGGCGTTAAGAACGCTGCTGAGGCTGCTGAGGCCATCGGCATCGGCCTGCAGGCTTTCTGCATCCCCGGCTCTGTTGCTGAGGATCGGAAGGTTGGTATCGGCCACGGTAATCTGGGCGCTATGCTGCTGCGGGACGAGACCAAGTGCTTCGCTTTCCTGGCAGGTCACGAGTCCTTTGCTGCTGCGGAAGGCGCGATCGGCATCGCCCGCTCCGCCAACAAGGCCCGTAAGGAGCCCCTGCGGGTCATCCTAAACGGTCTGGGCAAGGACGCTGCACAGATCATCTCCCGTATCAACGGCTTTACCTATGTGAAGACTCAGTTTGACTATTACACCGGCGAGCTGAAGGTCGTGGAGCGCATTCCCTACTCCAAGGGCGAGCGCGCTGCGGTTAACTGCTACGGCTGTGACGATGTCCGCGAGGGTGTTGCTGTTATGCGTTACGAGGGTGTTGACGTTTCCATCACCGGTAACTCCACCAATCCCACCCGTTTCCAGCATCCTGTTGCCGGCACTTACAAGAAGGAGTGCATGGAGAACGGCCGTAAGTACTTCTCCGTTGCTTCCGGCGGCGGCACCGGCCGTACCCTGCATCCCGACAACATGGCAGCAGGTCCTGCTTCTTACGGCATGACCGATACCATGGGCCGTATGCACGGTGACGCACAGTTTGCCGGTTCTTCCTCCGTCCCTGCCCACGTGGAAATGATGGGCTTCCTGGGCGCTGGTAACAACCCGATGGTCGGCATGACTGTCTCTGTCGCTGTTGCTGTGGAAGAGGCTCTGAAGTAATTGAAATGATGAGGGCATCTGCGAAAGCAGATGTCCTTACTTTTTTACCTCCGACCATCGGGTTTAAGGTGGCAACCTGCAAAGCAGGTTGCGGATTGACAGCCCGTTTGCGATACTCGGTGCTCTCGTCGGTGGCGGCGCACCTTCCTCGCTCACCGATCGCAGCACTCACTGCGCTTGCCCTTGTCTCCGCCACCGGCGGCGGGCAAGCTCGCGACCCATGGTCGGCATGACCGTTGACCTGGCTGTTGCTGTTGAAGAGGCGCTGAAGTAATACAATAATTGAAGTGAGGTCTGTATCTGCAGACCTCACTTTTTGTTACCTGGCCGACCATTGGGTTTGAGGTGGCAACCGGTGTTACCGGTTGCGGATTTTCATTAACGCATATTAGGAAATCCAGGTCTTGTTCACTACGTACCACAGTTTTCGGTAAGAAATTACAACATCCAGAACCCACTTTCTACTTGCATATTAACCAAGACTGGTGTATATTCATATTAACCAATATCGGTTAACACTATGTGCACAAAGGGGTTTGCTATGGAAATAAATGGAAGAGAAAAAATGTCAAAGGTAAATCGGTTTGCGATGATCCTTTCCTTTGTGCTTATCATTGTTTTGGGTGTTTTGCTTGCCATCGATGGACAGCAGAACAAGAAATTATCCCAGGAGCTGGAAGAGGCTGCAAAGCAACAGTATCTGGAGGGAAAAGCCTTTTTAGCTACGGTGGAAAGTGAATATAATTCCGATATGGCGGTGGTGAGCAAGTACATGCCCGGTATTGTGTGCTGGGGCGACTCTTTGACATTGGGTTCCGGTGGTGAGGGCACTACCTATCCAAAGGTGCTGAAGACCCTTATTCAGGATAAAATATGCGATCTGTATGATTTGAGAGCATCATTTGACAGCCAATATGCTTATCTGGTGGATCCGGGTCATTATGAGGTCAATATTCCGGTAGTCAATATGGGTGTGGGCGGAGAAAATACCGCGACAATCGTGGGACGCAATGGAGGAATTCCCTTTGTCACCAGTAGTTCTCTAACGATCCCGGCAGATCAAACCCCGGTGGAAATCCATTTTAGATCCAAGAACGGACAAAATGTTACTCCCCTTATCCATGGAAAGGTCGGCGTAAATCCCGTCATTATTGATGGCATACAAGGCACACTGTCTATTCCCCAGGAATCTATCGACAGCAAAGATTACATCTACTATTTTACCCGATCTGCCCCAGGTGAGGCAAAAACCGTCTCTATCGGCACAGAGATCACCACCGCAGCCTCTTCTCAGTACCGTGACTATATCACGGTTATCTTTGTAGGAGCTAACGGCGGATATTCAAATTTGGAGGAGCTGATCAGCCAGCAAAGAGCTATCATTAATCACCAGACTGCAAATCAGGATCGGTTTATTATCGTGGGCCTGCACACGGGCACAAGGGAAAGCCGGCGTAAACTGGAAGAAGCCATGCAGGAAGAATACGGCGACCGTTACATCAATTTGCGGGAATACATGGCTACAAAAGCGCTGAAAGATGCCGGCATGGAGCCGACTGGTGATGATTTTGTGCTGATGGCGCAAGGCGCTACTCCCTATAGTCTTATGGTAGAAGATTGTTTGCATTTCAACGCTACCGGTTATACACTGGTTGGCAATTTGATTTTTGACACTATGAATAAGCTTGGATATTTTGAAGAAGTGCAGCAGGCGCTGACGCATAACGGCAATTAATGAACAACACCCCGAATTCCAACGGAATTCGGGGGTTATTTTTCGTCTTCGATATATTCCATAATATCGCCGGGGTGGCAGTGGAGAATTTTGCAAAAATTTTCTATTGTATGGGTGCTGACACTTTCGTCCCGTTTGATTCTTGTAATCTGACCGGGACTAATATGGTAGTGTTTTATCAATGCATATTGCGTGACCCCTGCTTTTTTCATTACTTCCCACAGTTTTCGGTAAGAAATCATAACATCCAAGCCCCACTTTCTACTTGCATCTTAACAGGAACTGGTGTATATTCATATTAACCAATAACGGTTAATACTATGCGGGTGAAAGGGCTAAATATGGAATTTACTGGAAGAGAAAGAATGTCTAGGATAGATCAAATTGCCATGATTCTGTCCATTGTACTTATCGTTATATTGGGTGTTCTGCTTGTGATCGATGGACAGCAGAACAAGAAATTAGCGCAGGAGTTGGAAGATGCTGCAAAGCAACAGAATTTAGAGAAGAAAGCTTTTTTTGAAGCGGTCAAGAACGAGCATGACTCCGATCTGGAGATCATCAGCCAGTATCTGCCGGGTATCGTATGCTGGGGTGACTCGTTGACAGCGGGTGCCGGCGGCAATGGCGTTACCTATCCAAAGGTGCTGCAGGCGCTGATTGTGGAGAATATCTGTCAGCCTTATGATCTGAAATCGCTGTTTGAAAGCAAATATGCTTATCTGGTGGAGTCCGAAGACTATAAGGTGGATATTCCGGTGGTCAATATGGGTGTTGGCGGAGAAAATACACTTACAATTGCTGGCCGTAACGGTGCGATCCCCTTTGTGATCAGTGAGCCTCTGGAAATTCCTGCAGAAAGAACATCTGTTCAGGTGCATTTTACTTCAAAAGACGGACAGAATGTAGCACCGTTGCGCCAGGGGAAGGCTGGCATAGATTCTGTCACAATAGGTGGGATAGAGGGGACTCTTTCCATTTCCCAGGAATCCTTTACAAGCGAGGAATATGCTTATTATTTTACCCGCTCTGTATCCGGAGAAAGCAAACAGATCGAGCCCGGAACGGAGATCGTCACGGCGGCATCCTCTCAGTACCTTGACTACATTACCGTTATTTTTATGGGACAAAACGGAGGGTATGCTGACATTGAGGACTTAATTCGTCAGCAAAGGGCGATCATTGATCACCAGACTGCAAATCAGGATCGGTTTATTATCGTGGGTCTGCACACGGGCACAAGGGAAAGCCGGCGTGAACTGGAAGAAGCCATGCAGGAAGAATACGGCGAGCATTACATCAATTTGCGGGAATATATGGCTACACAAGCGATGGCAGATGCTGGGCTGGAGCCGACGGCGCAGGACCGTATCTTGATGGAACAGGGCTCCACCCCTGCCAGTTTGCTGCTGAGCGATGCGCTCCACTTCAATGCTACCGGTTATGAGTTGATAGGAAAGCTTGTATACAGCAAATTAAATACGCTTGGATATTTTGAGGAAGTGCAGCAGGCGCTGACCACCAACGGCAATTAATGGAAAACACCCCGGTGGATGACACCGGGATGTTTTTTATGTAGGGGTTGCATTTAATGGGAAAAGGCGTTATAATGTGGGATATCGACAAAAGGAGGGATTATCATGAAGTGGACACCGAAGAATATTGCATTGATCGTCATGTGCGGAATGCTGCTGATCACTGTGGTCATGGCAGGTGTGGTGATCGGGAAAGTTGCGCCGATCATGGGCGCGATGATGAATCCTCCTGAACCGGTAGTCCCGTCCGATCCTACCAATGATACCACTGTCCCCACTACGGATCCGATTAAGCCTACCACAAAGCCGGAGGCTACCGATCCTGCCCATGTCCATGATTATGTGGAGCTGGTACTGGAGCAGAAGGCGACCTGCACCAGAGCGGGTTATTCCATCTACGCTTGCGACTGCGGCTCGACCCATATGCAGGATCATGTGGATGCCAAGGGGCACAGCTACGGCGCTGGTCAGCAGGTCAAGCCTACCTGTACGGAGGAGGGCTACACCCTGCGCAAGTGTACCGTTTGCGGTGATCAGGACAAGCGGGATGTGAAGGATGCCCTGGGGCATGATCATCAGCTGGTGGATTCTCAGATTGCTAACTGCGAGCAGGGTGGTTTTGAGGAGTATAAGTGCTCCAGATGCGACGATACCAAGAAGGAAAATGTGGTGGAGGCCGCGGGGCATGACTATGAACTGAAGGAAACCCATGAGCCTACCTGCACGGTAGACGGTTATGAGAAATATATTTGCTCGGTCTGTGAGCAGGAAAAAGAAGAAGTGACAGAAGAGAAGACCGGGCATGATTTCGGCGACTGGGAAGTGGAGGCAGAGCCCTCTGCCGGAAATCCCGGTGAGGAGACCCGGGTATGCAAGGTCTGTGAGGAAAAAGAGACCAGAGCGTGTGAGCTGAGCGTTAATCCACAGAAAACAGATACAGCGGAAGGCTACCATTATATTGTAACGGTATGTGGTAAGGATTTGGCAGGTAAGGATGTTGTAGTCTATACCTATGATATTTACGATCATGGCAGATTTGCAGATATGCACTTTACATATGACGCGGAATCCGGTCTGATCGTAACCTTTACGGATGCGGAAGGTAATCCGAAGACCTATGCAGTGGAAGCGGGAAATACCTCGCTGATCCTCAATGAAGAGGGTCTCCCCGGAATGCCGAATGGCAGCGGCACGGAAGAAGAGCCTGGTGACGAAGAATAAGAGAAGATCCCCCTGCGAAAGCAGGGGGATTATTTTGTTTAGAATTTGGCGCGGATGGCGGCTGTACCACGGGAAAGGCAGGCATCCGTATCTGCGCCGATGGCGGTTTGCAGAAGATCGAATTCTGTCAGACTGCCGTGGGGGACTGCCCATGCGCCGGCGTCGGTGCCGGGGGCGATCAGTCCGCCCATATGGGCGAAGGCGTTGACATTTTGCAGGGCAGATTCCAGAATGGCTTGGACGGCGGATTCTGAAAATCTGCCGGTACCACGAAGATTGCCGACAGTAGACAGGGTAGGTACCCAGACCGCGCCGTTTTCTTTCATGGCGGAAAGGGCATCGGTGTCCAGATAAGCGCCGTGCTCCACAGAATCGATGCCGGCAGCCGCGGCAGTCTCCACAGTACGGGCGCCGTTGGCGTGGGCCATGACGGAAAAGCCCTCCTCGTGGGCGATGTGGATCAGTTCGTGAATCTCGGAGGGAGGGAGCCCCTCCTCGGTCAGAACACCGAAGCGGTCAAAGTCCATCAGTCCGGAGATCATGATCTTGATGAAATCCGCGCCGTTTGCCCGGTGGGAGCGGACACGGGCGGCATATTCTTTCATATCGGACCAGGTTTCGCCGATGAACGCGCCATAGTGATCCTGCTTGCACAGAGGGGCGAGAGGCGTACGGTAGGTGATGCCGTATTCGCTCGCCAATTCCCGGGCGGCTGCGCCTGCACCCCAGCGGTCACCGCCGTCCCGCAGGTAGGTAAAACCCCGGCTCCTGTAGGTTTGCAAGGCATCGCGGATAAAGGGAATATTGGGTTTTTGTGCGTGGCGGGCAATGGCGCTGCGCCAATAGACGCCGTCCAAAATCATATGCATATGGCAGTCGGCAAGCATGACATTCACTTCCTCTCTTCATGGATTATAGCAGAGGAAAGGCTGGGATGCAAATGTAAACTTTTTTGGGAAAAGCTTGCGCCACGGTGTGCGGTGTGGTAAAATTTTAGATAGTTTGTTTTGAAAGGTTTGCGCAGAGGAGGAGAAACCATGATAAGAAGACTTGCCCGGTGCATCCGGGAGTATAAGTGGGCGGCGATCTTAAGCCCTGTGTGCATGGCCGGCGAGGTGGCCATGGAGGTGCTGATCCCGCTGGTGATGGCAGACCTGTATGACTTTGGTGTCAGCCTGCAGAACATGGATGTGGTCATTACCAAGTCCATCCAGCTGGTGCTGTGCGCGTTGGCATCGCTGTGTTTCGGCGTGGCATCGGCAACCTTTGCCGCCAAGGCGGCCACCGGATTTGCCAAAAATCTGCGGCATGATATGTTCTACCGGGTGCAGAATTTCAGCTTTTCCAACATCGATAAATTTTCCAGCGCGTCCATCGTGACCCGGCTGACTTCCGATGTCGCCAATCTGCAGATGACCTTCCAGATGGTGATCCGGATGACCATCCGCTGTACCATGATGCTGATATTGGCACTGACCATGGCGCTGCGGCTGTCGGTAAAGCTCAGCACCATCTATCTGCAGGTGATGCCGGTGCTGATCGTGGCGCTGGTATGTCTGGTGCCGATGGTATTCAAGATCTTTGACCGGGGCTTCAAGATGCTGGATAAACTGAATAACGTGGTGCAGGAAAATGTCCACGGCATCCGGGTGGTGAAGTCCTTTGTCCGGGAGAACAAGGAAGAGGAAAAGTTTACCGGCATTTCCGGTGATCTGGCGAAGAATTTCTCCAAAGCGGAAAAGATCCTGTCACTTAACAGCCCGCTGATGCAGATGTGCGTGTATGCCTGTATGCTTTCCATCTCTTGGGTAGGCGCCCAGATGGTGGTGGCATCCGGCAATGACCCGGAAGTGGGACTGACTACCGGCAATCTGTTCTCTATGTTTCAGTACACCACCCAGATCTTGATGGGCCTCATGAATATGTCCATCGTGTTCGTGATGATGACCATGAGCAGAACGCCCATGCGCCGCTGCTATGAGATCCTGCGGGAAGAGCCGGATCTGACTTCTCCGGAGCGAGCGGTGACGGAGGTCGCCGACGGCTCTATCGACTTCGAGAATGTATCCTTCCGGTACAGCGAAACTGCCCAGCATCGGGCACTGAAGGAAGTAAATCTGCATATTCCTGCGGGCAGCACGGTGGGCATTCTGGGTGGAACAGGCTCCAGTAAGTCCACCCTGGTGCAGCTGATCCCCCGGCTTTATGATGTCAGCGAAGGCACCCTGAAGGTTGGCGGCGTGGACGTAAGGGACTACGATCTGCAGGTGTTGCGGGACAATGTTGCCATGGTGCTCCAGAAAAATGTGCTGTTCTCCGGTTCTATTAAAGAAAATCTGCGCTGGGGCAATCCCGAGGCCACGGAGGAGGAAATGATCCACGCCTGCCGCCTTGCTTGCGCCCACGATTTTATCGAGTCCTTCCCCGATGGATATGACACCTACATCGAGCAGGGAGGCACCAATGTGTCCGGCGGCCAGAAGCAGCGGCTTTGTATCGCCCGGGCATTGCTGAAAAAGCCGAAAATCCTCATTTTGGATGACTCCACCTCCGCGGTGGACACTCGCACCGATGCCATGATCCGGCAGGCATTTGCCGAGGAGATCCCCGGCACTACCAAGCTGATCATCGCCCAGCGGATCACCTCCGTGCAAGATGCGGATATGATCGTGGTGCTGGACAACGGACAGATCAGTGCTGTGGGTAACCATGAGGAATTGATGCAGACATCCAAGATTTATCAGGAAGTCTTCCATTCTCAGCAGAAAGGAGGGCTGGAATAATGCCTCCTGTACACATGCGCGGCGACGGCCGCATGGCAAAAGACCCGAAAAAGACCATCGGGCGGCTGCTGAAATATCTGATGCAGCATAAGCTGGTGCTTTTTATCGTACTGGTGTGCATTTTCGCTACGGCCTTTGCCCAGACCACCGGCTCTACTGCCCTGGGCAAGCTGGTGGATGACTATATCCTGCCAATGGTGGATAGCGGCTCTCAGGATTTTGCACCGGTATGGAATTTCATTGTCCGGATCGCTTGCGTGTTTCTCGTGGGTATGGTGGCCAGTTTCTTCCAGAGCTATCTGATGGTGGGTGTGACCCAGGGAATCCAGAAGAAGATCCGCGACGATATGTTCCGGAAAATGCAGACCCTTCCTCTGCGGTATTTTGACACCAACACCGCCGGCAACATCATGTCCCGGTATACCAGTGACATTGACACACTGCGGCAGATGATCTCCCAGTCCATTCCGCAAGCGGTTTCTGCGGTGGTGACGCTGGTGGTGGTGTTTGTTACCATGCTGACTACCACCTGGGTCTTGACCATCGTGATGATGATCTCGGTGCTGGGTGTGGTATTCATTACCAAATTCCTGGCAGGAAAGTCCGCAAAATACTTTGTGGGTCAGCAGAAATCTCTGGGTACGGTCAACGGCTATATCGAGGAGATGATCTCCGGGCAGAAGGTGGTCAAGGTATTTAACCACGAGGATGTCTGCAAGGAGGAATTTGACAAGCTCAACGAGGAACTGCGGAGCAATGCCTATCTGGCGGGTAAGTTCTCCAATATGATGGGCCCCATCAATAATAATCTGGGGTACATCCAATATGCGATCCTTGCCATCGTGGGCGGTATCCTGTGCGTGTTTTCCGCGGAGGAGCTGCCGCTGCTGACTTTGGGCAGCCTGATGGCCTTTATGACACTGTCCCGAAATTTCAATATGCCCATCAGCCAGATCTCCAACCAGATCAACGCCATCGTTATGGCGCTGGCAGGCGCGGAGCGGATTTTCGAGCTGCTGGACGAAGATCCGGAGGCGGACAATGGCTATGTGACGCTGGTGAATGCGAAGATCGAGGAGGATGGCAGTATCACGGAGTGCGCCCAGCGCACCGGACACTGGGCCTGGCGGCATCCCCATCAGGCCGACGGAACGGTCACTTACACCCAGCTGAAGGGCGATATTGTCATGGACGGCGTGGACTTTGGCTATGTGCCGGAGAAGCAGGTGCTCTATGATGTGAACCTCTATGCCCATCCCGGTCAGAACATCGCCTTTGTGGGCGCTACCGGTGCAGGTAAGACCACCATCACCAATCTGATCAACCGGTTCTATGACATTGCCGATGGTAAGATCCGTTACGACGGCATCAACATCAATAAAATTAGAAAGTCCGATCTGCGGCGGTCTTTGGGCGTGGTGCTTCAGGACACCAATCTGTTCACCGGAACGGTGATGGAGAACATCCGCTACGGCAAGCTGGATGCCACCGACGAGGAGTGCATCCGGGCGGCAAAGCTGGCCAATGCCCACGACTTTATCACCCGCCTGCCCAAGGGGTATGATACGGAACTGACAGGAAACGGCGCAAGTCTTTCCCAGGGTCAGCGGCAGCTGATCGCCATCGCGAGAGCGGCTGTGGCAGATCCCCCGGTGATGATCCTGGACGAGGCGACCTCCTCCATCGACACCCGGACGGAGGCGTTGGTGCAGAAGGGTATGGATGCGCTGATGCATGGAAGGACCACCTTTGTGATCGCCCACCGTCTGTCCACGGTTATGAATTCCGACTGCATCATGGTGCTGGACCACGGCAAGATCATCGAGCGGGGAACCCACGAGGATTTGATCACCCAAAAGGGCACTTATTATCAGCTGTATACCGGCGCGTTTGAACTGGAATAAGTAAAAGAAAAACCGGAAGGCGAAAAGCCTTCCGGTTATTTTTATTTAGGACGCGATGCTGATCTTGATATTGCCGGTGTCGGTGCGGACCTCGCATTTTCCACCGGTGGTGGTTTTGGGGACATCTACGCGGCCGGTATCGGTATGGGTCAGGAATACTTTGTCGGTGAGCAGACTGCCTTTCACATCGCCGGTGTCCGTTTGGACGAAAAGCTCGCCGGCATCGCAGCGGTCGAACGTTACATGGCCTGTACTTCTCTCGATGGAAAGGTTTTCTGCGGCCAGTACATTCTGTAAACTAATATCGCCGGTGCTTCCTTTTGAGAGCAAGGTTTTGCATGTAACATCGGTTAGCTGGGTATCTCCGGTGCTTACTTTGATAAATACATCCCCTTTGCAGGTGACGGACCGGGCGGTTACCTTTCCTGTGGAAACAAAAAGGACAAGGGTGTTTGTGGATATATTTTCAACATGGATATCACCGGTATCCGTGTTTATTTCGATTATTTTGGAAGGAGAATAGTTCGTTACATCTCCTGTGCTTACGTGAATAATAAGCATTTCGAAGGTAAAATCCTTCGGGATTTCTACATCGCCGGTGCTTCCTTTTACGGAGAGGGAAGAATAGGCGGTTTCCGGCAGGTATACGGTGATCTTCGGTGTTCCGAAATGGATGCCGATATAGTCATACCATTTCCGCTGGTCATTGACTTGTATGGTAAGCGTGCCGTCTTGAACAGATGCAGAGTGTTTCGCTTTTTCCATCTCATAGCAGACAATTTTACATGTATCATCCTCAGAAACGGCAAAATGGATGTCCGCAGATCTCGTTTCCATAGAGATACTGTGAAAGGCTTCCCTTACCGAATATGTATTGGTTTCGTATTTTGCGGTATCTAACCTGGTAAAATCCCAATCATTTGCGGTCATAATGGCTACAAATAGGGATAAGATGAGAAAAAATACAATTATGAGCAATGTTTTCGCTACTTTACCCATGGGTATCCCTCCTTGTTATTTATGCAGCAAGATAGGTATTGTAGAGATAGGAAGAGGCTTGGAACTGGGTGATGTAAGTAAATCCGGGGTCGGGACAGCCGAAGACACCCATGATCACCCAGCCTCCGTCGATCACAAAGGCGGCCAGCAGGCAGCGACCGGCGGCACTGGTGTAGCCGGTTTTCAGACCGATACAATTGGGTAGGTAGAAGGGGGAATCACACTGCAGGTGCATATTGGAATTCTTCCAGGTCAGCTGGCGGCCCGGAAGGGTGACGATATATTGAGGTGTTTTGACGATCTGACTGATCAGTGGATTGTTAAGGCAAAGCTGTGCAAGGGTCAGCAGGTCTGCCATGGAAGTATAATGCTCAGAACTGTGCCAACCGTCGGGAGTGACGAAGTGGGTTGCAGTCAGACCCATGGCTGCGGTCTGATTATTCATTTCCCCGACGAAGACGGAGATGGCATCGGTGGCGGACAGAGCGTCATTGCCGGCGATGACCCGCCCGGCGGCAGCCGCCAGAACCCGGGCAGCATCATTGCCACTGGGAAGCAGCATGCCGTAGAGCAGCTGCTCTACCGTCAGCACATCGCCAGCGGCTAGATTGGCTTTGGAGGAGCCATCGTGAACGGTTTTCAGAGCATCGCCGGCGGTGACAGTCAGCTCCGGAGTTAAGTATTTCAGCGCCACCAGAGCGGTGAAAAGTTTGGTAATGCTGGCGGGATATATACGATCGTTCCTATCCCCTTTGGTGAACAGGTAGGTATTGGTGGAGCATTGGTAAATGAACGCGTGGGAGGCGGTGATGCTGTCCTGCGGGGTTTGTACGGGAGGCTGAGTGGCCGGGGGCACCGTAGCAGGAGGTGCTGGCGGCTGGGTTTCCGGGGGCCGCGTAGGTGGTGCTGTTGGGGGAACTGTAGTAGGTACAGTGGTAGGTTCGGTAGTCGGCTCGGTGGTAGGTTCGGTAGTGGGTACAGTAGTAGGTTCGGTAGTGGGTACAGTAGTAGGTTCGGTAGTGGGTGCGGTGGTGGGGTTGGTCACCGGGGGAGCGGAAAGGATGTCATCACTGACCGGGCTTGCTGAACTGCTGACAAGCAGACCGGAAAAGGTCAGTATGACAGCCAGCAGCAATGCAATGCCTTTGATCTGTGTTTTCATATTGTTTCCTCTTTTGCAAATATCTTTCCCAATTATATATGTCTGGAAGAAAATTGTCAACCGAACAGGTATTTCAGGGAGTTGCACGCAAATGTGCAACTTTTTTTATTTTCCGCAGTGGAGGTGAAAGGGAGGCGCGTGATGGAACAGAAGAAACGGAAATCGGAACTGAAGGATAGGATCCGCTCCGGAAAGCTGAAGCGGGAGGATGTGGCCCGGCGGCTGGCAGAGCTGGCCTTCGGAAAGGCAAATGACTGCGTCAAGCTGGTGCTGAAGGAGGATGCGGTGTTGGACAAGCTGGACCTCAGTCTTTTGAGCGAAGTCAAGCGCAATGACAAGGGTACGGTGGAGATCCGGTTGGTGGACAGGCTGAAAGCGCTGGAACAGCTGGCGCTGCTGGCAGAGGCCGGGGGTGACGATCTGGAATCCTTTTTAAAGGCGCTGCAGGGAGGTGAGGAGCAGGGGTGACCTACCGGCAATTTTCGCCCAAACAGCGCAGAGTGCTGACATGGTGGATGCCGGGGAATCCCGATTCCCCCAAAGAAGCCATCGTGTGTGACGGCGCGGTCCGGTCGGGAAAAACACTGGCCATGGGACTGTCCTTTTTTCTGTGGGCTATGGTCAGTTTTGACGGGATGCGATTCGGCGTTTGCGGAAAGACCATCTCATCATTGCGGCGGAATGTTCTGTCGGAAATACTGCCCAAAATGGAATCCCTGGGGGCGGTCTGGAAGGAAAAACGGACGGAGAATCTGGTGACGGTGACCTTTAAGGGGCATCGAAACCAGTTTTACATCTTCGGCGGACGGGATGAAAGCTCGGCAAGTTTAATTCAGGGCATTACCTTTGCCGGGGTGCTGCTGGATGAGGTGGCGTTGATGCCCAAATCCTTTGTAGAGCAGGCCTGCGCAAGATGTTCTGTTACCGGAAGCCGGCTTTGGTTTAACTGCAATCCGGCGGGGCCAAGTCACTGGTTTTACAAGGCATGGATCTTAGAGGCGGAGCAACGAAACTGCCTGCGGCTGCATTTTACCATGGAAGACAATCCGTCGCTGACGGAGCAGATTCGGCAGCGGTATCAAAGACTGTACACCGGCGTGTTTTACCGGCGGTTTGTACTGGGTCAGTGGGCCCAGGCGGAGGGTCGGGTCTATGACTTCTTTGGCCCGGATATGGTGAAACCTGTTCCGGGGGGGAAGTTTGACAGGTGGTATATTTCCTGTGATTACGGCACGGTGAATCCCACTTCCATGGGCCTCTGGGGGCTTAAGGAGGGTGTATGGTATCGGGTGAAGGAATTTTACTTCAATTCCCGGGCTGAAATGCGGCAGATGACCGATGAAGAATATGCGGCGGCCCTCAAAAATCTGGCGGGGGAGCGGAGCATCACCGCGGTGATCGCAGACCCGTCTGCTGCCAGTTTTATTGAAACCTTGAAAAGAAAAGGCTGGCGGGTAAAAAAGGCGGATAATGATGTGCTGTCCGGCATCCGGCTGACATCGGACTGCCTCAAAGACGGGCGGATGGTGATCTGTGAGGGCTGCAATGACTGCCTGCGGGAGATGGATGAATATGTTTGGGACCTAAGCAGCGAAGCCAAAGATCGGGTGAAAAAGGAAAACGATCATGCCATGGACGACATGCGCTACTTCGCGGCTACGGTTTTGAAAAAGCAGGAAAACAGCTTTGCCGCCTGCGCGGTGGAGCGGAATAATGGAAAGGGGCGAATCATGTGAAACGCAAACAAAAGGACAAAGCGGTGGTGGCGGCTGCCTGTCAGCTGCGGTCCGGGAGCAACCATCCCTTTGGAGCACTGAAGGGATTTGTGCCGCTGGGTGGCGGCGAGGAGCGGATGTATCGGGAAATGCGGGAGGCGATCCCCATTCTGGATGCGGCGGTTGGAAAGCTGGTGCGGCTATCCGGTGGGTTTGCAGTGAAATGCAAAAATCCGCTGGCGCAGAAAAAGTTGGAGCAGTTTCTGAAAACTGTGCCCTGCGGCTGGGGTCAGGTGGGGATCGACGGCTTCCTCACCGGGTACATGGACAGCTTGCTGACCTACGGCAGAGCCGTGGGTGAAATGGTGGTTGCCGGGGGAAAGCTGCAGGCAGTGTGCTGGGCGGATGTGACCCAGCTGCAGGCCATGGAGGGGGAAAGCTCTCTGGAAATGGTGCTGTACGGCCCGGATGAGGGCGGACATATGCGGCCGCTGCCGTATCCCCATCTGCTGCTGTTTACTACCTTGAATCCGGAGCCGGGTCACCCTTATGGTGTGAGTTTGTTCCGGGGGATGCCTTTCCTGGCAGACATCCTGCTGAAGATCTTTGCTGCCATCGGCTCTAACTGGGAGCGGGCGGGAAATGTGCGCTACAGCGTGATCTGCAAGGGGAGCGAGGATATGGATGCCGCCCAGATACAGGCCCGGGGCAAGCAGGTGGCCCAGGAGTGGGCCAAGGCCATGGAAGACGGAAAGAACGGCACAGTACGGGATTTCGTTGCTGTGGGAGATGTGGAGATTAAGGTCATCGGCGGGGAAGCGCCCATTCTGGATTCTCAGGTGCCGGTGCGGCAGATCATGGAGCAGATGGTCGCCAAGACCGGACTGCCGCCTTTCTTACTGGGTCTGAACTGGAGCACTACGGAGCGAATGAGTACCCAGCAGGCGGACATTCTGACTTCGGAGCTGTGGGCGCTGCGGCGGACTGTCGAGCCGGTGATCCAGAAGATCTGCCGGATGCATCTGGCATTGGAAGGATTGGATGACCGGGTGGAGATCCTTTGGAATGACATCAGTCTGCAGGATATTACGGAGGAAGCAAGAGCGGAGCTTTATGCCGCCCAGGCGGCAAAATACCGGGCGGAAGCCGGAATCAAGGAGGTTACAGCATGACGATCAAGAAGGAAACGGAAGTAAAAAGCAGCGGCATGCCCACAGTGGTACAGCTGGAGGCCATCAATGCCCAGGCGAGGGCAAAGCTGACAGAGGAACAGGTATATGTATTCTCCCTGCGGCTGTGCGATGATCAGGTGGATCGGGACGGGGAACGGTTTGACACCGGGGCACTGCCCCAGCTTGCCAAGCTGTTTATCGGCAAGACGGGGATCGTGGATCACCGGTGGAGCAGTGATTCTCAGGTGGCCCGGATCTTTGAGACCCAGGTGGTGCAGGAGGAGGTTGTCAGCTACATCAAGGCGTGGGCATACATCCGCCGGGGCGGTCACGCCGATGAGATCATTGCCGACATCGAGGCGGGGATCAAGAAGGAAGTGTCTGTTGGCTGCGCCATGGGGCGTTCTGTTTGCTCCGTTTGTGGCGGCGATTACGGCACTTGCGGGCATCAGAAGGGCGAATACTACGACGGCGCGCTATGCTGCGTGATTCTGAAAGAGCCCATGGACGCCTATGAATTTTCTTTTGTGGCCGTGCCTGCCCAGAGGGATGCGGGTGTTCTCAAGGGAATGGGTAGCGGAAATCGCTGTCTGAAGGAGCTGGCAGACGCTTACGGCGCGCAGAGTGAGTATCGGGCCCTTTACAAGCAGGCAGAACTGGGCAAGCAGTACGAAAAACAGCTGCGGGATGCGGTGGTACGGCTGTGTCTGGTATTGGATCTGGGCGTGGAAGAGCCGGTGCTTCGCAGTGTGGCGGAAAAGGCATCGGCAGAGGATCTGATCAGCCTTAAAGATGCGCTGGAGCGCAGAGCCAGCCAGTTCTTGCCTATGCAGACCCAGCTGACCCTTGCAAACCGGCAGACTGAGAGCGTGGAAAGCGGATTTTTAATTTAGGTATTACCGGAATGTCCGGACACCAAATATTTTATTTAGGAGGAATATGAAAAATGGGTTACGACAATCTGAAACTGGAAAAGGGTATGTATCGCCAGGAGGGCATGAGCTTTACCCAGGTGCTGGAGTCTCTGGACCCCAGTGAAAACTATCGCGGCACCGCTTTGGAGGGCACCGATGCCTTTCAGCGGCAGCTGA
>JAZNJN010000005.1:0-6472 GCA_045578025.1 Faecousia sp. | reverse complement strand
GAGATCGGCAAGCTGCGAAAAGAGGGTGTGCTGGAATGTGAAAAGAGCAGTTTTCGGCTGCTAATGCAATAATTCTCCGGTTTTTGTTGACATTACGAGTGCCCAAATTTATAATAAAGGAAAAGACTTTGGAGGGTTTTTTATGAGCGCAGAGAACCAGATCGAGAAAAAGGCGGAAGCCATCCACGATACCCTCAGCGCCAAGGCGGATTATGCCTATTCGCTGCTCACTTCCTTTCAGCGCAAGCTGGCCGCATACCAGAAAGATTTGGATAACAGATCTCTGAATCTGGAGGTCACCCGTAAGGCGATGGAGCTGGAGGCGTACTGCAAGGAAAACCAGGACATGCGCGCTTCCGTGGAGGATGCCAAGGCGAAGCTGGAGAAGCTGATCCAGCAGGAGCGAAATGCGCCCAAGAAGGGGCTGGATCCCCAGAAAGCAGAAGAAATTCAGCGAAAAATCGCCGCTGCGGAAGCAGAGGCGGCGCAAAAGCCGGCATTTTCCGGATTCTTTACCGTGGTTGGCATCCTGTGCGCCATCGTGGCGGTGGTCTGCTTTATCGTGAACAAGATCATCGAGCCCAGTGTGATGGTGGCGATAGTGGGCGCATATTCCCTCATTGGCGTGGGCGGCTGTTTTCTTATCAAATATCTGATATCTGGCCCCAAGCGCAGCGCGGAGCAACGGGCGGCAGCGCTGAGAGGGGCCCTTGCATCCAAGGAACGGGAGGCTGCCCGGCAGGAGCAGAAGAGCATTGAGGCGGTGCAGGAGTATTGCACCCGCTATGGTTATTTGCTTCGTATCCTAAATGGTACGCGAGTCATTGATCTTGATATGTAACGTAACGTTAACAATCTAAGAAAGGAGAACCGGTCATGGCTACTGTTTACTGCGCAAGATGCGCGTATCTGTTCCAGAGAGGCGGCGTTTGGTACTGCGGCTGCACTACCTGCGATCTTTATGATAAGGCAGTGACTCCCGATTGGGGCAAGTGCTGCGACTACTACCGCGAGCGCTGATATTACTTACAAAAAAGGACGATTGCGAAAGCAATCGTCCTTTTGCTGTTTCTTAGAGGCTGCTCAGATCGTAGTCCTTCAGGTATTCCTTGGTGTTCAGCACCATTTCCTTGAAGAGCTTTCTTGCATCGTCATAGGAGCAGGTGACCAGAGGATCGTTGACAAAGGCGTTGAAGATCAGCTCCACATCCCGCTTTGCGATGGCTTCGCTGACCAGCTCCTGCTCACCGCAGACTCTGGAAACCATGGGATAAAGCTCAGCAGGCACAGCACCGGCCATGACAGGGGTGACGGTGTTGGAACGGAACACAGCGTTGGTCTCCACAACAGCGCCCAGAGGCAGGTTGGGGATCTGACCCACGTTGGGGATGTTTACGTTGGTGACCAGAGGACCGCCCAGACCCAGAATGGCGCGCATCTGCTTAACGCCTTCCTCGCCGGAGGGAGTCAGCTTGGGCTCTTCCTCGCCGGTTCTCAACTTGCGGCTCATTTCCAGTTTCGTTTTCAGCGCTTCCTTACGCCAAGGCACGGTGGTGAGGCCAAAGCCCCAGGCACGGACAGTCTCGGGATCCTTCAGATACCACTTTCCGGGGCTGAACTCAGCCAGATGGCGGTCGCCGGCAGCGGCGATATAGCCGTAGCGCTTGAACAGGTCGAACTTGACCTTCTGGGCGCAGGCAAAGTGGTCGTTCATCCAGTTGGCGTCCAGGTTCTTGGTGTAGCCGGTCTCGGCGTACTGCTCCACGAACTTCTCGTAAACGGGGAACAGGTCGATATTGCGGTAGTTGGCCTGGGTCAGCCAGGTGTAGTGGTTGACGGAAATGGGGTTGACTTCCATCTCGGCTCTGTCCTGGGTCTCAATGCCGCAGATCTCTTCCAGAGCGGTACGCAGGACCTTCTGGGTGCCGAAGACCTCGTGGCAGCAGCCGAAGGCTCTGATCTCGGGGAACACCCGGTACAGGGTCTTGACACACAGGGTCATGGGGTTGGTGTAGTTGATGACCCATGCCTTGGGGCAGTACTTCTTGATGTTCTCGGCGATCTCCTCGAACATGGGAATGGTACGCATGGCTCTGACGATACCGCCGGGGCCACAGGTATCACCCACGGACTGATAGATGCCGTACTTCTCGGGGGTATGTACATCGGAATCCATTTCGTCAAAGGTGCCGGGCAGGATGGAGACCACAACAAAGTCAGCACCGGTCAGGGCTTCCTCTGCAGTCTTGCAGGCGTGGTAGTTCCACTTGGTCAGTGCGCCCTCGGCGTCGTTGAACTTGTTGCCGATGATCTCGTTATACTGGGCAGCTTCAAAGTCGATATCGTACAGGTAAACATCACCGGAGATATCGTCGTAGCTCAGCAGGTCGCTCATCAAGCTCCAGGCCCAGCCACGGGAACCGCCGCCGATGTAGGCAAGCTTAATGCCTTCTGCGCGTCCGTTTACATATTTCATAATGAAACCTCTTTTCGTAATTTCATAGTTGGGTTTACGATGCAAAGCTATTATAGAACAATATTTTATAAAAAGTAAAGTAGTATCTTGCTATTTATGACAAATTGTTGTAATATATTGATAAGTTGGAAACAGGAGGGAGCTGCTATGCCGTCCCATCAAGGGGTACAGGACCATCTTGACTATATCATCGATACCGCATCGGGCAACAGCAAGATGGCATCGATGCATTCCCATGCGTCCTATGAGCTTTACTATCTGGAAATGGGGAACCGGGAATATTTTGTGGAGGATAAGCTGTTTTCTGTGTCCGCGGGAGATTTTGTTCTGATCCCGCCGGGAATGCTCCACCGCACCGGTGGCGAGTACGGCGTGCGGACACTGGTGGGCTTCAACGGTCGCTTTCTTTCCCGAGTGTACACCCAGGAGGCCATTACCCAGCTGCTGAAATGCTTTGACCATCTGAAGGTCACGCCCGCTGCAAACCAGCAGTCTGCCTGCAAGAACTATCTGAAACGCTTGGCAGCCAGCGAGGATGACACCGAGTCGGCGCTGATCCTGGGCTTGCTGCTGACGGAGCTTTCCAAGTGCAAAAATGAGGAGATCCGGGACGGCTATGTCAGCACCATCGTGGCGTATATCAATCAAAACTATGCAAGTATCAGCAGTATCGGTCAGATCGCGGATCACTTTTTCGTGTCCAAGTACCATCTGTGCCGGGTGTTTAAAAGCGCCATGAAGGTCACTATCATCGAGTACCTAAACCAGATCCGGATCAAAAATGCCTGCCAGATGCTGGACTTTTCCCAGCGGGACATCGGCGAGATCTCGGAGCTGTGCGGCTATAATTCCGTGGCGTATTTCAGCAACGTGTTCAAAAAGATCACCGGCGTCGCCCCCTCGGAATACCGCAAGGAAAACAGGGGAGAGGTAGTGCCGCAGAGGCGATAGGAACAGGCACATCAATATTTTGCAAAAAAACAGGGATAATAGCAAGATTATCTATCCATTTTTTCAAAATATTGTTATATGATATGCAATATAAGGGGCAAAACCGGCAAGTGCCGGTGACAACATCTACTTAAAGGAGATAAGGTTATGGAGAAACTGAATTACGCGACCCTGAAAAAGTCCGGCTACGACGGCTACATTCTGGAAAATGCACCGGAAAAGGTATTGCAGTTCGGCGAAGGCAACTTCCTGCGGGCATTCGTGAACTACTGGTTCGATGTGTCCAACGAAAAGGCCGGCTGGAACGGCAAGTGCGTGCTGGTGCAGCCCATCGCCCAGGGTCTGACCAAGCTGATCAATGAGCAGGAGGGTCTGTATACTCTGTACCTGCGTGGCACGGAAAACGGTGAGAAAGTGGATCGCAAGCGGGTCATCTCCTCTGTCTCCCGCTGCCTGAATCCTTATGAAAAGGCAGATTTCGACGCCATGATGGAAGTGGCGGTTTCCGATGACCTGGAGTATGTGGTGTCCAATACCACTGAGGCCGGTATCGTTTACGATCCTGCCTGCCAGCTGGGCGATATGCCCTGCGCATCCTTCCCCGGCAAGCTGACCCAGGTGCTCTATAAGCGCTATCAGGCCGGCAAGGGCGGCATCGTGGTGCTTTCCTGCGAGCTGATCGACAACAACGGCAAGGAGCTGCTGAAGTGTGTCAATCAGTACATCGACCAGTGGGGTCTTAATGACGGCTTCCGGGCTTACATCAATGAAAAGTGCACCTTCTGCTCCACTCTGGTGGATCGGATCGTCCCCGGCCGTATCCGTGACGCAGCCGAGGTTGCCCGTCTGGATGAGGCGAACGGCTACACCGATCCTCTGATGGACGTGGGCGAAGTCTTTGGCGTGTGGAACATCGAAGGCCCCGCATGGCTGGAAGAGAAGCTGCCCTTCAAGGCTGCCGGTGTCAACTGTATCGTGGTGCCCGATGTTACCCCCTATAAGAAGCGCAAGGTCCGTATCCTCAACGGCGCGCATACCGGCTTCGTGCTGGGTGCTTATCTGGGCGGCTACGATATCGTCCGGGACTGCATGCATGACGATGCTGTCCGGGGCTACATGAACAAGATGCTCTACGAGGAAGTCATTCCCACCCTGCCTCTGGACAAGGCAGATCTGGAGAGCTTTGCCGCTGCTGTGCAGGACCGGTTCAACAATCCCTTCGTCAACCATGAGCTGCTGAGCATCAGCCTGAACTCCACCTCCAAGTGGCGTGCAAGAAATATGCCCTCCTTCCTGGAGTACATCGAGCTCACCGGCAAGCTGCCCGTGTGCCTCACCATGAGCTTTGCCGCTTACATCGCTTTCTTCTCCAACGATATCCAGGAGCTGAACGATGCCGGCCTGGTCTGCCGCCGTCCCAAGGGCAATACCTACACCTGCTCCGATGACCGCTGGGCGCTGGAATTCTACTATGCCCACAAGGACGATTCCGTTGAGGATCTTGTCCATGCCGTCATGACCAATGAGCAGATGTGGGGCATGGATCTGACCACGGTTCCCGGCTTCGAGGCTGCCACCGTTGCCAATCTGAAGAAGATCCGCACCGAGGGCGCTATCGCTGCCTACGCATCCTGCCTGTGAGGAATTGCCATGCCTGATTTTATTCAGATCCATCCTAAGGATAATGTGGCGGTTGCCCTGCGGGCCGTGCCGGCTGGCACGGCTTTTGGCGGTGTGACTGCCCAGGTCGATATCCCCCAGGGACATAAAATGGCGCTGTGCGCCCTGAATGAAAATGACCAGGTGATGAAGTACGGTTTCTCCATCGGTCATGCCACCGAGGCGATCCAGCCCGGTCAGTGGGTCCATACCCATAACATGGCGACCAACCTCTCCGGTGAGATGGAATACACCTATCATCCCAATGTAAACTTCCCCGCGCCCCAGACCGCCGAGACCTTCCGGGGTTTTCGCCGCAAAGACGGTAGAGCGGGCATCCGTAACGAAATCTGGATCATCCCCACTGTGGGCTGCGTCAACGATGTGGCAAAGGCACTGGTGCAGGAGAACCAGGATCTGGTCACCGGCAGCATCGAGGGTCTGTATGCCTATACCCATCCCTTCGGCTGCTCCCAGACCGGTCATGACCATGCCCAGACCAGAAAGCTGCTGGCATCCCTCGTAAAGCATCCCAACGCCGGCGCAGTGCTGGTGCTGGAGCTGGGTTGCGAGAATCTGACCCCTGAGCAGTTCCTTGCCGAACTGGGCGAATATGATGCTGACCGGGTGAAGTTCCTCACTTGCCAGCAGGTGGACGATGAGCTGGAGACAGGCAGAGAGCTGCTTAAGCAGTGCGCCGCTTACGCCGCACAGTTCAACCGGGAGGAAATCCCCGCGTCGGAGCTGGTCATCGGCATGAAGTGCGGCGGCTCCGACGGCCTGTCCGGCATCACTGCCAACCCCGTGGTGGGTCGGTTCTCCGATATGCTGGTTGCCCAGGGCGGCTCTACCGTGCTCACCGAAGTGCCGGAAATGTTCGGCGCGGAGGGCTTCCTCATGGACCGCTGTGTCAATGAGGCGGTGTTCCAGAAAGCTGTGGAGATGATCAACGGCTTCAAGGCCTACTTCATCCGCCATAACGAGGTGGTCTACGACAACCCCAGCCCCGGCAACAAGCAGGGCGGCATCACCACCTTGGAGGATAAGTCCTGCTGCTGCGTCCAGAAGGGCGGCAGCGCCCCCATCATGGATGTGATCGGCTATGGCGATCCGGTGGTGACCAAGGGTCTGAATATGCTCTACGGCCCGGGTAACGATCTGGTTTCTGCCACGGCACTGACCGCGGCAGGTGCTCACATGGTGCTCTTCACTACCGGACGGGGTACGCCCTTCGGCGCACCCGCCCCTACCATGAAGATCGCCACCAACACCCCCCTGGCGGAAAAGAAGAAGACCTGGATCGACTTCAATGCCGGTCTGGTGGCAGACGGCGTTAAGACGCTGGAGGAGTCCGCCCGGGATCTGATGGATCTGGTGCTGGCGGTT
>JAZNJN010000004.1:0-6888 GCA_045578025.1 Faecousia sp. | reverse complement strand
TCGTCCAGAGTCTTGCCCTGTGCGTGCATCTTGCGGTAGATGGAGTAGACATGCTTGATGCGGCCGTAGGCGGTGTTGGCGATGCCGACCCGGGAGAGCCGGTCGGTGATGGTTGCCTGAATGGTGTTCATGAATGCCTCGTCTTGCTCCTTGTGGGCATTGAGGTAATCCATGATGTTGTTGTAATCCTCGGGATCCAGATACCGCAGGGCGATATCCTCCAGTTCCCACTTGATCTTCTGCATACCAAGACGGTGAGCAAGAGGAGCATAGATGTCCATGGTCTCCCGGCACTTGCTGACCTGCTTGGCAGGGGTCTGGTACTGCATGGTGCGCATATTGTGAAGCCGGTCGGCGATCTTGATCAGCACCACCCGGATGTCCTTGGACATGGCCATGAACATCTTACGCAGATTTTCCATCTGCTCCTGCTCAGAGCTGGAGAAATTGGCCCGGGTCAGCTTGGTAACGCCCTCCACCAGCTCGGCAACAGTTGTGCCGAAGAGCTTCTCAATCTCGTCGTGGGAGGCATCGGTATCTTCAATGCAGTCGTGAAGCAGTGCGCCCAGAACGGCATCCATATCCAGACCCATCTCTGCCACGATCTCCGCCACGGCAAGGGGATGGATGATGTAGGGGGAGCCATCCTTACGCTTTTGGTCTTTATGTTTGTTGGCGGCATAGTCAACAGCCTGCCGTAAAAGTTCCAGGTCAGCGCCGGGCATGCACTTTACCAAGGTGGCGCACATGGAATCAAAATGCTGTTCAAAGGTTTCCAAAATTATCAGCTCTCTTTCGCTTGCAGAAGGGTTTGCATGGTTTGGCTGGAAGAAAGGTCGGCCTTGCCGTCGCCGGGGGTCAGCCGAATCGAAATGTACTTATGGAATCGCTGGGTCTGCAGAAGCTCTACGTCCCGGAAAATATCCAGACAGGTAAGCAGCTGCCCCAAGCTCAGGGGACTGCCGGACCGGCGCACGATCTTCCGGCACAGGCACATGGGGTCTTCCCGGATGGGTGAAGATTCCGCGGCAAGATAGCGCCAGACGGTTGCCAAAGTGGCGCGGTCGGGAAGCAGGCGGTCCGCATCCGCAGCGGTGATATTGCCTCGGCGAAGACCGGAGTAGCCGGCAGTGTCCGGGGAACAGGGGGCTGTGCAGCTGGGGCGGATGTCCAGAATGTTCATCTGCACGGAGCGCTCACCCCGGAATTCATTGATTTGGGGATAGAATGCCACATCCACCGTGTCGCCCTGGGCGATGGAGGCGGATTCCGGTGTGGCGGAGAAATAGATGGCATTGATGCTGTGATGCTGGCTGCGAAGCCGCAGGCGCATATGCCGCCCACCGCCCACGCAGTGGATACGGTCGACGGTAAGACTTTGCATCATCAGCACCGGCTTGGGGCAGCCGTTGCCGCAGGGCTCCAGACTTTGGAGAGAATCGATGCCCTTGATGGTCAAAAGCTCCGGGGTAACTGCGCAGTCCACAGAAAGCACCGTCCGGGGGGTTTCGTCGGAGCAATAGCCGGCTGCCAGCTGACAGATCTGCTGGCGGAATGCCGGGATCTGCTCCCGGGAAATGGTAAAGCCTGCCGCCAGTTCGTGACCGCCGTAGCTTTCCAGAAGAGGAGACAGAACAGTCAGCGCGGTGAACAGATTAAAGCCGCCGTAGCTGCGGGAGCTGGCCTTTCCGTGATCGCCGTCAAGACAGATGAGGAAGGTGGGGCAGCAGTATTCCTCTGCCATCCGGCTGGCGACGATGCCCACCACGCCTTGATGCCAGTTTTCATCTGCCAGCACGATGGCCTCCGGAGGCTGACCCTCGGGAAGCATAGCCACCGCTTCTTCGTAGATCTGAGATTCCACCTGCTGCCGCTGGCGATTCAATTCGCACAGGGCTTGTGCCAGATACTCCGCACGGTCAGCATCCTCAGTTAAAAACAGTTCGATGGCAAGCTCGATCTGGCCCATTCTGCCGGCGGCATTGATCCGGGGTGCCAGCATAAAGCCGATGGCGGAGGCGCTGATATTTTCCGGGTCGCAACCGCTTTCCTTCATCAGCGCCGCGATGCCGGGGCGGTCTGTGTGCTTCAGCAGCTCCAGACCCCGGGAGACGAACACCCGGTTTTCTCCCTGCAGGGGCATTACATCCGCAACCGTACCCAGACAGACCATGTCCGCGTACTGGGCGAGAACTTCCTCTTGAGAGCCGCAAAGGGCGGCTGCCAGTTTGAACGCCACGCCCACACCGGAGAGGTTTGTGTGGGGATAGCCGCCGTCGGGGCGGTGAGGGTCTACCACAGCTACCGCTTCCGGCAGCACCTCTTTGCATTCGTGATGATCGGTGATCACCAGATCTATTCCCAGAGAGCTGCACAGATTTGCCTCTTCCACGGCGGTGATGCCGCAGTCCACGGTGACGATCAGCTTCACGCCCTCGCTGTGGAGCTGACGGATGGCGATGGGGTTGAGGCCGTAGCCTTCCTCCAGCCGTCCGGGGATATAGCTGACCACATCGGCGCCGTGGCGGCGCAAAAAGCTGGTAAGCAGGCAGGTGGCGGTGATGCCGTCCACGTCATAGTCGCCGAAAACGGCGATCTTTTCTCCCCGGGTCATGGCAAGGCCCACCCGTCCGGCGGCCAGACCCATATCCGTCATCAAAAAGGGATCGGGCATCTGGGCGTCGCAGCCCAGATAGTGGGCGGCATCGGCGGGATTACGCATACCCCGGGCAGCCAAAATCATGGCGGCCAGAGGGGAGTAGCCTCCGCCAACTAAGGCGTTGACGGCAGACATCTCCGGTTTTTGTACATTCCAAACTCCATACTTCAAAGCAATACACATCCATTATAACTTTTCTCAATATTATAACAAAATATTGCCGGATGCACAATAGGGAGAATGGATTTTTGTATAAATTGGGAAGATAAATGATCGTTTATCGTTCTAAGGCCCCCTTGTGTAAAGGGGGCTGTCAGCGGAGCTGACTGGGGGATTGACAATCCCTCCGTCTCCGCCTTACGGCGGAGCCACCTCCCTTTGCACAAGGGAGGCTCGCGCTTTGCGCTCCATTGCTCGCATAAACGATCATTTCCCTTCCTTTGGGAGTGCGAGCATCTGAGTGACGGTGACAGCGAGGAGGGGAGAGCAGATCATTCCCAGGATACCCCAGAGCCGGTAGCCGGCGTACATGGCAAACAGTGTCACCAGAGGATCAAGTCCCAGCTGTTTGCCCACAAGCCGTGGCTCCAGCACCGAGCGCAAAAGGGCGGCGGCGGTGTAAGTGCCCAGCAGACCCAGCGCCCGGACGGCATCCCCCTGCAAAAAGCATACAAGGCTCCATGGAATCAGCACAGTGCCTGTACCCAAAATGGGAAGGGCGTCCACAAAACAGATCAGCAATGCCCAAAGTGGCGCATACGTGATTCGCAGGAGAAGGAATCCTGCACAGAGAATCAAGAAAGTAATACTGGTGAGCTTTAACTGGGCAAACAGCCAGCCGGACAGGTTTTGCTTTAGCCGCCGAAAGGCAGGTAGGTATCGCTCCCGCCAGCTTTGGGGCAGCTTGTTTTTTAGCAAAAGACGGATCTGGGGCAGCTTTGTGGAGGTCATAAAGGAGGCGAGGATCCAAGTGCCGAAGCCGAAGGCGCTGTCGGGGATTCGCGTTAAGATGCCCGATGCAAGGGAGAAAACGCGGGAGAGGACTTGATTGATGACCTCTGTACCGTTGGAGAAAGCGCCCTGTACACGGTTTGTGAGAATGGGGCTGACGGTATCCGGTGCTTTGGAAGCCAGCCGGAGCAAAAAGTCTTCCAGAGACCGCAGTCCTGCCAGCGCGGTTTCCCCCAAGTTTGGCAACGCTCCGGCAAGGGAACGCAGCTGCCGCAGCAGCAGCGCCCCCAGAGTCAGCACAAAAAGTACGGCAACCAGCAATGAGATCACAACACCGATCCCGGAGGCAAGGGCCCGGGGCAGGTGGAGTCTGCGGTGCAGGACATTCACCAAAGGCTCGGCTGCCAGCGCCAGCAGCAGCGCTAAAAGAAATGGGAGCGCGATGGGCAGCAGATAGCGACTGAACAGCCAGACTGCAGCGAAGACTGCCGCGGCAATGCCGATCTTTTTTAAGGGAGATGAGGACATAATTGACTCCTTTCCGGGGGCGCAGACTGAAATGGGGTTGCTTTTTTTTATATATATGCTACAATAATCCCATCACCAGCCTGAAAATAATGGTAAAATATGCAAAGGCTGACAGTTGGGAGGAAATTCCATGAGCAGCAAGCCCAAGTATTACATTGTGGAAGCATCGGCGCTGCCGGAGGTGTTCCTGAAGGTAGCGGAAACCAAGCGGCTTCTTTCCACCGGACAGGCAGCCACGGTCAATGATGCCACCAAGCTGACCGGCATCAGCCGCAGCGCCTTTTATAAGTACCGGGACGCCATTCTTCCTTTCCAGAACATGATGACGGGCCGGATCATTACCTTCCAGTTCCTGCTCCATGATGAGCCCGGTGTGCTTTCTTCCATGCTGATGGCCTTTACCGAGCAGAAGGCGAATATTCTGACCATCAATTCCATCATCCCCAGCAACGGCTGCGCGCTGGTCACCATCAGTGCGGAAACCACAAATGTTTCTATTCCCCTGGAGGAGCTGCTCCATCGGCTGGGCTCTGCCCCCGGCGTGATCAAGGCAGAAGTTCTTGCCGGTTAAAATGTCCTTTGCCGCCCTGCGTATGCAGGGCGGTTTTTGCACAAATTGTCGCCCCTTGGTGTAGAATGGTGCGGAGGTGAAGTTTATGCGGATCGTGCTGAAATTTGGCGGCACATCGCTGATGGACTATGAAAGAATCCTTACTGCTGCCGGGCGGGCAGCTGAGCTTCAGCGTCAGGGCAATCAGGTGGTCGTGGTGGTATCCGCCCAGGGGCATACCACGGATCAGCTGATAGAAAAAGCCCAAGTTTTTGCTGCCGGCAGGAATGACAGAGAGATGGATGCATACATTACTGCAGGG
Organism: Faecousia sp.; assembly: GCA_045578025.1. Lineage (GTDB taxonomy): Bacteria > Bacillota > Clostridia > Oscillospirales > Oscillospiraceae > Faecousia. Next base: position 1,878 of record JAZNJN010000004.1, on the reverse strand, counting down.
GAGCAGATGTCCGCTGCCCTGATGGCCATGGCTTTGGGCACACTGGGCTGTGACGCGGTCAGTCTGGCCGGTTGGCAGGCGGGGATCGCCACCGATGATGTGTACGGAAATGCCCAAATCAAAACACTGACCGGTGACCGGATTGACCGGGAGTTGCAAAAGGGAAAGATCGTGGTGGTGGCGGGTTTCCAAGGGATCAATGGGGCCGGGGACATCACCACCTTGGGTCGGGGCGGCTCGGATACCACAGCGGTAGCGCTGGCGGCGCTGCTAAAGGCAGATATCTGCCGGATCTATACCGATGTGGATGGGGTGTACGATAAAGATCCCCGTCTGCACGCCGATGCGGTAAAATATCCCGTCATTAGTTACGATGAAATGCTGGCTCTCGCCCGGGGTGGTGCCCAGGTGCTCCATGATAAGTGTGTGGAGTGGGGAAAGGCGTACCGCGTACCGATTCAGGTGCTGTCTTCTTTCCGACCCGGCCCGGGAACCATGGTCACGGATGAATAGATATTCCCCATATTACCCGCAAGATATTCTGAATTTTTGTGAAAAAGACCCTTGACAAGGGGAAAACTGTGTGATAAAATGCACAGGTAATAAAGAAGGCTGAACATCCGCCTCACCGTCTGCGTAAGCGAAACGGTTAATATTCCACATTCCCCTAGAGGATTTCTGTGCGAGTATGCGGATGCTTTGGCATCCGCTTTTTTGTTGTAAATTTGGAGGTGCTTACCATCGCAAAGTTAGATCATCAGCTCAATGAGGAGATCCGGGATAAGGAGATTCGTCTGATCGGTGCCGACGGTGCCCAGCTGGGTATTCTGTCCGCTGCTGAGGCAAACGCCATGGCAGAAGAGCAGGGACTGGATCTGGTGAAGATCTCTCCCAATGCTGTACCCCCCGTCTGTAAGATCATGGACTATTCGAAATTCTGCTACGATCAAAAGAAGCGGGAGAAGGATGCCCGGAAGAACCAGAAGGTGGTGGAGATCAAGGAGATCCGCATGAGCCCCAGCATCGACACCAACGACTTTAACACCAAGGTTAAAGCCGCCCTCAAGTTCCTGGGCGACGGCAACCGTGTCAAGGTCAGCGTCCGCTTCCGCGGCCGTGAGATGGCACATACCAACCTGGGTGAGAAGCTGCTGATGGATTTTGCGGAAAGCTGCTCGGAAATTGCCAACATGGAGAAGAATCCCAAGCTGGAAGGCCGCTTCATGGCGATGTTCCTTACCCCCAAGAACAATAAATAAGTTACAAATACGAAAGATACGGAAGGAGAACCTACTATGCCCAAGCTGAAGACCCATAGCGGTGCCAAGAAGAGATTCAACCTGACCAAGACCGGTAAGGTTAAGAGAGCTCACGCTTACAAGAGCCACATCCTCACTAAGAAGACCACCAAGCGTACCCGCCATCTGCGCGCTACCGCTTACGCTGACAAGTCGGATCGTAGCCATGTCGTTCTGTGAGCCAAGGAGTTGTCTTACCAGTTTGTCTTCCTAAGACCGCTTGGCCTCCGACTTGGTCAGCGTAAGCGGTAGCGCGCAGATGGCGGGTACGCTTGGTGGTCTTCTTGGTCAGGATGTGGCTCTTGAAAGCACGAGCTCTCTTAACCTTACCGTTGGCGGTCAGGTTGAATCTCTTCTTTGCACCACTATGGGTCTTCAGCTTGGGCATAGCAGGTTTCTCCTTCCGTATATTACGTCTATTTTTACTTGCTGTCCTTGGGGGTGAGGAACATCGCCATGAAGCGACCTTCCAGCTTGGGGTTCTTCTCCATGTTCGCGATCTCAGCGCAGGCATCTGCAAAATCGATCAAGAGCTTTTCACCCAGGTTGGTATGTGCCATTTCGCGGCCACGGAAGCGTA
>JAZNJN010000003.1:0-3372 GCA_045578025.1 Faecousia sp. | reverse complement strand
AGCACAGTGCCTTCGGATTTGAACATATCGTCCACCGCCCGGGAGATGTTGTTCAGATCCAGGGGCATATTATTGAGGTCCCGGTAGGCAAGGATCTTCTTTACCGTGCCCTCGATGGCCCGGACATTATTGACGATGTTGATGGCAATGTAGTTGCACACATCGTCGTCAAGATCCAGACCCAGGTGGTTTGCCTTGTTTTTAAGGATCGCCATACGGGTCTCGTAATCCGGGGGCTGGATGTCAATGATCAGACCCCACTGGAAACGGGATTTTAACCGGTCCTCCAGAGTCAGCATATCGTCGGGCTTCCGGTCGGAGGTCATGACGATCTGCTTATGCTCCTCGTAGAGCTTGTTGAATGTATGGAAAAATTCCTCTTGGGTAGACTCTTTACCGGCAATGAATTGGATATCATCGATTAAGAAGAGGTCTGCCTCCCGGTACTTGCTCCGAAATTCGATATTCTTACCGCTCTGGATGGCGGCGATCAGCTCATTGGTAAATTCGTCGCCCTTGATGTACACGATCTTCGCCTCGGGATTCTTCTTGCGGATACCGTTGGCGATGGCGTACAGCAGGTGAGTCTTACCCACGCCGGGAGGGCCGTAGAGGAACAGGGGGTTATAGACCTGACCCGGGGTGTTGGAAACGGCAATTGCGGCGCTGTGGGCCATCCGGTTAGAAGGGCCCACCACGAAATTTTCAAAATTGAACTGGGGATTAAAGTCCATGGAGGCTGTGCTGTCACCCTTTGTGCGGTAGGCTTCCGTCTCCACTGCGTCGAATACCACCACTTTGGCATTGGACTGGAAAATCTCCACCATGGCTTCTTCAATGTAAGGTGCCAGGCGGTTGCGGATATATTCCTGGCGGAATTCGTCGGGAACGTACAAAATCAGCTGTTCCTCGCTCAGCTCCACCACTTCCACATCGTTAAACCAGGTAGATACGGTAACAGCCGTCAGCTGCTCCTCCAGATAGCTCAGGACCTTCGCCCAGACATAGGCGGATGAATACATAGGAAGGCTCCTTTCGTTGGTTTTTTTCCTTTTTTTCAGACAAAAGACCAATAAAAAATCAATATTTTCTCACCGTAAATTTTATCACATTTCCGTGTAAAAAACAAGGATTTTTTGACGGTATACCATATAAAAAAGATAAAATTCTTTCCACAGCACGGATAAAAAAGATTGCAATCGTAATTTAGGTGTGCTATATTCTTTAAGTTAAGAGATTTTAAGAAAAAAGGAGTTGTAGACGGATGGCAGCACAGGAAAAAATCCGAAATATTGCCATTATCGCCCACGTCGACCACGGTAAAACCACATTGGTTGACGAGATGCTGAAGCAGGGCGGTATCTACCGGGAAAACCAAGCGACTACTGAGCGAGTGATGGACTCCGGCGATCTGGAGAAGGAGCGGGGCATCACCATTCTGGCGAAGAATACTTCCATTTACTATAAGGACACCAAGATCAACATCGTGGATACCACCGTCCACGCCGACTTTGGCGGCGAGGTGGAGCGGATCCTCAAGATGGTCAACGGCGTCATTTTGCTGGTTGACGCAGCAGAGGGCCCCATGCCCCAGACCCGTTTCGTGCTGGGCAAGGCTCTGGAGCTGGGCCATAAGGTCATCGTGGCGGTGAACAAGGTGGACAAGCCCGATGCCCGGGTCCATGAGGTCATGGACGAGGTGCTGGAGCTTCTTTTAGATCTGGATGCCACCGATGAGCAGTTCAATTCCCCCACGGTCTTCTGCTCCGGACGGCAGGGTACTGCCAGCTATGGCCCAGACGAAGCAGGTACCGATCTGATTCCCCTGTTTGAGACCATTGTAAATTATATCCCCGCCCCCGAGGGTGATGAAAATGCGCCTTTGCAGCTGCTGGTCTCTTCCATCGACTACAATGAGTATGTAGGCAGAATTGCCGTGGGCAGAGTGGAGCGGGGTACCATCAAAGTCAATCAGGAAGTCATCATCTGCGATTACCACAACGAGGAAATCAAGCAAAAGGGCAAGGTCGTTGCCCTCTACGCCTACGACGGTCTGGGGAAAGCACCCATTCAGCAGGCTTCTGCCGGCGAGATCGTGGCGCTGTCCGGTATGGCGGATATCACCATCGGCAGAACCCTCTGCGCTCCCGACTGCGTCGAGCCCCTGCCTTTCGTGAAAATCAGTGATCCCACCATCGAAATGACCTTTGCGGTCAACGATTCTCCCTTTGCCGGCCGTGAGGGCAAGTTTGTCACCTCCCGGAATCTTCGTGACCGGCTGGAAAAGGAGCTTCTGAAGGATGTGTCGCTCCATGTCACCGAGGCCAGCACCGATGCTTTCAATGTGGCAGGCCGTGGAGAAATGCACCTGTCCATTTTGATGGAGACTATGCGCCGGGAAGGCTTTGAGTTCTCCGTTTCCACCCCCAGAGTGCTCACCAAGACCATCGACGGCAAGCTCTGCGAGCCTATCGAAAGAATGGTTGCGGACGTTCCGGAGGAATGCATGGGCGCGGTCATTGAGAAGATGGGCCGCCGCAAGGGCGACTTGATTTCCATGACTCCCATGGGCAGCCGTTACCGCCTGGAGTTCTTAGTGCCCTCCCGCGGCCTCTTTGGCTACCGCAGCGAGTTTTTGACCGATACCCGGGGCGAGGGCATCATGTCCAGCGTGCTCCACTCCTACGCCCCCATGAAGGGCGAAATCGAGCGCCGGCTCACTGGCTCTCTGATCGCATTTGAGACCGGCGAGGCGGTGACCTACGGCCTCCATGCCGCCCAGGAGCGGGGCGCACTGTTCATCGGCGCCGGCACACCGGTGTATGCCGGTATGGTGGTTGGCATTTGCAGTCGAAATGAGGATATGACGGTCAACGTCTGCAAGAAAAAGCAGCTGACCAATATGCGGGCCTCCGGCTCTGACGAGGCGCTGCGGCTGGTGTCCCCCAAGAACTATTCTCTGGAGCAGTGTCTGGAATTTTTGGCAGACGATGAGCTGCTGGAATGCACCCCCAAGACCCTTCGCATCCGCAAGCGGGAGCTGGATCACGGCATCCGGATGCGCAATCTGATGAAGAAGCGCGCCATGGAGCAGGGCTAAGCCCGGCTCTTCCCAAAGAAACAGAAAGGAAGGGAAATTATGAAACGTCTGACCCGGCTCCTGTCGGCAGCGATGGAATGGGTGCTGGCCGGCTGTGCCATCGTCCCCAAAGCGCCCCCTGCGCAGACCCTCCCGGAGCCCACCGGGGAAGTGCTTCAGATCCCTTCCACCGCCCCGGAGACCGTGCCGGCCACCTTGCCGGAAACGCAGCCCACCACCCTCCCCACCGAGCCGGCGGAGGAGCGGTTTGTGATCACCTTTGTGGGTGACTG
>JAZNJN010000002.1:0-14103 GCA_045578025.1 Faecousia sp. | reverse complement strand
AAGAGCCACATCCTGACCAAGAAGACCACCAAGCGTACCCGCCATCTGCGCGCTACCGCTTACGCTGACCAGACCAATGTCAGCGCCATCAAGGAAATGATTCCTTACAAGTAAGAAGCAGAAGGAGGATACTGAAAAATGGCAAGAGTTAAAGGCGCAATGATGACGCGCAAGAGAAGAAATGCTACCCTGAAGCTGGCCAAGGGCTACTGGGGTTCTAAGTCTAAGCACTTTAAGATGGCCAAACAGCAGGTCATGAAGTCCGGCAACTACGCTTTCGTCGGCCGTAAGCTGAAGAAGCGTGACTACCGCCGCCTGTGGATCACCCGTCTGAGCGCTGCTGTCGCTCCCTACGGTCTGAACTACTCCCGCTTCATGAACGGCGTGAAGAAGGCCGGCATCGAGCTGAACCGCAAGAGCCTGTCCGAGATGGCTATCCAGGATTCCGCTGCTTTCGCTGCGATCGTGGAGAAGGCTAAGGCTGCTCTGAACTAAGCATCTTAAAAGACCCTGCTGTAAAAGCAGGGTCTTTTTGCAAAACAAGGAGGCGATCCCATGGAGCTGAAGCATATTGCCACCCGGGAGGGAAGACTGTCTTCTTTCCTGCGGGAGGAGATGAAAATGTCCGCCGGTCTGATGAACAAGCGGAAATGGCAGGATGGCATCCTGGTCAACGGATCGCCTCAGCATGCCGACTATGCCGTGAAGCTCGGCGATGTGATCACCGTGGATCTCAGTGAGCCGAAGCCTGAGTACCCGGCAGAGGATGGAGAACTCACCATTATTTACGAGGATGACCATCTTTTGGCGGTGGATAAGCCTGCCGGGATGCTGATCCATCCCTCCCGCAGCTGCAATGACGGCACGCTCGCCAATCTGGTGGCAGGTTATTATCAAAAAACCGGGCAGCAGTCGGCGTTTCACCCTGTGACCCGGCTGGATCGGGATACCTTTGGGATCACGCTGCTGGCAAAAAATGCCTATGCCCATGCGCTGATGCAAGCAGCACAGCTGCGGAAGACCTACCATGCGCTGACTTTTGGCGGTCCTAAGGTGGACGCGGGACAAATTGACGCGCCCATCGCAAGAAGGGAGCTGCCCAGTTTGCTGCGCTATGTCAGCCCGGAGGGAAAACCCTCACTGACAGAGTTCCGTGTGTTGGAAAGGGGAGCATTTTGCCAGCTGGCACTTTCTCCGATCACCGGGCGTACCCATCAGCTGCGGGTACACTGCGCGCATATGGGTTACCCCATTCTGGGCGACCCCCAATACGGCAGCGAAGACAGCAAAACGGCATCGGAAAAGCTGGGACTGGAAAGCCAGATGCTCTGTGCCAAACGGCTGGAATTTACCCATCCCATCACAGGAGAAGCGCTGTGCTTAGAATCCAAGATGGATGTAATGTTAATAAAGTAAATGAACGTTTATGTGAGCAACGGAGCGCGAAGCGCGAGCCTCCCTTGTGCAAAGGGAGGTGGTTCCGCCGCAAGGCGGGGGCGGAGGGATTGTCAATCCCCCAGTCACGCTGTCCGCGTGACAGTTTTGTGAATGTGCGCTTGCCACTGGCAAGCGATGGATTTGAATCCGCTGCGCGGAGCACCACCCCCCTTGCACAAGGGGGCCTTAGAAAGCTAAACGATCATTTATCCGACAATCTCGCTGGTGACGCCGTCCTTGTAGACGGCGGTGATCTTCACCTGCCGCACACAGTTGTGCAAGTCCTCGCCGGTGGCATACACCTTTACATAGTTGGGTGCGTGACCGGTAAAATATTTGCCGTCCATCTCCTCGAACAGCACCTCCTGCACCGTGCCGATAAGGCTTTCCCGGTACTTAAGGTTCATCTCCTTTGCAATGGCGATGGCTGCCTTGCTCCGTGCCTCTTTTGTAGCGTTATCATGCTGACCGGGCATCTTGTCCGCCGGGGTGCCGGGGCGGCGGGAATAGGGGAAAATGTGCATATCCCCGAAGCCGCACTTCTGAATAAAAGCAAGGCTCTCCATAAATTCCTCTTCCGTTTCCCCGGGGAAGGCGACGATCATATCCGTTGTGATGGCGCAGCCGGGGAAATACTCCCGCAAAAGCGCCACGCTTTCGTAGTACCGCTCTGTGCTATACTTCCGCTTCATCCGCGCCAGCACCGTATCGCAGCCGCTTTGCATGGACAGATGGAACTGGGGGCAGAGGTTGGGATATTTTGTCATTTCCTCGCAAAACTCCTTGGTAATGACCCGGGGCTCTAAGCTTCCCAGCCGCACCCGGATACCCGGCACAGCGGCGCAGACCGCCGCCACCATTGACCTCATGGCAGGCCTGCCCGGCAGGTCAGCGCCCCAGGAGGCGATCTCGATACCGGTGATGACGATCTCTTTGTAGCCCTTTTCCGCCAACTCCTTCGCCTGGGCCACCGCCAAGTCAAGGGGCGCAGAACGCACCGGCCCGCGGGTATAGGGAATGATGCAGTAGGAGCAGAAATTCACGCAGCCGTCCTGCACCTTCAGCATAGCTCTCGTCCGTTCCGAAAGACCGCCGGCAGGCAGCACCTCAAATTCCCGGCGGCGCAGGGCGTTATCAAGGTCTTCTTTCTGGCTGCGCTCATGCATGGCGCTGAGCATATTCTCTACAAACTCCTGCCGCCTTCCGCTGCCGCCCAGCACATCCACACCAAGAGCGCGCACCGCGTCGGCATCGTGCTGGGTATAGCAGCCGCAGACACCGATGACAGCATCGGGATTTTCTCGCCGGCAGCGGCGGATCACCGCCCGGTTTTTCTTGTCCGCCACCGCGGTGACGGAGCAGGTATTGATCACATAGCCGTCGCAAACTTCCTCAAAGGGCGCAACGGTATGACCCAAGGCGGCAAAAAGCTGCTCCATCGCTTGGGTTTCATATTGATTTGTCTTGCACCCCAGGGTATAAAAGCCAATTTTCATATCATTTTCACCAAAATCAGTTCGTTTGATTTGTAAGAATCGTCCAAATCATCAATTGAAATCCATAAATTTTTCCTGTATAATCATGTTAGATTCAGAAAACGGGTCTATTATACACGATATTTTGAAATTTGTACAGCACCAGGGGGTAACCAATGCGGGAATTCAAAATTGCCATCCAGTCCTTTGGCGAGATTAGAGAATTTGTTGCCAAGGCTACTGTTCAGCCTTTTCAGGTCATGGTAGGCAACGACGCCCAGCTGGTCAACGCCAAGAGCTTCATCGGCATGGTGAGTTTGGATTACTCCCGCCCGCTGAAGGTTTTGTGCGACTGCGACGGCGACGGTATCCATCGCTTCCGCCAGCAGATCAGCCGGTTTCTGGCATAACAAACGCGGCTCTTCGAGCATCGTCCCGGGAATACCCGGGGCGGTTTTTTTATCCATTTGCCCGGTTTGACAATCGCTCCGGGGCATGGTATGATGAAAAACGAAATCAACGGGCATCAAAGGAGGTTTTTCCATGCGGTTTTTGTATCTGGCATTATTCTCACTGGGCATTGTGGCGGCGGATCAGCTGACCAAGTTTCTGGTGGTTGCGAATATTCCCCTCTATGCCGACGTACCTTTCCTGCCCGGCTTTCTTCAGTTTACCTATGTGCAAAACACCGGCGCGGCCTTTTCCTCTTTTGAAGGTCAGCAGTGGCTGTTCGCGTTGGTGTTCCTTGTTTTTACCGCACTGATTCTGTGGGAATACTTCAAAAAGCCTATGCCCTTTACCACCTTTGAGCGGGTGATGATCGCCGCGGTCTACGGCGGCGGCTTAGGTAACATGATCGACCGGGTGCGGCTTGGCTATGTGGTGGATATGATCGAGACCCAGTTCATGGAGTTCCCTGTGTTCAATGTGGCAGACTGCTTCATCACCTGCGGTGGCATCGCACTGGTGGTCTCTCTGCTGTTCTTTAACAAAGCCTTCTGGAAGGACGAGAAAAAATGACCTTGTTTGCTGATCTTCCCGGCGAGCGGCTGGATGCGTTCCTTGCCCGCAGTGTGCAGGATTTGACCCGGTCTGCCGCCCAGAAGCTTCTGGAGGACGGCTGCGTGCTGCGAAACGGCAAGCCGGGAAAGAAAAATGACAAACTGAATATGGGCGACGAGATCATTTTTACCATCCCCGAGCCCAAAGAAGTGGACATCGCCCCCAAGGAGATGGCGCTGGACATCGTCTACGAGGACGAGGATGTGCTGGTGATCAACAAGCCCAAGGGTCTGGTGGTCCACCCGGCTGCCGGGCATCAGGACGATACCCTTGTCAACGGTCTTCTGTATGTCATGGGCGACAGCCTTTCCGGCATCAACGGGGAATTGCGCCCCGGCATCGTCCACCGGATCGACAAGGACACCTCAGGACTCTTGGCTGTGGCGAAAAATGACTTTGCCCACCGGATCTTAGCCTCCCAATTAAAGGATCATACCATGGCCCGGACTTACGAAGCCATCGTCTGCGGCTCTTTCCGGGAGGACAGCGGCACAGTCAATGCCCCCATCGGGCGGCATCCCACAGACCGGAAGAAAATGTGCGTCACCCACCGGAACTCCAAGGAGGCGGTGACCCACTGGGAAGTGGTGGCTCGTTATCGGGGATATACCCATGTCCGTTGCCGTCTGGAGACCGGCAGGACCCACCAGATCCGCGTCCATATGGCGCACATCGGCCACCCCATTCTGGGTGACACCGTCTACGGACACAAAAAGCCGGAGCTGGGGCAGGATAGCCAGTGCCTCCACGCAGGGGCGCTCTGCTTCCGCCACCCCCGGGACCAGCGGCCCGTCATGGTTTTCGCGCCCATTCCCGAGTATTTTCAGACAGTTTTGGACAAACTGGAAAGGATGACCTAAATGGCACTGTACAGCGATGTTTTGCTGACTGTAGATTACGACCGCACCCTCACCGCCCCGGACTCTACCATCCCGGAGCGGAATCTGGAGGCGATTCGGTATTTTATGGATAACGGCGGCATTTTCACCGTCAATACAGGCCGCAGCGTTCCCATGTCTGCAAATAATGTGATCGGCAAAGTGCCGGTGAATGCGCCGCTGCTGCTGTATAACGGCAGTGCCGACTATGATGCGGATACCGGTGTTTTCAAGCGCTGCCAGGCCATCGATGTGGACCCGAAGACCTTCCTTTTGGACATCATTGAACACTTCCCTATGCTGAATCTGGAAGTGCAGGGCGAACACGGCCACTATATGCTCCGGAAAAACGAGGGTTGGGAAGGCTACTGCCGGCATAACAACTGCGCTTTTGGCTATGTGACCCCCGATGACATCCCCATGCCCTTTATCAAGGTGGCCATCAACGGCGAATTCCGGGACTGCACCGTGGCATCCATGTATCAGGCAACTGAGGAGGATATGGAGATCTTCGCGGAGCTGACGGAGTATGTAAATGCGCGCTACGGTGATAAGGTGGACGGCTTCCGCGCCTGCCCCAGAATTCTGGACATCCACGCCAAGGGCTGCTCCAAGCTCAACGCCGCCCGGCTATTGCAGAAGGATCTGGGCAGAAAAATTCTGGTCTGTGTGGGGGATTCCCACAACGATCTTTCCATGATGGAGGGGGCAGACTATGCCTTCTGCCCGTCGGATGGTGCGATTGCTAACCGCTTTCAGACTGTCTGTCCCTGTGCCGAAGGCGCGGTGGCAGATGTGATTTATGAGAAAATCCCGGAACTGCTGAAAAATAAGCCTTGACAAGATAGCATTCCTATGCTAAGATTCTATGGCTGAAACAGCCGTGTCCGGTTATGCGGGTGTAGTTCAATGGTAGAACACCAGCCTTCCAAGCTGGATACGCGGGTCCGATTCCCGTCACCCGCTCCATACTAAATGCGCCAGTAGCTCAGCTGGATAGAGCAACTGCCTTCTAAGCAGTAGGTCAGGGGTTCGAGTCCCTTCTGGCGTGCCAAACCTCCCCGCGGTCGGCAGTGTAAAGTGGAAAGTGGAAAGATGAAAACAACTTTCAACTTTTTTCTTTCATCTTTCTACTTAATACATGGTGGATATAGCACAGTTGGATAGCGCGTCAGATTGTGGCTCTGAAGGTCGGGGGTTCGAATCCCATTATCCACCCCTTAAAAAGAAAGGATACCCGTTTGGGTATCCTTTCTTTTTATCTGTTGATGGGATTCGAATGGTCTAAATGCAACAGTCCGGTGGACTGTTGCTCGCCGGCGGCTGGACGACGGCGACACCTTAATTTTTGCCCTCCGGGCAAAAATGCAAACGAATCCCATTATCCACCCCATAATAGATGGGATTCGAAAGGCCGGCCCGACCGTAGGGAGGGCAAAAAGTGTCCGGTGGACACTTTTTAGGCCGTGGGAGAATCCATGGACGTTCGACGGCAGTCCGTAGGATTGTTGGCGAACATCCATAACCGCTGCAATTACGGTGCCGCTTGCCCAAACACTTCCCTCCCCAGTCCATACTCCGTGAACATGAGGTTGATATCCACATTTCCTTGAATACCGGGCACACTTCCCTGATTGGTATACTGCCACAGATCCACCCGGCAGGGAAACGCCATGGCAGGGTCATACTTGGCAAGCCACCAAGGGTAGTGCTCCAGCTCCTCGCCGTAAAGCAGATCCTTGATCTGGGAGGAATTGAAGTACACCATAGGCTCGTACCCCGCTTTTTCCGCCACATCACAGAACGCAAGGGTGCAATCCGTAAGCATTCGGCGGTCTACATTGGCTGTTCGGGCGGTGTTGCTGACATATTCCCAGTCATATACCAGCGGCAGATCCAGCGACAGCTTGTTTAAAATCTCCACTGCATACCGCGCCTCTTCCTCCGCTTCCTCCACCGTCACCGCTTGAGAAAAGAAATAGGCGCCGATTTTGATGCCCGCATTCCGGGCGGCATTGAGGTTTCTCTGGGCGTATTCATCCGTATTGAGCGTACCGGAATCATATCCCCGGTAACCCAGCCGAATAAAGGCAAACTTCACCCCGGATTTCGCCACCTCCTGCCAGTCGATTCCCCCCTGGTGAGAAGACACATCGATGCCCATCACCGTTTCCCCGGCGGCGCAGGAAAGGTAATCCCCGGCGTAGACGAAATCCTCCGGTACATAGGGACTTGGAGGCAGGGTATAAGGAGGCTCTGTGGTAACAATGGGAGCTTCCGGCGCAGCACAACCGCACAAGAGCAGCAGCACCACCAGAATAATCGCAAGTTTTTTCATGCTCTGCCTCCTTTCTTTTCGCCAGTATAGCACATTTCGACCCATTTCTCAAGATGCCATACATCGGTAAATGGTCGTTTAGCTTTCTAAGGCCCCCCTTGTGCAAAGGGGGTGGTGCTCCGCGCAGCGAATCTAAATTTCCGGGCTGCCGGGGGCAGCCCAACAAATACGATAGGCCCGCGCTTCGCGCTCCATTACGCATATAAACGATCATTTATCTTACAAAAAACGCGCGGCGTATGCCGCGCGTTTTGCTTTTTACTTCCAAAGTCCTTCCGGGTACAGACCCTGCTGGGTCTTTTCCCGCAGCGCCGCCACCACCTGAGGCTTGTCCGCCGCGTAGGTGACGCCGTACCACTTATCCGGGGACTCCAGCACCCGAACCTCCGCTTTCCCCTCTGCCAGCAATGCTTCAATAGCCAGCGGCAGGAAAAACTCCGCCTTCCCGGGATTCTCCACCAGCGCCTTATCCAGAAACACCGGGAATCTGCGTTCCAGCTCTGTGAGGAAATCAGGGGTAAAGCCCCACATATTCATGGAGACCAGTGTGCTTTCCGGCAACTGTGTCCAGTTTTCTCCGTCCTCGGTGTAGGCGATGCCGCCAGAGCGCTTTTCGATGCGGGTGCGCTCTACGATCTCCGTCAAGCAGCCTGTGCCGTCCGTTTCGCAGACACCTCGGGCCACACTGCCGTTTTCCGTTACCGTATTGCCCAGCAGATAACCCACCATGCAATAGTGATACGGCTTACTGGCGTCCACCAGCTTGTTATAAATCACCCGGTAGGCGGATTTTCCGTAATAATCATCGGCATTGATCACCGCAAAGGGCGCATCTCCGATGGCATCCTTGGCGCAAAGCACCGCATGGCAAGTCCCCCAAGGCTTGGTGCGCTCCGGAGGAACGTTGTAGCCGGCAGGCATGTTATCCAGCTCCTGATAGGCATAGCGGATCTCCATGGGACATTTCTCCAGCCGCTTGCCAACGGTGGCCATAAAATCCTCCCGGATGGCTTCTTTGATAATAATCACAGCAGTCTCAAAGCCTGCCTCATGAGCATCATACAAGGAGTAGTCCAGAATCGCCTCGCCGCACTCACCCACAGGATCGATCTGTTTCAGTCCGCCGTAACGGCTTCCCATGCCGGCAGCCATGACCACCAGAACCGGTTTTTTCGCCATAAAACAACCTCCATTGCTTTTGTGCTGTCCGGTTATTATACCATCAGCACAGGATAAATCAACAGGTGTTTTGTATTTTTGTTAAAAATTACCAAATTCAAGCCGGATATCCTCCCGCTTCAGGTCCTCCCAGCGGAACTGACCAGCCAATTCTTTGGCAGATACCGGCTCTAAGGTATCGATAAGACCCGCCGCGTGGGCAAGCATGCCCAGCAGCATTTGAGGCTGCATTTTCTGCCGCAATGCGCTTAAGTCCAGATCCTTGTCCCGCTTGCTGAGCCGTCTGCCGTCGGCAGCCACCAGCATGGGCACATGTCCGTAGACCGGGTGGGCAAAGCCCAACAATTCCTGCAGGTACATCTGCCGGGGCGCGGAGCTGAGCAGATCATTTCCCCGGACTACCTCTGTCACGCCTGCCTCGCCGTCGTCCACCGTCACCGCAAGCTGATACACATACACCCCATCCGCCCGGCGGACCACAAAATCTCCGCATTCATCCTGAAGATTCTGGCGGTAAACACCCTGCGAAAGATCGGTAAATTCCCAGACTCGGTCCGGCACTGTCAGCCGCCACGCGCCCTCCCTGCCGAATGCCGCCCGCTCCTCGGGGGTCAGATTCCGGCAAGTGCCGGAGTACACATACGTGCCGTCGGAAAGATGGGGGGCGTTGACACTATGGAGCTGACTTCGGGTGCAGTAGCAGGGATACAGCAACCCCTTTTCCCGGAGTGTTTCAAAATAGCGGTCATAGACGGCGCTTCTTTCGCTCTGAGGCGGTGTTTCCCGATCCCAGGTCAGCCCCAGCCAGTTTAGATCCTGCCGCAAAACCTCGGCAAATTCTGCGCTTGTTCGCTGGGTGTCCAGATCTTCCATCCGCAGGACAAATTCCCCATCCCGGCTTTTCACCGACAGCCATGCGATCAGCGCTGCAAACACATTGCCTAAGTGCATCCGTCCGGAGGGGGTCGGCGCAAAGCGCCCCACAACCCCAGCCATGGTTACAGATACATCACCAGCCAGTAGGCCAGCAAGCCGATAATGCCCAGACACAGGGCGCTGGCAGTGATCATCAGCGCCATATCCACCTTGTCAGTCTTATTCTTCTTTGTCTTACCGCCGTTTTCCGCGAATTCCTTCAGATCCCGACCGTAATCGTTGGAGTAGTTGCAGTACACCAGCGGCTCCTCCGGGTCATGGATCCGGTCGGGATCCTCAAACGCCGGCTCTGCCATTACCTCACGGATCAGCTCATCCGCCAGAATGTCCGGCTCTTCGCCGTCAATGATTTCAAATTCTTCTTGTTCTTCGTCGTGCTCTTCCATAGCTGCCAGCAGCTCCTTTTCCAGTCGCGCCAGCTCCTCGCTTCTATCATCTTTCATGGGTCAGCACCTCCTTTTAGATTATTTTACCGCAAAAAGCCCCTGCTGTAAAGCCTCTTTCCCAAAAACCGCGGTTGTCCGCCGCAGAAAAACATTTTTCCACAGACAACTTAAAAGTAATTTAACATTTATACCCTTTATTTGTTCACATTTCTCCGGATATAATGAAAATACAGTGACACATTGTGTTTTCTTCATTCTTTTTCTCCTCTTTGCTGCAAAAGCCGCAGGATTCGCCTGCGGCTTTTGCTTTTTTTGTATAGCCATCCATTTTCCGGCAACACTAAGCATGATACCGGGAAAAGGGGTGTTTTTATGATCTTATCCTACATCCGCACCGTGATTCTGTATTTGATCCTGATCGCGGTGATCCGCATTATGGGAAAGCGGCAGATCGGACAAATGGAGCCGTCGGAGTTTGTGGTGACCATGCTGGTGGCGAACTTAGCCTCCATTCCCATGCAGGATGGTGGCATCCCGCTGTATTCGGGGCTCGTGCCGATCCTTACGGTGCTTGGGGTGGAGCTGGTGCTCACCGCCCTTTCCATGCGCAGTATCAAAATCCGCAGGCTTCTTTGCGGCAAACCGGTGATCCTCATCGAAAACGGGCGCATTCTGCAGGATAGTCTGCGCAAGACCCGCATCACTTTGGATGAGCTGACAGGACATCTGCGAGAGAAGGATGTGCTGGATGTGACTGAGGTGCAGTACGCCATTTTGGAGACCGACGGAAACCTTTCCGTCTTCCCTTACCCCAAATTCCGCCCCGCCAACGCCCGGGATGCGGGCATCCAGGCGAGAAAGCAATACCTGCCGGTGACGGTGATCGGGGACGGTTATCTGTACCGGGAGAACCTCCTCGCCGCAGGCAAGGATGAAAAATGGGTGGAAAAATATTTGCGTGAAAAACGCCTTTCTATGGAGCAGGTGTGGCTGCTGACGGTAGATGGCGTGGGCCACACGGTGCTGATGGAAAAGGAGGGGAGCAGATGAAGCGGCTTTGGCTTGGTGTCAGCGTTCTTGCCGTATTTCTTGCCATCAGTCTGCTGCTGAGCTGGTATATGCCCGGACTGCACCGGGAACTTTCTGACACTCTCAGCGCCGCTGCTCAGGCTGCGGAAAAATCTGACTGGGAGGAAGCCACCCGCCTTGCGATTGGTGCAAAGCAGCGCTGGGAGCGCAGCCGGCATTTCGTTGCTTCCTTTACAGGCCACCAGCCATTGGAAAACTTAGACAGCCTGTTTGAAGAATTGGAGATCTACCGCGCTGCGAAACTAAGCGTGGATTACGCCGCCACCTGCGTTCAGCTTTCCCAGCTGTGCCTTGCCATCGCGGAAAGCCACTGCCTGACCTGGTGGAATTTGCTTTAGGTAAATGATCGTTTAGCTTTCTAAGGCCCCCTTGTGTAAAGGGGGCTGTCACGCGGACAGCGTGACTGGGGGATTGACAATCCCTCCGTCTCCGCCTTGCGGCGGAGCCACCTCCCTTTGCACAAGGGCGGTGCGTCGCGCAGCGAATCTAAATTTCCGGGCTGCCGGGGGCAGCCCAACAAATACGATAGGCTCGCGCTGCGCGCTCCGTTGCTCATATAAACGATCATTTATCGTCACTGCGTGCCCTTTGCCAGGGCGAGGATGCCCCGGGCCAGGGCGTTGGCGGCCAGGAGCGCCTCGTCATGGGTGTTCCCCGCCCCTCCCACCTCGATGAGCAGGCTGCCCGGGGTCATGTCCATATTAAACCGCTCCCCCCGGAGATTCACTGGCCGGGTCACTCCGGGATTCTCCTGCTCCAGCACCGCCGCCAGCTTCAGTGCCAGAGAGAGATTTTGCTGCCAGTCGGGGTGATAATTCCCGGTGGCGTCTGTTCCCACCACCACCATCAACTGGGCAGAGCGCTGCCCACCCACCGAGCCAACGGTCACCAGCTGCGTCCCATCCGCCCCGTCTGACGCATCCCGGTGGATATCCAGCACCATTTTGATAGAGGGATACTGCCGCAGATAGTCCTCGATGGACATCCGGGCATTGCCGTAAGAGCCGTTGTAGGAGGGATAATCGTGATAACTCCGGTCATGGAGCACCTTTATCCCACCTGCCTCCAGTACCCGTGCCACTTCATCGCCGATGGAAACCATGTTGTACCGGTCATCCAGAGTCCGGTAGGCGTATTCCTCCACATAATCCTCCCATGGCTGCTTTTCATACCCCTCCGTGGCGTGGGTGTGGACGATGAGCACCGTGGGCGCATCCCCCGTTAAGTCCCAGTTAAGGGGCGCATATAATAAACTCTCCAGATCCGGGCGGTAGCCGCAGCCGTAGGTCACCGACAAATCCTGAAGATCCGTCTGGGAAAATACCGGCTGGGTCGGGTCCGGCTGGGTCTGCTCCGGTTGCGTCGGCTCCGTCTCCTCCGGAAATGTCGGCTGGGTCGGCTCCGGTTTGGTGGGATTCCCCACATTTTGGGGATACCGCACCGCCCTGCCGGTCTGCAAATACACGAGAAAGGACATTGCCATAGGGTCGTCCGTCACCTGTAATATTGAATTAAAAAAACCTCCGCCCAGCAGGCGGAGGAAAATTGCAAAAAGGATCGCTGCCGCCCCCATCCGCAGGACCTGCCGCTGATGATCCATAAAACACCTCCCGATACCATGTCGAAATTCCTCGGAATCATCGGAAATTGGCGGTTCATCCGGCTTGTCCTCTCTGGGCGCAGCCAAATTATTCTATTTCTCTACATTCGGCCGACGCCACTTGGGTCTGTCCTTCAGTTCCAGCCTCAGATTTTGAAAAAACTGCTGCATCAGCTCCCGGGCCTCTTCCTCCCGGACACCGGAAGTGACTTCCGGGTGGTGATTGAACGCCATGGAAAACAGGTCGCACACCGAGCCGCAGGCGCCGAATTTGCTGTCGCTTGCGCCGTAGACCACCCGAGGGATCCGGGCGTTGACGATGGCACCGGCGCACATGGGGCAGGGCTCCAAGGTGACATACAGGGTGCAGTCCCACAGCCGCCAGCCGCCCAACTGTTCACAGGCTTGTCCTATGGCTTCGATTTCCGCGTGAGCCAATGCGGTCTTTCCCGTTTCCCGACGGTTACGCCCACGGCCCACGATCTCGCCATTTCGGACGATCACGCAGCCTACCGGCACTTCGCCCTCTGCAGCGGCTTCTTTTGCCAGCTCCAGCGCTATGTCCATAAACTTAAGATCTTCCATAGGGCGCACCTCCTGTTTTCTCCATGATACCCCATGGAACAGCCCTTCGTCAAGGCTCCATCAGCATGGCAGCAAACAGCACCGTCAGCTCCTGTCGGGAAAAAGGACGGTTTTTGCGGCCTCCCAGACCCTTTTCCGCATCCCCCAACACATGCATCACTGCCCGCTCTGCGATCTGCCTGTCCTCCGGCTCGGCGGGTTTTCCTGTCAGCAGATAGTCCGTAGACACCCCGAAGATCCGCGCCATAGCCACCAGGATGTCCACCGCCGGTTCCCTGCGCCCCTGTTCATACATACCGACTGCACTGGCGCTGATGCCCAAGTGCTTTGCCAGCTCCGCCTGACTGAAGCCTGCTTCCCGGCGCAGCATTGCGATCCGTGCCCCTAACATAAACATCCCCTCTTTTCTGTTTGGATAGGTAAAGTATAGCATGTCCTGCGTCATAAAAAAAGCAGAATCTTGCCCTCTACACATTTCGACGGACATCACACAAACTGTGTAGTATAATAATAGCTGGGAATAACTGGAAGTTCCTCTCGAAAATCCTCTCCCCGTTTTCGACAGTTTTCCGTTGTTTCCCAACTGCACGAGAGGATGATGTTCATTGCGCAAGAAAATTGAAAATATCCTGTACATAGACCCCCAGCAAACAAACCCCGCCGGATACTGTCCTGTGTGTCGGGGCGCGGTATATCTGCCCAGTAAATTTTGTCTGCGCTGCGGGGAGGACAGGTCATGACGCTATTGCAGATGAGCCGGGATTATGAGGCCTCCGCGGCGCTGCTTCGCGCCCGTCTGCGGCTTTTGCGGCAGGAATTGCAAAAAACAGACGACCCGGAGGAAATCTGGCACCTAAAGCGCCGGATCGCAGAGCTGACCCCCATGCTCACCCAGATGAATGAGTTGGCGGAGCTGACGGCCCACTACTACGACAGGGGGTACTACCGCAGTGAAAAATATACTCTATGAGGGTTATCTGGGACCCCGACTGCCCCGGGATGTGCAGATCAAACGGGTTCAGCGTGTGATCCTGGAGGAGCTGACCCCCCTGCAGCGCGATACGCTGGTGATGTACTATTTTGAGAGGCTCACCATCCCCCAGATCGCGGACCGCAGGGGTGTGAACAAGAAGTCGGA
>JAZNJN010000001.1:0-5255 GCA_045578025.1 Faecousia sp. | reverse complement strand
TCCAAAATGTTCAAGAAGAATATCCTCAGCAAGCTGGCGGCACTGCTTTGTATGTCCGATATCAAGGCGCTGAAAAAGCTGCTTGACTACCGGGAGATCGGTGGAACAGAGTTTTTGGGCATCCGCAAGCCGGTGATCAAGGCCCATGGCTCTTCTGATGCTCTGGCGTTCCGCAATGCGGTGCATCAGGCACAGATCGCAGCCTCTGGGGACATTTCTGCGGAGCTGGAGCAAGGCCTTGCCAAGCTGGCAGAGATCAAGGAGACGCAAATATGATCAAAGAATTGGAAAAGGCCATCGGCTACCGGTTTACCAATATTTCCCTGCTGCAAAATGCCCTTGCCCATTCTTCCTTTGCCAATGAGCGCTGGCATAACAGCCTGATGAGCAACGAGCGTCTGGAATTTCTGGGCGACAGCGTGCTGGGCATGCTGGTGGCGGAGTACCTGTACCGCACATTCCCGGACCGCCCCGAGGGAGAGCTCACCCGGATGCGGGCAGATATGGTCTGCGAGCGGGCATTGGCACAGATTGCCCATCAGATCGGCCTTGGGGGGCATCTGCTTCTGGGCAAGGGCGAAGAGCAGGGCGGCGGCAGAAGCCGGGATTCCATTTTGGCGGACGCAGTGGAGTCTGTGATCGCGGCTTGTCTTCTCGATGGCGGCATGCTGGCAGCCAAGCAGTTCGTAGAGCGCTTTGTGCTGACCCGTGTGCCGGTGACGAAGCTAAACAATGCAGACTATAAGACTGCCTTACAGGAACTGGTCCAGCAAAAGAAGAACCAGACCATCTCCTATGTCCTGGTGGACGAGACCGGCCCGGACCATGATAAGCAGTTTACCGTGGAGCTGACCATCAACGGTCAGTGTGTCGGTCGGGGCGTTGGCACCAGCAAAAAGCGCGCGGAGCAGGATGCTGCAAGAGTTGCCTTCCAAAAGCTGACAAACGAAACATGATATCGTGACTTTGTCACGGAAATATTCTCCCCGATGGGGTATCCTAGTACCAGAAACAAAATACAGGAGGTATTAGAGATGTCTGTACTGAAAATTACGAATGAGAACTTTAAGACCGAAGTGCTGGAAAGCAAAGAAGTGGTACTTCTGGATTTCTATGCGGATTGGTGCGGCCCTTGCCGGATGGTAGGCCCCATCGTCGAAGAGATCGCAGAGGAGAACGAACATATCAAGGTTGGCAAGATCAATGTGGATGAGCAGGCGGAGCTTGCCATGCGTTTCAAGGTTACCAGCATTCCTCTGCTGGTGGTCATGAAAGACGGCCAGATGGTCACTCAGTCCTTGGGCGCAAAGCCGAAGAATCAGATCCTTGCCATGCTTCCGTGATGCTACGGCAAAAAACTGGAAATTCATAAAAATTTTGTAGAAAAACCCCCGGCAGATGTGCTATACTAACGGTAACATCTGTTCGGGGGTTTACTTATGCAATTCTTATACTTGCTTGAAAAAATCCGCGTTCCCGGTTTGAATGAGATCATGCTTGCTGTGACCACCTTGGGTGAAGAAACAGCCTTCCTTGCTTTGGCGCTGGTCTTTTTCTGGTGCGTGGATAAGCGCAAGGGTTATCTTCTGATGGCGGTGGGTTTCCTTGGTACGATCGCCAATCAGTTTATGAAGCTTCTGTTCCGTGTCCCCAGACCCTGGGTGCAGGACGAAAACTTTACCATTCTGGAGCAGGCGCGGGAAGCCGCTGCCGGCTACAGCTTTCCCAGCGGACATACCCAGTTTGCGGTAGGTACCTTTGGCTCGATCTGCGCTACTACGGAAAAAGGCTGGCTGAAAGTGATTTGCGTGACACTGGCAATTTTGGTGGGCTTTTCCAGAATGTACATCGGTGTCCATACCCCGCAGGATGTGCTGGTGGCGGCTGCCATGGCTATGATTCTGGTGCTGGTATTGAAAAAGGTCATCATGGAGGGCGACGATAACGCTATGAAGATCCTGATCGCCTTTTTGCTCATGGCGGCAGTTGGGCTGCTTGCCTATGTGGAGCTTTTTATCGCTCCTGAGGAAGTGGATGCCCACAATTTGGAATCCGGCATGAAGAATGCCTGTACCATGCTGGGATGCCTAGTGGGTGTGGCGGTTGTCTATCTGGTGGACAGCAAATATCTGGATTTCCCCACACAGGCAGTCTGGTGGGCGCAGATTTTGAAAACTGTGCTGGGTCTGGGCGTTGTGATTCTTATTAAAGAAGTGCTTCGCGCCCCGCTGGATGCGCTGTTCTGTGGTCATATGGGCGCCCGGACGGTGCGGTATTTTCTCATCGTCATCGTCGCCGGTATTCTCTGGCCGCTGACCTTCCGGTGGTTTGGAAAACTGGGCAGAAAAGAGGAAGTTAAGTGAATTACGCGACTATCAAAAACTGTGACATCGCCAACGGACCCGGCGTCCGGGTGAGCCTGTTCGTTTCCGGCTGTACCCACCGGTGTCCCGGCTGTTTTAACGAAGTGGCGTGGGATTTTGATTACGGTACGCCCTTTACCCAGCAGACCATTGACGATATTTTTGCGATGCTGAAGCCGCCCCATATCAAGGGCCTGACCCTTTTGGGCGGTGAGCCTTTCGAGCCTCAGAATCAGCCGGCCATTGTAAAGCTGCTGCGGCAGGTGAAGAAGGCTTATCCCGAGAAGAGCATCTGGGCGTTTTCCGGATACCTGTTTGATAAGGATATCCTTGCCGGCCGGCTTGGTCCTTGGGAGATCACCAGAGAGTATCTGAGCTATCTGGATGTTCTGGTGGACGGGCCCTTTATACAGGCGAAAAAGAACTTAAGCCTGCGGTTTCGGGGATCGGAAAATCAGCGGCTGATCGATGTGCCCAGATCGCTGGAAACAGGAGAAGTGGTTCTCTGGCAGGATTGGCAGGGAACTGAGAAAGGATTGAGAAAATGAGCGAGATCCATGTAAAAAAGCTATCGCCCAACGCCATTTTACCCACTTACGGCAGCACCGAGGCGGCTGGCGCTGACCTGTACGCCTGTCTTCCGGAGACGGTGACCATTCTGCCCGGGGAGACCGCCTGGATCCCTACGGGAATTGCCTTGGAAGTGCCGAAAGGCTGCGCTGGCCTGATTTATGCCCGCAGCAGCATGGGTGTGAAGCGGGGACTGGCTCCTGCCAATAAGGTGGGCGTCATCGACAGCGACTACCGGGGCGAGATTCGGGTGGTGCTCCTGAATCACAGCAAGCAGCCTCAGACAGTGGAACACGGAGAGCGGGTAGCCCAGATGCTGATCACACCGGTGCTGACACCGACTTATATTGAGGTCGCAGAGCTTTCGGATACAGACCGGGGAGTGGGCGGATTTGGCTCCACAGGAAAGTAGAATTTTGTAAAAATTCCTGTACAACTGTAAATTTATCTCGTATAATATTCTCAGTAATTCTTTGTAAGGAGGATCTTTATGGAGATCGTATCCGCAATTGTGCAGATGCTTGGTGGACTTGCCATGTTTCTGTATGGCATTGAAGTCATGGGCGACGGCCTGAAGAACAGTTCCGGTGCGGCGTTGAAGCGGGTTCTGGAAAAGGTTTCTGGCAATTTGATCACAGGTGTGCTGACTGGCACGCTGGTCACTGCTGTTATTCAGAGTTCCACAGCTACTATCGTTCTGGCAGTTGCCTTGATCGGCGCCGGCGTGCTGACGCTGAAGCAGGCTGTGTCGATTGTTATGGGTGCCAACATCGGCACTACTGTTACCGCCTGGATAACCAATCTGGCCTTTATGGAAGGCGGCGGAAATTTTTTCCTGTGGTTGTTTGATACAGACACTCTGGCTCCAATTGCACTGGTCATCGGTATCGTGCTGATCATGTTCATCAAGAACAAGAAAGCAAAAACTGTGGGCGATATTTCCATGGGCTTCGGTATTCTCTTCATCGGTCTGATGAATATGACCGGTGCGGTGAAGGGCTTTGCCAACTCTCCTGCTTTTTTGCAGATCCTCGCCAATTTCTCCGAATCTCCCGTTTTGGGCATTATTGCCGGTCTGGTATTGACGGTCATTGTACAGAGCTCATCTGCCACCGTTGCTATGCTTCAGTCTTTGTCTGCCACCGGCGCTATGGATTTCTCCGGTGTTTATCCCATCATCATGGGTATTAATATCGGCACTACTTTGGTTACCGCGTTCTATTGTTTTGTGGGCGAAACCCACAAGGATTCGCGCCGTACTGGACTTGTCCATATGGCCTTCAATACCATCGGAACAGTGGTATTTATGATCATTATGAGTGTGTTGCAACATTTTCAGGTTTTTGGCGCAGCCTTCTGGCACATGGAAGCAAACTCCACAGTGGTTGCTGTCTTCCAGTCTATGTTCAATGTCTTTACCTGTGTTCTGCTGCTGCCGTTTACCAACCAGCTGGTGAAGATGTCTTTGATGATAGTAAAGGACGAGCCGGAGAAAGTACCCGCTCATCCCGAGCTGCTCACTTTGGTCGAGACGTTGTATATCTCTCCTGCTGTGGCACTGGGTGAAGCCACCAGGGCAGTTGCGGCTATGGGTAACCTGGCAAGAATTAACTTCGGTCGCGGTGTCCGGCAGTTGCTTGATTATGATGCATCCCAAGAGGAACTGATCAACGAGGATGAAGAATGTCTGGATCAGTTTGCTGATACATCGGACCACTTCCTTATCGGCCTTTCCAAGGTGATTGAAAGCGAGAAGGAAGACCGTCAGTTGGACATGCTTATGCAGTCTGTTCCCAGCTTTGAGCGCGTAGGCGATTATGCCATCAATTTTGTGGAGCTGGCTCAGCGAATGGAGGCTGAGAACGTGACCTTCTCCGACAGCGCGAAAAAGGAACTGGGGATCATCTGCGATGCTGTCAATGATATCCTTACCATTACCGTGGAAGCCGTCAGCGACGACGATAATGAGAAGGCAAAGACCATTGAGCCTCTGGAAGAGACCATTGACGATATGGTCATGATCCTCCGGGACCGCCACACCAAGCGGCTGAAATCCGGTGCCTGCTCCATCAGCTCCGGTCTGGTGTTCATGGAAGCACTGACCTATCTGGAGCGCGCGGCTGACCATTGCTCCTCTATTGCCGTAATGATGCTGGCAAGAAACAATGAATCTATCCTGCAGAATCACTACGATTATCTGAGGGAGATCCACTCCGGAAACGACGCGCAGTATCGTGCAGAGCGTGGGCGCCGCAGAGAGCAGTATATCACGCCTTTGAAAAATGTCCAATAAAATCAATCGCATCCGCCGATCCTCCGGGC